>JBGFRS010000042.1:0-27975 GCA_041694995.1 Pseudomonadota bacterium | reverse complement strand
ATGGCCGGGCAGGCCAATCACCTGCATGGGGGTCTCCTGACGATTCGAGCTTCAGCAACCCGAACCTGACGGGACCCCCATCATTCGTCACCCAGTCTCAAACGTCTCCGATCCAGCACAGGGTGCCCTCTCGCCAAGGTCGAGCGGCTCCGTTACAGGGTCGCCCGCGCCGTACAGCACCCGTTCAGGCAATGCTCGCTATCGGCGCGCGCTTCACGATCGGACCTGAACCATGACGACAAACGCCGAGGACATGCCCCCCCCGGCCGGCGCCACCACCCCGACCGGTCTTCAGACCATGGCGGACTTGACGGCCCGCCGACGCCTGATCTTCGGCTTGAACATCGTCACCTGGCTTGCGCTCGTCGGCGCTGCGGCGGTCGTTCTGGGCAATGGCGGCTGGACCTGGGTCGACGTTCTCCTTTGGCTCTGCTTCGCGGTCGGGACGCCCTGGGCGGTTCTCGGCTTCTGGAACGCCGTGATCGGCCTGTGGCTTCTGCACGGGCGGCAGGATGCGATCGCCGCCGTCGCGCCTTACGCGGCGGCGGGTGACGGCACGGAGCCGATCGCCGTCAAGACCGCCGTGTTCATGACCTTGCGCAACGAGAATCCCGAACGCGCGATTGCCCGCTTGAAGACGATCAAGGCGTCCGTCGACGCGACCGGTCACGGCGCGATGTTCGACTGGTACCTGCTGTCGGACACCAACAAGCCGGAGGTCGCGGCGGAGGAGGAAGCGCTGGCGCGTGCCTGGAGCGGCGAGGATCAGACGACGTCCCGCATCGTCTATCGCCGGCGCACCGAGAACACCGGCTACAAGGCTGGCAATGTGCGCGACTTCTGCGAGCGCTGGGGCAACGACTATGAGCTGATGCTGCCGCTCGACGCCGACAGCCTCATGACCGGCGACGTCATCGTGCGCCATGTGCGCATGATGCAAGCGCATCCGAAGCTCGGCATCTTGCAGTCGCTCGTCGTCGGCATGCCGTCGAAGAGTGCCTTCGCCCGCATCTTCCAGTTCGGCATGCGCCACGGCATGCGCTCCTACACCATGGGGCAGTCCTGGTGGACCGCCGATTGCGGACCGTTCTGGGGCCACAATGCGCTCGTCCGCATCGCGCCTTTCCGCGATGACTGCCACCTGCCCGTACTCCCGGGTCGGCCGCCGCTCGGCGGCGCCATCATGAGCCACGACCAGGTCGAGGCGACCTTGATGCGCAAGGCCGGCTACGAGGTGCGCGTGCTGCCGGAGGAGGGCGGATCCTACGAAGAAAACCCACCGACGATCCTGGAGTTCTCCAAGCGCGATCTGCGCTGGTGTCTCGGCAATATGCAGTATGTGCGGCTGATGGGTCTGCCCGTTCTGCCGATGAGCAGGTTCCAACTCATCTGGGCGATCTTGATGTTCGTCTCCGTGCCCGGATGGACGCTCGGCATCGCGCTTCTGCCGTTCAAGCTGATCGACGGTGACGATCTGTCAAACTTCCCGGCCGACCTCGCGATCGCGGTCTACTTCGCTTATTTCCTGATGTATCTGGCGCCGAAGCTCGCAGGCTTCGCCGATGTCCTGCTGACGGCGGGCGCGGCCGCGCGTTACGGTGGCCGGACCAACTTCATCCGCAGCGCCGCCGTCGAACTCGTCTTCTCCTTCCTGCTCGGCGCGGTCACCACCTTCCGTATCACCGTTTTCATGATCCGCTTGGCGTTCGGGCGCGCCGAAATCGCATGGTCCGGACAGGCGCGCGATGCACACGGCATTTCCTGGCGCACAGCGCGGGAAGGGCTCTGGCCGGTCACCGCGTTCGGGCTTGCCGTTATGGTACCGTTGTTCTTCTTCGCGCCGGCGCTCCTGTGGTGGTCGCTGCCGTTGACGCTCGGCTATCTGACGGCGGTGCCCTTCGCCGTCCTCCTGTCCGACGAGCGGATCGGAATGGCGAGCGTGCGCGAGCATCTGTGCGCCATCCCGGAGGACTTCGATCCACCGCCTGAAGTGCGCGCCATCCAGGATGCGGCCGCCAACAAGGTGATCGCCGCGCGCACGGTCGGCGCCGTCGCGGTGGCCCAGTCGATCCTCACCTATCACGGGGACGCCGCGCAGCGCGATCGCATGGATGCGCTGTACCGGCGCTTCGTGCAACCGGGCGATCTCGTCTTCGATGTCGGCGCGCATGTCGGCGATCGCGTCGCAGCGTTCCGGCGATTGGGCGCCCGCGTCGTCGCGGTCGAGCCACAACCCGGCCCGGCGGCAGTGATCGACTCGCTCTTCTGGGACGATCCTGCAGTGACGCTCGTGCGGGCCGTCGTCGGCGAACGGGAAGACGAGGTCACGCTGAGGATCAACAGCCGCAACCCGACGGTGAGCACCGCATCCGCCGATTTCGTGAAGGCGGCCGACGGAGCCGGCGGGTGGGAAGGGCAGACCTGGGACGATGAAATCGTCGTGCCGGGCACGACGCTCGACCGGCTGATCGTCGAGCACGGTCAACCGGCCTTCGTGAAGATCGATGTGGAAGGTTTCGAAGCCGCGGTGCTCGCCGGCCTGCACACGGCAGTCGCGGCGCTGTCGTTCGAATTCACCACCATTCAGAAGGATGTCGCGCTACGCTGCCTCGATCGACTTGCCAAGCTCGGCGACTATCGGTTCGACATCGCGCTCGGCGAAAGCCAGACGCTGAGCTTCGGCCGCTTCGTCACCAAGGACGAGATGGCAGACCATATCACCGCGCTGGCGCATGCCGCCAATTCCGGCGATGTATATGCTGTTCTACAGAGCTGATATCCAATCGACGCGGCGCCGAACGAAAACCCGAGGTAGCCGGGCACGGAGACGCATGTGCGCGCAACAGTCCTGACATTGGCGTTGATCCTGGCGGTGCCGGCCTTCGCCCAAGACGTTCCCGTGCGCGTCGAGAACCAGTCCGAGCCGACCTTGTGCGCCGAGAAGGACAACGTCACGGTCAAGCTGTTCTCCGATCGCGTGCGCTCGTTCCGCGTGGATGCGCAGCACCCGGCCTATATCGGCACGCTGATGCACGATCGCTTCGCCGCCGATTGGCACAATTGCACGGACTTCCCGACCAATCCGGAATACAGCTTCGAGCCGACGCGCATCACCTTGCACGAGAGCTTTTCCTGGCAGATCGTCGGCCACCGCTTCGCGCGGTTCTGGCGACTGGCCACGGCTCCGATCCGCATCGGCGAGCGGACGTTCGAGAACATCCATCTCATCCAGGTCTGGGTGCGCATCGACGAGCGCAATGAAGAAGTCCTCGTTCTCTATCCGGGGGACGGCTACTGGCGCGCGCGCCCGCTGCCACCGCGCCATCTGCCCTGGTCTGCCTACGGCTCGTCGTTCCTGGTTGGCCCCGTCGAAGTGCAGGGCCGCCCGATCGTCGACCTGCGCGAGGTCCGCTACGATCCCGCCAATCTCACCTTCTCGTTCGACTTCGTACGCGGCGGGACCGGGACGTTGCGCCTGTCCTATCTCGATCGCGATGTGATCTCGCTGGACGTGACCTTCGATCGTGCCGTTCCGCAGCCTTATGCCTTTGCGACGGTGCGCTCGATGTTCGTCACGGAGGTGAATTCCGACGTGGCCTGGGCCGGCTGGCGTGAGCCGGGATCGCAATCCTGGCAGGAAGAGGGGATCATGCGCTTTCGCCGTGCCGAGGCAGCCGAACTCTGGCTCGGCCGGAAGGTCCCGTCGCGCCACAACACGTCGGCTCCGGACATGATGCTCGGCGATTTCCGCGCCGACGGGCGAACGGTCGGGACGGGTCCCGCCAACCCCTGGGCGCCGCTCAGGCGCTGACGGCCTCCGCTCCCCTCCGCGTTGACCGGCTTGGAGCGATCCTCTACGCGGCGGGGTCTCGTGTTGGAGCCACCATGCCGCATCGCCTCACCGCCGACGCCAAGGGCGTCTACGTCATCGCCGCGACCCCGTTTAGCGACGCCGGAGCCGTCGATTTCGCCTCGATCGACCGCCTCGTCGATTTCTATCTCGGCTGCGGCGTGCATGGCATGACCATCATGGGCGTGATGGGCGAAGCGCAGAAGCTGTCCGAACAGGAAGCGATGGATGTCGCGGCAGCGTTCCTGAAGCGCGTGGCCGGCAAGGTTCCGGCGGTCGTCGGCGTCTCCAACCCCGGCACGGCGCAACTCGTAAAGCTCGCGCGGTTCTCGATGGAGAAAGGTGCCGCCGGCGTCATGGTCCAGCCGATCGCCGGGCTCAAGACGGACGAGGCCATCGAGGCCTATATCCGCGCCGTCGTCGCCGCACTCGGACCCGAGATCCCCGTGTGCTACCAGGACTATCCCCAGCTCACGGGCGTGTTCAACTCGGCCGGCGCCTTTGTGCGCATGGTCGACGAGCATCCGTCGATCGTGATGCTCAAGCACGAGGAAGCGCCAGGCCTGCGCAAGCTCTCGGCCATTCGAAACGCGTGCAACGGGAAACCCCGCCGCTACATCTCGATCTTGTGCGGCAATGGCGGCATGCACCTGCCGCAGGAATACCGGCGGGGTGCCGACGGCGCCATGACCGGATTTGCCTATCCGGACATGCTCGTCGCCATCGACCGCTTGTTCCGGGCCGGGCAGCACGAAGATGCCGAGGACCTCTACGATCTTTACCTGCCTCTCTTGCGGCACGAGGGGCAGATGGGCATCGGCCTTGCGCTGCGCAAAGAAATCCTGCGCCGCCGCGGTGCGATCGCATCCGCGGCGACGCGCGCGCCGGGGCCGAAGCTCGACGCGGACGATGTCAAGGAACTCGATGTGCTGATGGCGCGTCTCGATCGGAAGCTTCGCGATCACGCCTGAGGGTGGTCACTCGGTCGTGGCGCGGGTCGTCCGACGGGCGCGGTCCCAGAACAGGTTCACGCGGCTGATCCGGCAGAGGTTCACCTGCCGGAACTCTGATTGATCGCGGTCGTTGTAAACAACCTTGATGTCGAACAGGCACTCCCGCGTGTTCTGTGGGAAACGGATGTTGAATGTCTGTCCGTTGCGCAGAACATTCTGCCCGAGAAGATCACGCCCCCAATTCGGGCTCGACGACGGGCCGACATAGATCTCGTCGATCTGATAGCCGGTGCGATTGACGATCGCGAAGTCCTGCTGGGCCTGCGCGAAGGCGTCGGTGGAGACGCCCGCGAGCGCGAAGGCTGCGGCGAGCAGGGCGGTACGGCGGTTCATGGGATAGCTCCTCTGCCGAAGTGGCGAGGCCACGCTAGGAGAGGTAGTTTTCCGCAACGTGTCGTGGTCATTTCATATCTAAGGATCAATAGAGAACAGCGCCGCCATTTCGCTTCGGGTCGAATTCAGGGGCAACGCGCCCCGTTGCAGCCGCTGCCCATCCGCCCGAGCGTCGAATCCACTGCCCGCTCCCTGGCGCGGCGGACACTTTACCGCCCTTCACGATGACCTCACCGCGACGCAGCACGAGGTGAGGCCAGCCCGCGATCTTGCGGCCGGCATAGGGCGTGTACCGGGTGCGGTCGAGAACCATCGCATCGTCGAGCGTGACGCGCTTTCTTGGGTCCCACACCACGATGTCGGCATCCTTGCCGATCGCGATCTCGCCTTTGCTGGTGAGCCCGTAGATTGCCGCAGGCGCCGTCGCCGTCAGATTGACGAAAGCTTCCACGCCGAGGCGTCCTTTGGACACCATGGCATCGAACAGCAGCGGCAGGCGCATCTGCAAGCCTGGCAGGCCGTTGGCGATCTGCTTGAAGGTCGGCTTGCGCCCGGCGGCGAGCTTGCCGGTCGAATCGAAGGCATAGGGCGCATGGTCGGACGAAATGGTCTGCAGGTCGCCGAGCGCCAGATGGCGCCACAGCGCATCTTGATCTGCCTTGGTGCGCGCGGGCGGCGAACACATCCACTTCGCGCCTTCGAGCCCGGGCTTGTCCAGATCGTCCGCCGTCAGAAACAGATACTGTGGACAGGTCTCGGCGAACACCTTGATGCCCTCGCCCCGCGCACGGCGGATGATGGCGGCACCCTCCGCCGTCGAGACGTGGAAAATCATGACGGGCTGGTCGAGGAGCTGGCTCATCCGGATCAGCCGCTCGAAGGCTTCCGCCTCCGAAACACGCGGATGGCTCGGCGCGTGGAACTTCGGGGCGACATAGCCTTTCTCGACCAGGCGCTTGCCCATCCAGGAAATCATGCCGTGGTTCTCGGCATGAACGCAGAGAAGCGCGCCGTGCTCGCGGGCAACCAGCATGACGTCCAGAATCTGCTCGTCGTGCAGGCGGATCTTGTCGTAGGTCATGAAGACCTTGATGGAAGGGTGGCCCGCGCGGATCGCCTGCGGCAGGTGCTTCGTCAGGCACTCCTCGGTCGGGTCGGCGATGATCATGTGGAACGCGTAGTCGACGATCGCCCCTTTGGCCGCGAGCGCCGCATAGTCCGCGACGACATGATCGAGCTTCAGCCCGGCGTGCTGTGCAGCAAACGACACGACGGTCGTCGTACCGCCGGCGGCCGCTGACACGGTTGCGCTCTCGAAGGTATCGGCGTTGAGCAATCCGGCCGCTGACACCTGTTCGATGTGGCAATGGGTGTCGACGCCGCCGGGCAGGACCAGCTTGCCGCGCGCGTCGACCTCTGTTGCGCCGCGATCGAGATCGAGCCCCAAGGCCACGACAAGGCCCCCACGAATGCCGACATCGGCCTGAAACGTGCCTGTGGAAGTTCCTACCGTGCCGCCACGCAGGACGACGTCGTAGGAGACGCGGCTCGTTTGAGTTTCGGTCACATTCGATCTCCTGGACAGGCGCGGCCGAAGGCGTCACGGATGCCCCGGACACGGGCCGCAGGATCAGCCATGAACGGAAAACGTCGCATTCTCGTCGTCAACCCCAATTCGAGCGTGGCGGTCACGCAGGACATCGATGCGGCCCTCGAACCGCTGCGGACGAAAGGGGGGCCGGAGATCGCGTGCGCGACGCTCGCGGAAGGCCCGCCGGGCATCCAGACGGAGATGCATACCGTCGACGTGGTGGCGCCTTTGTGCGCGCTCGTGAAGCGCGAGGACAACACGACGGATGCCTTCGTGATCGCGTGCTTTTCCGACCCGGGCCTCTACCCGGCACGCGAGACGACGGCGAAGCCGGTCATCGGGATCATGAATGCGGGCATGGCGACCGCGATGAATCTCGCGGGGCGCGTCGGTGTGATCGCCATATTGCCTCAGTCGATCCCGCGCCATCTGCGCAACTTCCGCGCGATGGGCATCATCGATCGTGTGGCGGGGGACCGCGCGGTCGGCCTCAACGTCGTCGATCTCGCAGACGAGGGCCGAACGCTCGACAAGATGATTGTGACGGGGCGCGCTTTGAAGGAACAGGACGGTGCCAACGCCATCGTCATGGGGTGCGCCGGGATGGCGCGCTATCGCGCGCGCATGGAGGATGCGCTCGGCATCCCGGTAGTCGACCCGACGCAGGCGGCGGTGGCCATGGCCCTCGGCGCCGTCGCCTGCGGGTGGCGGACGCAGCAATGACCAGGAATGTCCATGTTCGTGCCGCTGTGTCCCGTTGGACAATGCGCATGAGAATCCGGTGTTCTATTGCTCTTGCTGCGACCGTGGCGGCTGTTCCGGCCTTGGCCCAGACGTCGGACCCCGGCGCGTGGTCGCATGAGCTCGTGCGCCGGCAGCAGTCGACGGGCGGCATCGGCGCCCCGGCGATGACGCCGCCGCCGATCAGGCAGGGGCCCGGCGTCTTTTACGAGGACGAGATCAGGCGGCGGCAGCAAGGCGCTGGCGTTCAACAGCCGCCTCGCCGCGCACCGGCGCCCATCTTGCGGGACGAGGACCGGATCGTCCAGCCGCAGCGCCCGCCGGACCCGACGCCAGGCTCTTCCGGCAATCGATTTCGAACGCGGGGCGGCGGCTGAGGTCTACCGCCGCCGCTCCGGATTGAGGTGCACCTCCAACCACTGCGAATACTTCGACATGCCGTAACAGAGGACGAAGTAGACCGCGGCCGCGTAGACATAGGCTTCGACCGAGAAGCCGAGCCAGTTCGAATCGCCCAGCGCCGCGCGCAACGTGGTGAAGAAGTCGAAGATGCCGATGATGACGACGAGCGTCGTATCCTTGAACAGGCCGATGAAGGTGTTGACCTGCGCCGGAATGGTGATTTTCAGCGCCTGCGGCAACACGACGAGCCGCATCTTGGCCGCATAATTGAGGCCGACCGCGTCGGCGGCTTCGTACTGGCCCTTCGGGATCGCCTGCAATCCGCCGCGGAACACCTCGGCGAGATAGGCTGCCGCGAACAGGATGAACGCGATCTGAGCGCGCAGGAAGCGATCGAGATCAAAGCCTGGCGCCATGAACAGCGGAATGATGAAGGTCGCAATGAACAGGAGCGAGATCAGTGGAATGCCGCGAATGAACTCGATCCAGACGATGCAGACCGCCTTCACGATCGGCAGCTTCGACCGCCGGCCGAGCGCAAGCAGAACGCCGATCGGATAGGCGACCGCGAGGCCGAAGACGGCCAGGAAGATGGTGATGAGAATGCCGCCCCACAGTCGGGTCGGAACCGGATCGAGCCCCGGGACCGGAATGCCGAAGGGCGGAATCGTGCCGCCCTGCAACGTCCACATGACGAGCAATGCGACGAGCCAGGCGTAGAAGATCTCTCCTCGCCAGAAGCGCGACTGCACCGTGATCGCCACCATCACCGCGAAGATCGCGAGCACCACTGCCGGCCGCCAGCGCAGTTCATAAGGGTAGAGGCCGAAGATCGAGAACCAGAACTTCTCGATGATGAAGGCCCAGCAGGCCCCGCTCGCCGCCCGACATGCTGCGGCGTTGCCGGTCCACACCGCGCCGAAGAACAGCCAGTTGAGGAGGGGCGGCGCAAGCCAGAGCACCAGCAGGATGCATAGGATCGAGATGATCGCATTGCCGCGAGTACCGAAATAGGTTTGGAACTGGCGGCCCCAGAACGTCGTTGCGATGCCGGCCGGCGGCGGCAGCGACGGCAAGGTTTCGGGCGCGACGTAGGCGACCGAATTCGCGGGTGTGGCTGTGGTCATCGTCACGGCTCAGCGCTCCCGCAGCGCAACACGCGCATTGTACCAATTCATGAAGGCCGAGGTCAGAAGCGATAGCGTCAGGTAGATCGACGCAAAGATGAGGATCGCTTCGACCGCGCGCCCCGTCTGGTTCATCGTGGTGTTCGAGACGTGCACGAGATCGGGATAGCCGATCACGGTGGCGAGCGACGTGTTCTTGGTGAAATTCAAGAAGGTTGAGGTGAGCGGAGGAATGATCACGCGCAGCGCCTGCGGCAGCACGATCAGCCGCATGATGCGGCCATCGGTGAGGCCGAGCGAGCGGCCCGCCTCCCATTGCCCCTTCGACACCGAGAGAATGCCGGCGCGAACGATTTCAGCGGTGAATGCCGCAGTGTACAGGGTGAGGCCGAGAAGAAGGGCGAAGAACTCCGGCGTCAGCGTCGCGCCGCCTTCGAAATTGAAGCCGGCGAGCACCGGGATCGTCGGCACGATCGGCCAGCCCATGGCGATGGCGGCGAGCGCCGGCAAGCCTAAGATCAAGCCGAGGGCGGTCGGCCACAGCGGCGTGATCTTGCCGGTTTCGTCCTGTTTCCGCTTGTAGGCGCGCGCCGCGATGATCGTTGCGACGATGCCGGCGACGAACGCCCACACGACCGGCCACAACGCGTCGTTCCATTCGATCCACGGGATCTTCAAACCGCGGTTCGACAGAAAGAAGCCGGGAAACGGCGATATCGCCTCGCGTGGCCGTGGAAACGCATTGATGATCGAATACCAAAACACCAACTGCAGAACGAGCGGCGTGTTGCGAATGACCTCGATGTAGCCGCCGACGAGCCCGGACAACAAGGGGTTCTTCGAAAGACGTGCGATGCCAAGGAAGACGCCGAGTATCGTCGACAGAACGATGCCGATGATCGCGACACGGATGGTATTGATGAGGCCGACGAGGAGCGCGCGCCCATACGTATCGGTCGCGGTGTAAGGGATGAGCGACTCGCCGATTTCGAAGCCGGCACCGCGGCCGAGATAATCGAAACCGAAGAGCAGGCCGCGCGCGGCCATGTTCGCGATCATGTTCTGATAGGCGGTGAATCCGATCACCACCACCAGCACGAGGAGCATCGCCTGGAACACCAGGCCGCGCGTCTGCGCGTCGTTGTACCAAACCGTCTTCGACTGCGTGATGCGCTCTTGGTTTGCCTCGCTGACGGACATCGTCCCCACTTCCATCCGCGGCGCGCCTTGTCCCGGCGCTTTATTCCGTGGCCGTTACGACCAAGCTCAGTGCCGGCCGCCCGCGGACGGGCGACCGGCGAGGTTCTGCGGCGTCAGCGGGCAGGCGGTGCGTACATCAGGCCGCCGCGGGTCCATAGATCGTTCATGCCGCGTTCGAGGCCGAGGGGGGTCTGCGGGCCGAGATGGCGGTTGTAGATCTCGCCGTAGTTCCCGAAGGTCTTCACGATCTGCTGAACGTAAGTCGGGCTGGAAGCGCCGAGCGCTTGGCCCATGTTGCCTTCGACGCCGAGCAGGCGACGAATGACCGGGTTCGTGGAAGACGCGGCGATCCGATCGACGTTCGCTTGCGTGACGCCGTTTTCTTCGGCGTCGACGAGCGCCCACACCGTCCACGCAACGATGTTGGTCAGTTCCTCGTCACCCTGCCGGATGACCGGGCCGAGAGGTTCCTTGGAGAGGCGGTCCGGCAGGATCACGTGATCGGCCGGGCGGGCAAGCTGCGTGCGCAGCGCGGCGAGGGCGGCGTAGTCGTTGGTGAAGACGTCGCAGCGGCCCGCTTCGTAGGCGCGGCGCAGCTCGTCGACCGAATCGATCACGAGCGGCGTGAAGCGGATGTTGTTCTGCCGGAAGAAGTCCGTGATGTTGAGCTCGGTCGTCGTTCCGGGCTGCACGCAGACGGTTGCGCCGTTCAGCTGCCGGCCTTGTGTGATGTTCAAGCGGCGCGGCACGAGGAGGGCCTGGCCGTCGTAGAACTTGATCGCCGGGAAGTTGAACCGGTTCACGCCGGTGTCCCGCGTGAGCGTCTGCGTTGCGTTGTTGATGAGCATGTCGACTTCGCCGTTGGTCAGCGCCGGGAAGCGCGACTGCGTCGTCGTCGGGATGAACTCGACCTTGCTCGGATCACCAAGAATGGTGATGGCCATGGCACGGCACAAATCGACATTGAAGCCCTGCCACCGCCCTTGCGCATCCGGCACGGCAAAGCCCGGCGTACCGGTCTGCACGCCGCAGCGGAGCACGCCGCGGGCCTTGATGGCATCAAGATCACGACCGGCTTCCACAGCCGGGACCCCGAGGGTCACGAAAGCGGCCGCCGCAGCGGCTACGAGCAGGATTGGTTTCATGTGCAAGCTTCCCCGTTCCCTCTTGCGCGCCGCGGGGTGCGGCGCCGCTGGTGGTTCCGGGAGCCGCGCGCCTGACGCACGGCTCCCATGCCGCCAGTTAATCAGCGCGCGGGCGGCGCGTAAAGGAGGCCCCCTTGAGTCCAGATGTTGTTCATGCCCCGCTCGAGCCCCAGGGGGGTCTGCGGGCCGAGATGGCGATTGAAGATTTCACCGTAGTTCCCGAAGGCGGCGATGATCTGCCGGGCATACTGCGGCGAGTGGGCGCCGAGCGCCTGGCCCATATTGCCTTCGCTGCCCAGCAAGCGGCGGATCACGGGGTTCGTCGCCGTCTCGGCGACTCGCCCGACATTGGCTTGCGTGATGCCGAGTTCTTCGGCATCGATCAGCGCAAACACCGTCCAGGCAACGATGTTGGTGAGCTCTTCGTCACCTTGCCGGATGACCGGACTGAGCGGCTCCTTCGACAAGCGATCAGACAAGATCACGTGATCGTTTGGATTGGAGAGGAGCGTCCGCTGCGCAGCGAGCGCGGCGAAGTCGTTCGTGAACACATCGCAGCGACCGGTGTCGTAGGCGCGGCGCAGCTCGTCCAGCGCTTCGATGACGACGGGCCGGAACTGAAGATTGTGCTGGCGGAAGAAGTCCGTGATGTTGAGCTCGGTCGTCGTACCCGGCTGGACGCAGACCGTTGCGCCATTGAGTTGCCGCGCAGAGGTGACGTTGAGACGGCGCGGCACCATCACGGCCTGACCGTCGTAGAAGACGATCGCCGGGAAGTTGAAGCGATTGACGCCGGTGTCGCGCGTCAGCGTCCAAGTGGAGTTGTTCGAAAGAATGTCCACTTCACCATTGGTGAGTGCGGGGAAGCGTGACTGCGTCGTCACCGGAATGAACTCGACGCGATTGGGATCGCCGAAGATGGTGATCGCGACCGCACGGCAGATGTCGACGTTGAAGCCGGACCATTGCCCCTGCGCGTTCGGCACGCCGAAGCCAGGGTTGGAAGGCCCTTGGACGCCGCAGCGGAGCGAGCCGCGCTGCTTGATGGCGTCGAGGTCGCGCCCGGCTTCCGCCATCGGCGTGCCGAGCACAAAGAGGCCCGCGGCAAGCGCGAGCATGGAAAATGCTTTCGTCATACGGATCCTCCTGTCCGAAGCCCGCGGTCTATCGACGTCGATCGACGTGTAGCCGCGCGCCTGGGGTGAAATCCTAGGGCCCGAATCCATGGAGGAAAGAGTGCAGCTTTGACGCAGCGCAGTCTTGCCTGAAATGGGGGCGGTCGACGCCGGCGAATGCCGAAAGATGATGCACAGACCGCACGATTTGTGGGCTCTAAAGCGGACCCTGGCGGCGCGGGGAAGCGCGCCGCCGGCCCCCCCCTCGGGCTTCCGCCGTTTGGTGAAGACCGGCGAGGATGAGTTCGTGTCGGGATCGCACCGGCGCGTGGTCCGTGCTGCGACCCAGTGACAGGTCCGGTCGATTGTCCTTGTGGAAACCGCTGGCGGCTGGTACCGCTACACATCGACTTTCGGCCGAACGGCATGGCCCTCGCTCCGGACACTGTCCGGTCGCCCGGTTCAGGACCCCCGACCAGAGACTTCGATAGACGACAGCAACGCCGTGCATGGCGTGCCCTCGTCTGTTTTGGCACCATCACAAGGAACATACTATGCACACCGGAACCGTGAAGTGGTTCAACTCCCAGAAGGGCTTCGGCTTCATCCAACCGGATGCGGGCGGGCCGGACGTTTTCGTCCACATCAGCGCCGTTGAGCGCGCGGGCCTGCCGACGCTCTCCGACGGCCAGAGGATATCGTACGACATCGTGGCAGACCGCCGGACGGGGAAGTCGGCGGCGGATCATCTGCGGACTGCTTGAACGGCCTGCCGAGCGCGGTTCGCTGCGCCCGGCCTGCCACCACTCGCCCCGTGTCGGAGGCCCCAATGACGCGTCCATTCTCGTCGAACCGAGGCCGGGGTTCAGCGCGGCCCACGCTGTATGTGTTCCGCTCAGAGAAGAACGCGGAATTGAACGCCTTTGCCACTTCGCCGACGGGGTCGGGACTACCTGAGAAGTTTGCGCCGTGGATCGGGACGGGTAGCGTTGCGCCCCATGCCGCGCCCCCTTTCGGACTGTCCCGCGAGGCCATCGAAAGCGGCATCGCTGAACGCGGCTTCCAACTGTGGCGCCGCACCAAACACACGTAGAGCCGTTCTTCACGGTTCGAGGAGAACCTTTTGCTGGTCCAGGTACGCGACAACAACGTCGATCAGGCTCTCAGGGCCCTGAAGAAAAAGATGCAACGTGAGGGGGTCTTCCGCGAGATGAAGCAGCGGAAGGCCTATGAGAAACCCTCACAGCGACGCAATCGCGAAAAGGCGGAGGCGATCCGGCGCATGCGCAAGGCGGTACGCAAGCAAGCCCAGCGCGATGGCCTTCTCCCCATGCCCAAGGCGAAACCGAAACCGGAGCGGCGCCCTCGGCTCGCATTCGGGCAAGCCCCCTCGCCGGGACAGGCGGCACCGAAGTAATGCCGATGCGGTAGGGGATGGGCGCTCGGCTCGTCGTATTCCACCACCAGATTGCCCAGCCTGTCGACATTGGCCACCAGTCCGAGATCGACGGCGGTGGAGAAGGTGAACTGACCGCCCGTCGCAGTGTCGATGACGCGCATTCCACGTGCGGAACCGTCGAGATGCTGCACGAGCCGCGCCCCCGCGCACGCATACCCGTCAGCGCCTCCCGGCGCCTCAGCAGGCTGCGCGCCGTCGTGCAGGCGCATCGACGCAGCCGCGACTGATCAGGGAATAAGGATGATTGAACCCGTCGTCTTGCGTGCAGCGAGATCCGCGTGCGCTTTCGCCGCATCGGCGAGCTTGTATTCGATCGGCGGTTGGATCTTCACCTTGCCCGAGGCGATGATCTTGAACACATCGCGCGCATTGGCCAGAAGCGCCGGGCGCGCCATGACATAGTGAAAAAGAGTGGGCCGTGTCACCGAGGCTGACTTCGCCGAGAGGAGGCCCGGAGAGAACGGATCCGGCACACCCGACGCCGAGCCGTAGTTCACGAGATGTCCGCGCACGGCAAGGCATTCGAGGCTCTTCAAGAACGTATCCTTGCCAACACCGTCGTAGACGACCTGAACGCCCTTGCCTTTGGTGATCTCCTTCACGCGCGCGACGAAGTCCTCGCGGCTGTAGACGATCGGGAACTTGCAGCCGTTCTTCTTGGCGAGTGCCGCCTTCTCGTCGGTCGACACCGTGCCGATAACGGTCGCGCCGAGCGCCTTCGCCCACTGGCAAAGGATAAGACCCATGCCGCCGGCCGCCGCCTGGACCAGCACGAAGTCACCCTTGCGGACGCGATAGGTCTCCTTGAGGAGATAGCGCGCGGTCATGCCTTGCAGCATGATCGCAGCCCCGATCTTGTCCGGAATCGATGCCGGGAGTTTGACGAGTTTGCCCGCATCGATCACGCGCATGCCGGCATAGGCGCCAGGGGGCGGGGCTGCGTAGCCGACACGGTCGCCGACCTTCACGTCGCGCACGCCAGATCCGACGGCAACGATCACACCGACGCCTTCCATTCCGATGCCGTGCGGCATGGCGGCGAGAGGATAGGCGCCGGTGCGATGATAGATGTCGATGAAATTGACGCCGATAGCGGTCTGACGGATGACGGCCTCGCCTCTGTTCGGGCGCGGTACCTCCACCGTCTCGTACCGCAGCGCTTCAACGCCGCCGGGCGCGTGAATACGCACCGCTTCGGTCGTCGTCGGCAACACCACCGAAGATGATGCGGGCATCTTCTTGCGGGTTGCCGTCCGCGGTGACCGTGTCGAACGTTCGATGTCGCTTGCTCTTGCCATCGGCCACCTCGGATCGTTGTCGCGTCTGCGCAGTCGTTACGCGGCCTTCTTGGCGGCCGGCTTCCGCTTTGCCGCCGGCTTCTTCTTGGCGGCCGGCTTCTTCGCCGCGGTCTTCTTCGCCGGTGTGCGCTTCGCCGCTGCCTTGGCCGGCTTGCGCGTCGTCTTCTTTGCTGCGGTCTTGCGAGCAGCGGGTTTCTTCGTCGTTGCTTTCGCCATTGTGGGACCTCACTTGGTCGTCGCTGCGGCCCTCTTGACCGCCACCTTAGTTCTGCAGCGATTCGCACGCCACGTCTTCTTCTACCTGCTGAGGAATTTCAAGAGCGTTGTTGCGATGCAACGCTGCACCGCTGTTAGATGTGCGCGTGGATAGCTCGCAGATCATCACTCGATCGTTCTCATTGCTCGTGTGGTCTTGGATGATGTGCAATGCGACCGGCGATGCTGTCGGCGCGAAGCGCGCATATCCGGTGTTCGCGGCATTCGACTTCTCTATTCCTCACCGCTTCTCTTAGTATATGCAGGACTTTCTGGAGGGATCGCAGCATGACGAAGTTTGGTGCGGCGCAAGGGATCAAGCGCGTCGAGGATTTCAAGCTGATCACGGGTCAAGGTCGGTATACGGACGACATCGTGCTCGACAGACAGAGCGTCGGGTTCGTTCTACGTTCGCCGCACGCAGCGGCTCGCATCGTCTCGCTCGACGCCACGACGGCGAAGGCGATGCCTGGCGTTCTAGCCATCTACACGGCGGACGATCTCGACGCCGACGGCATCGGCCGCATGGCGTGCGCCGTGCCGATGAAGAACCGCGACGGGACGCCACGCAAGGATCCGCACCGTGCCGCGCTCGCCGAGGGTCGCGTGCGCCATGTCGGCGACCCGGTCGCGTTCATCGTGGCCGAGACGCTTGCGGCCGCGCGCGATGCTGCGGAAGCGATCGTCATCGACTACGACATCCTTCCTGCGGTCAGCGACATGCGCGCTGCCATGGCGCCGGACGCTCCGCGCGTTTGGGACGATGCAACAGGTAATGTCTGCTTCGACTGGGCGACAGGTGACAAGGCGAAAGTCGACGCGGCTTTCGCGTCGGCAGCGAAGGTGGTCGAGATCGAGGTCGAGAACAACAAGGTTGTCGTCGCCTCGATCGAGGGGCGTGCGTGTAATGTTGCCTACGACGCGGCAAGCGGTCGCTACACCATCTATGCCGGAACGCAGGGAGCGCACGGATTGCGCAATGCGCTGGCGCCCGTGCTCGATGTGTCCCCGGACAAGCTGCACGTCATCACCAACGATGTCGGCGGCGGCTTCGGCATGAAGATCTTCATCTACCCCGAGTACGTGCTGTGCGCGTTTGCCGCGCGCAAGCTCGGGCGTCCCGTGAAATGGACGTCGGAGCGCAACGAGGCCTTCCTGTCGGACACGCAAGGCCGTGCCCAGATCATGCGCGCGCGTCTCGCGCTCGATGCCAAAGGGAATTTCCTCGCGCTCGATGCGCACAACATCGCGGATATGGGCGCGTACCTGTCGACCTATTCCGTATTCATTCCGACGATGGCCGGCACCAAGGTGCTGCCGTCCGTCTACAAATGGGGCGCGGTGCATGCGCAGGTCGTCGGCGTGTTCACCAACACGCCGGCTGTCGATGCATATCGCGGCGCGGGGCGGCCGGAATCGAACTATCTGGTCGAGCGGCTGATCGACAAGGCTGCGGCGGTGCTCGGCGTCGACCGTGTGAAGTTGCGGCAGAAGAACATGGTGCCGCCGTCCAAGATGCCGTGGAAGGCGGCGCTTGGGTCTGTCTACGACTCCGGTGACTTCCCAGGAACGATGAAGTTGGCGCTCGAAGTCGCGGATTGGGACGGCGCGAAGGCGCGCAAGCGCGTTGCCAAGAAGGCCGGCAAGCGCCGCGGCATCGGCGTCGCGTACTATCTGGAGGCAACCGGCGGCGCGCCGTCCGAGCGCGCGGAAATCCGCTTTGCGGCCGATGGCATGGTCGACGTCCTCGTCGGCACGCAGTCGACAGGGCAGGGGCACGAAACCGCCTATATGCAGCTCGTTTCGGCGCAGCTCGGCGTGCCGTTCGACAAGCTGCGCGTGATCCAGGGCGACTCCGACATCATCAAGTCCGGCGGCGGTACGGGCGGCGCGCGATCCCTGTATTCGGAAGGCGGCGCGATCCTCGCGGCCGCCGACGTGGTGGTGACGAAGGGCAAGGCGAGCGCCGCCGACGTTCTCGAAGCCGCGGCATCCGACATCGAATTCGCGAACGGGGTGTTCAGCATCGTCGGCACCGACCGGAAGATCGGCGTGCTGGCGCTCGCCGATGAACTGCGCCGTCGCGGTGTTGATCCGGCGAAGGTGCTGGACGGTGCTGCCGATTGGGCTATCGCGAGTCACACCTACCCGAACGGCTGTCACGTCGCGGAAGTCGAGCTTGACCCCGCGACCGGCGTCGTCAAGGTCGTGCGCTACGTCGTTGCCGACGACATGGGCAACGTCATCAATCCGATGATCGTCGCGGGTCAGATTCACGGCGGCGTCGTGCAAGGTATCGGGCAGGCGCTGACGGAACGAACCGTGTTCGATGCCGACGGGCAGATGCTTTCGGCGACGTTCATGGACTACGCAACGCCGCGCGCGGACGATGCGCCGGACATTACCGTCGTGCTCAATCCGGTGCCGTGCACCACCAATCCTCTCGGCGTGAAGGGGGCAGGGGAAGCTGGCTCCGTCGGCTCGTGTCCGGCGGTCATGAATGCGCTCGCCGACGCCTTGTCGGAATGGGGTGCTGACGTCGACATGCCGGCGACGCCCGAGCGCGTGTGGCGGGCGATTCGGAGCGCGCAGGCGAAGGCAGCAGAATGAGGCCTCACCGCTCGCCGCGATAGCGTCGCTGCACGAGTAGATTGGCCGCGACCGTCAGGATCAGCGTCGCACTCATGAGAATGAAGGAGATCGCGGCGCCGAACGGCCAGTTGTTCTGCTGCGCGAACTGCCCGTACACGAGCGGCCCCATCATCTGGAAGCGCGGCCCGCCGAGGAGGACGGGCGTCGCATAGGCGTTCATGGCCAGGATGAAGGTTAGGATCGTGCCCGCGAGCACCCCCGGCAGCGCGAGGGGAAAGATGACGCGTTGGAAGGTTTGGGCGGGCGTCGCGCCGAGCGATAGGGCGGCTTCCTCGACAGGCCGCTCGATGCCCTCGATCACGCTTTGCAAGGTGAGCACCATGAACGGCAAGTTCACCGCGACGATGCCGATAACGACGGCGAACTCCGTGTACATGATGGTGATCGGCTCGCTCGTGATGCCGAGGCCCATCAGTGTCGCGTTGACGAAGCCGCGGCTGCCAAACGCCGTCATCCACCCGGCGGCGCGAACGGCGTTGCCGACGAAGAGCGGCAGAACGACGAGCATCACCAGCACGTTCTTGAAGCGCGACGTGGTGCGCGCCAGCGCGTAGGCGAGGGGGAACCCCATCACGACGCACAGCACCGTCGTGACCACCGCCACCCGCAGCGTGCGCAGCAGGATGTCCGTGTAGTACGGATCGGTGAAGAAGCGGACGTAGTTCGCCGCCGTCAGCGCGTCGACCATGAAGCGGCCGGGCTCGAAGCGATTGAGCGAGTAGCGGAACAGGATTGCGATCGGAATCAGCAGCACCAGCGCGACGAACACCGTCGCCGGCGTCACAAGCGCAGCCGCGGCGCGCGGAGACGATGGAGCGTCCTCGCGCGCCGTCACTGCGGCGGTCGCCGTGGCGGCCACGTGCCGCTCAGCCCTTGAACACCTTGTCCCACCACTCCTTCAAGGCCGCATCGTTGCGGGCGAGATAGCCGTAGTCGAGATCGACGAGGCGGCGCTGCTCCTCCGCCGTGAACCCGATGCGGCGGTGGAGGTCCGGCGCGACGACGGCATTGGTCACGGTCGCATTGTACCCCATGTCGACGGCGAAGTTCTCCTGCGCTTGCCTCTCGAGCATCGCGTTCATGTAGGCGTAACCGCCGGCCTTGTTCGGTGCGTTGCGCGGAATGCAGAAGCCCGACACGAAATAGGGCACGCCTTCCGTCGGTGCCGTCGACTCAATCGAAATGCCGGCGTTCTGCCATTGCACGACGCGGGCCTTCCACATGCATCCGATGGAGACCTCCTCCGTCTTCAGTGCCTGAGCGAAGGCTTCGTTCGTCGGATAGATGCGAACGCCAGCGCGTTTCACGGCCATGAGCAATTCCTTGCCTGGCTCGAAGTTCGACACCGAACCGCCATTCGCGAGCGCTGCGACCAGCATGATGAACTGATACTGGATGTCGATGATGCCGAGCTTGTTGCCGTGACGCGGATCGAAGACAGAACGGAAGGTTTGCGGCGGTTCCATCATTCTCGGATTGTACACCGCGACCTTGGCCGAATAGATGTGGCCAACGCCGTAGGGGTAGCGCATCGCAGGGATAAGGTTGGTGGCATTTGGGATGCGCGAGTAATCGATCTGTTCGAGCACGCCGGCCTGGTTCATCTCGAACATCTGAGCGGCGGACAGCGCCTGGATGTCCGACGTGCCGCGCGGCAGGCGCGCTTCCGCCATCATCTTTGCGCGCCGCGCGCTATCGCCGGCTTGATCCTGTACCACGTCGAATCCGCGCGAGATCAGGAACGGCGTCTCGACGTTCTTGCGCAGGAGATTGGCGTAGTCGCCGCCCCAGGTGCCGACGACAATGCGCCCCGCGCTTTGTGCGCGTGTTTCCCGTGTCGCGAGCGGGAGCGCTGCGGCGCCGAATGCGGCAGCGCTGCCCTTCAGGATGGTTCTCCGATCGATGGTCTTGGACATGACACTCCCCTCCTTCAGTTCGAAGCTTCTGGGAAAACGAGACCGGCCTCGACCGGCCAGCTAACCGTCACCTGCGCGCCGATGTTCGGCGTCGGCACGCCGGGTTTGTTCGGTAGGGCGACGACGACCCGGTCAGATTCGGACAGACGGACATGCACGTCGATCGCCGCGCCGAGATAGGAGACGAACTCGACCGTGCCCTGGAAGCTGTTTGCCGAACCGTTGCCGTCACCGAGCGTAAGGCGCTCGGGCCGCAGCGTCAGGCAACCAGGGCCGGCCTGCGCGCAGGCACAGGTGATGCCGAGCCCGCCATCGGACACGAAACGGCCGGGCGCATCGACACGGCCAATCACGATGTTCGAACGCCCGACGAAACCAGCGACGAACAGGTTCTCCGGGCGCTCGTACAGTGCGCGCTGGTCGCCGATCTGCTTGACCTCGCCATCCGCCATGACGACCAGCCGATCCGCCATCACCAGCGCCTCGTCCTGATCATGGGTAACCATGACGGTGGTCAGTTCGAGTTTGCGTTGCAGCTCCCTGATCTCGACGCGCACCTCTTCGCGCAGCTTGGCGTCGAGATTGGAGAGCGGTTCGTCGAGCAAGAGCACGTCAGGGTGGATGGCGAGCGCCCGCGCGAGGGCAACGCGCTGTTGCTGCCCTCCGGACAATTGGCGCGGATAGCGCTCGCCATACCCTCCGAGCCGAACGAGACGCAGCGCCTCCTCGACCTTCGGTCCGATGTCGGATTTCGGCATCTTGCGCATCTCGAGGCCGAAGGCGACGTTCTCGGCGACGCTGAGATGCGGGAAGAGAGCGTAGGATTGGAAAACGAGTCCCGTGTCCCGTTTCCACGGCGGCAGCCGCGTCACGTCGCGCTCGCCGATATGAATTGCTCCGGCCGTGGGCACCACGAAGCCGGCGACCATGCGCAACGTCGTCGTCTTGCCGCAACCCGAGGGTCCGAGCACGACGATGAACTCGCCATCGGCCACATCAAGCGAAACATCCTTGACCACGGTCGCGGCGCCGTAGCGTTTCTCGAGGCCTTTAAGCGCGAGCCGGGCCATCACACGACCCTCGCAAGCTTCACGTAGCGGTCGGTGATCAGCATCGCGACGGCGATGATGCTGATCTGTACGACCGATACCGCCGCGACCGTCGGATCGAGCTTCCACTCGAGATATTGCAGGATCGCGATCGGTAACGTCGTTCGGCCGGGGCCGACCAAGAACAGGCTCATCTCCAGATTGCCGAAGGACGTGACGAACCCGAACAAGGTTGCCGCGACGATGCCCGGCCGAATGGTCGGCAAGGTGATGCGCCAGAATGTCGTGAACGGTCCCGCTCCAAGGTTCTGGGCCGCTTCCTCGATCGTGCGATTGGCGCCGGCAAGCGTCGCGGTCACGAGGCGAACCGTCCAAGGGATCACGATCAGGACATGCGCTGCGACGAGCCCTCCCAGCGAACCGATAATCGGCACTTCGAGCCCCACACCGTAGGCGAGGATCTCCGCCTCGACGTGGCTGACGTAGATCGCCGTGCCGAGCACGATGCCGGGAACGACCAGCGGCAACAGCAGGAGCGTGTTGATCGTCTCGCGTGCGAAGAACCGATGCCGTGCGACTGCAAGCGCCGCCGGCACGCCGAGGAGAAGCCCGATCACCGTCGCAGCAACGGCAATCTGCAGGCTGGTCACGAAGGCGTTGACGAAGGTCGGATTCGCCGCCGCGGCGGCGAACCAACGCAGCGAGTACCCGGCCGGTGGAAAAGTCGGGATCTCCTGGCGGAAGAACGCCAGCCAGACCACGAACACGAGCGGCATCAGGATGAAGCCGAGGGAAACGGCGGCGGCGCCCTTGACCAGATATCCTGTGACGCTGCGCGTTCCGCCGATCATCTGGATGCCTCAGGCGAGGAGGTTCTTATGGAACGCGCCGCCCTTCATGATCATCGGGATATGTGCGCCTTGCCGCGTGAGCAGTCTGAGGTCGCGCAAAGGATCTCCGTCCACGACGATCAGATCGGCATGGGCGCCGGGTGCGATCGTGCCGAGCTTGCCTTCTTGGCGCAAGAGCTTCGCCGCGACGGTGGTCGTCGAGCGGATCACCTCGATCGCCGGGAGCACCCGGCCGCGAATGACGAATTCCTCCGACTGATGCCGATGCATGTCGCCGAGGAGGTCAGAGCCATAGGCCATCGGCAACCCGGCCTTGCGCATGATCTCGAGCGACTCCAAGCCCTTGAGCCGCACATTGTCGACCTTCGCGACGGACACGGGCGGCAGGCCGAGGCTTGCGCCCTCAGTCTTCAGATACTCATAGGTCACGAGGGTCGGACACGCGATCGCTCCGCGATCGCGTGCGAATTTCGCGGTCTTCGGCTGAATGAGATTGCAGTGCTCCAGTGAGTGCACGCCGCACTCGATCGCACGCCAGATCGCCTCGTCGGTGTAGAGATGCGCGGCGACATAGGTGCCGGCATTGCTGGCTTCTTCAACGGCGGCCATGATCTCTTCGCGAGAAAAGCCGAGGAAGTGGATAGGGTCGTTCGGCGAGGCGACGCCTCCATTCGCCATGATCTTGATGAAGTGCGCGCCCTGTTTGATCTCTTCACGAGCGGCCTTGCGCACTTCGTCCACCCCATCACACAGACGCCCGAGCGCCCCGAGCCTCGTTTTCCATGGCGTCGGATCGCGATCGTCATGCCGCGTGCGGAAGTCGGTGTGGCCACCGGACTGCGACAAGGCTTTGCCCGAGACGAACAGGCGCGGCCCGACGACGAGCCCCTGCTCGACCGCCTCCACGAGGCCATACGTGCCGCCGGCGACGTCACGCACGGTGGTGAAGCCGCGATCGAGCATGCCCTTGATGATGCGCGCGCCGTGGAAGGCGACGATCTCGTTCGGCAGCATGGCGTTCTGCCCGAGATGGACGAGCGCCGCGTAGACGTGAACGTGGCAGTCGATCAGTCCGGGCATCAGCGTCTTGCCCTTCAGGTCGATCGACGTCGCCTTGGATTTGATCGGCTTGTCCGAAACCTCGCGGATAAACCCATCCTCGACCAGAACGTGGTGACCCTCAAGCGCCCCATTGGCACGCCCGTCGAGCACGGACGCGTTCTTGAAGAGAATGGCCTCGCTCATGTGCCGAGCCCTCCCGATCGGATTGGTGTATATTGTATATTATAGAGAGCCTGGAAATGCAAATGCCGCAGGCGTCACCTCCGGGGAAGCATCGTGACGGGGGTGCGGGATTGGGGTTTATTTGCCCGTCGGCAAACACAGAGACCATCATGACCCCTCATCCTCGCACACTTCGCCTCCATGCAGCGGACAATGTGGTGGTCGCGATCGATGCGATCCCAGCCGGCCTCGCGGTCGAGGGGTCGCAGGCACGCGACCGCATCCCGCGTGGGCACAAAATGGCGGCCGCCGCCATTCCGCTTGGCGGGCCCGTGCGCAAGTTCGGGCAGATCATCGGATTTGCGACGACGCCGATCGAGCCCGGGCAGTGGGTGCACGAGCACAATTGCGGGTTCGCTGCCTTCGACAGGGACTATCGCTTCGCCGCCGAGGCACGACCGACGGACGCGCTTCCGGCGGAAGCGCAGGCAACCTTCCAGGGGTTTCGCCGCACCAACGGCAAGGTCGGGACCCGGAACTATGTCGGCATCCTCACCTCGGTGAACTGTTCGGCGTCGGTCGCGAACTTCATGGCGCAAGAGATCGAACGCTCGGGCATGCTCGCCGACTTTCCGAACGTCGACGGCGTCATCCCCCTGGCGCACACCACCGGGTGCGGGCTCGACACCGAGGGCGAGACGATCGAGGTGTTGAAGCGCACGACTTGGGGCTATGCGGCGAACCCCAACATGGCGGCCTGCGTTCTGGTGGGGCTCGGGTGCGAGGGCTTTCAGATCGGCAAATACAAGGAAGCCTATGGTCTCTCGGAATCCGACACGTTCCGCACCTTCACCATTCAGGAGAGCGGCGGAACGAAGAAGACGGTCGCAGCCGGTGTCGAAGCCATCAGGACGATGCTGCCGATTGCAAACCGCGCGCGGAGGGAGACGGCACCGGCCTCCGAACTGATGCTGGCGCTGCAGTGCGGCGGTTCCGACGGTTATTCGGGCATCACCGCCAATGTCGCGCTCGGCGCGGCCGTCGATCTCCTCGTCGCACATGGAGGCACGGCGATCCTGTCGGAGACGCCGGAGATCTACGGTGCCGAACATCTCCTGACCGCGCGGGCACGGACGCGCGCCGTCGGCGAAAGCCTCGTCGACATCATCCGCTGGTGGGAGGACTACACCGGGCGCAACCGCATGAGCATGAACAACAACCCTTCGCCCGGCAACAAACTCGGCGGGCTTACCACCATCCTCGAAAAATCACTCGGCGCCGCGGCGAAGGGCGGCACGACGACGCTCGAAGCGGTCTATCGCTACGCAGAACCCGTTACGGCCAAGGGCGTCGTGTACATGGACACGCCGGGCTACGACCCGGTCTCGGCCACCGGCCAGGTTGCGGGCGGCGCAAACCTGCTCGCCTTCACCACCGGGCGTGGGTCGGCCTATGGCTGCAAGCCGACGCCGTCCCTCAAGCTCGCGACCAATTCCGACATCTACCGACGGATGCTCGACGACATGGACATCGACTGCGGCACGATCCTCGACGGGGTCTCGATCGAAACGAAGGGCCGCGAGATCTTCGAGACGCTGTTGCGTGTCGCGTCCGGAGAGCGGACCAAGTCCGAACTGCTGGGCTATGGCAACGCCGAGTTCGTGCCCTGGCAGATCGGCGCGACGATGTGAGGACGCTCACTCCGCCTTGATGCCTTTGGCGCGGATCAACTCGGTCAGAACGCGCCGATCCTCCGCCATGAACGCCGCGCCACGCCGCCGCCCGGTGGAAACGGCACGACGAGGCGCAAGGCGCGCGAGGGGTAGGATCCGGGCGCGCCGGAAGGGCGCGTGCGGAAGCGGGCAGCACGGTCGACACGGTGCGGCGCATTGATCTCTCCGCGAGCAACTCCTCCAGCATGCCTGAACCGAGCCTCACGCAAAACCGCATCGAGACGTTGCCAAAGACGATCAGTGGTCTAGGTTGCCCGGCAATCAGAGCTTCGGGAGGACAGAATGCGTCGAAACTTCATCCGTGCCGCGCTTGCCGCACTCGCGCTGGGCGCGACTCTCGTCGGGGCCTTCGCGCAGGCCTATCCGACGCGACCGATCCGCTTCGTCGCGCCTTTCGCTGCCGGCAGCGCGACCGACACGGTCGCGCGCGTCTTCGCCGACCGCATGAGCGTCGCGCTCGGTCAGCCGATCGTCGTCGAGAACCGGCCGGGCGCCGCAGGTCTGCTCGGGGCCGACGCGGTCGCGAAAGCTCCGGCGGACGGGTACACGATCCTGGTCGGCACGAATTCGACCAACGCCGCCGCGACGGCCCTGTTCCGCTCCGTGCCCTTCGACATGGAGCGCGACTTCGAACCGATTTCCTTCCTCGCCTCCGTACCGCTCATCGTCGGCGTCGCGGCAACCTCGCCGCACCGCACGCTCCGCGATCTCGTGGCGCACGCCCGCGCCAATCCGGGGCAGGTGACCTTTGCTTCCGCCTCGGCCTCGCAACGCGTCTCCACGGAAATGCTCGCCGCGATGACCGGCATCCGGCTCACTCACGTGCCGTACCGCGCGGGCCCGCAAGCGATGCAGGACATGATCGCCGGGCGCGTCGACATCTTCACCGCCGACCTCGCGGTGATGCTGCCGCAGGTGCGCGGCAACACGGTGCGACCGCTCGCCGTGACATCGCGGCAGCGCGCGCCGCAAGCCCCCGACGTGCCGACGGTCGATGAAGCCGGCGGCGTGCAGGGCTATGAATTGATCGCCTTCTTTCAGCTGATGGCCCCGGCCGGCACGCCGCAGCCGATCATCCAGCGCTTGAACGCGGCGGTGCGCGAAGCCGCGGCGACGCCGGAAGTGCGTGATCGTCTCAGTGGTGCCGCCGGCATGCAGGTCGAAGTGTCGAGCCCGGCGGAACTGCGCGAGCGCCTGCGCGCCGAGGCCGCGAAATGGGCGAAGGCGGTCGCGGACGCCGGCATCGAGAAGGAGTGAGCGCCGTTCGCATCGGTGCGGGGGCCGGCTTCGCGGGCGATCGCTGGGAGCCCGCGCTCGAACTGATCGAGCACGGCGATCTCGACGTGCTCGTGCTCGAGGGCCTGGCCGAGCGCACCATCGCGCTCGGCCATCTCGAGCGCCTCGCCGACCCGGCGAAGGGCTACAATTCCTTTCTCATCGATCGCTGGCGTGCGCTGCTCGCGCCGGCAAGGGCGCGTGGCGTCACCCTCGTCACCAATATGGGCGCGGCCAATCCGCGCGGCGCGGCGGACGCCACGCTCGCCCTCGCGCGCGAACTCGGACTGGGCGGCCTGCGCGTCGCCGTCCTCACCGGCGACGACGTGACCGATCTGGTCCGCGCCTCGCCTGATCGACCGCTCCTGGAAAACGGCGCGCCGGTTCACACCTTATTCGACCGCATGGTCGCCGCGAACGCCTATCTCGGCGCCGAGCCGGTGCGCGACGCGCTCGCAACCGGCGCCGATGTGGTCGTCACCGGCCGCGTCGCCGATCCCTCGCTCTTCCTCGGGCCGCTGATGCGGGCGCATGGTTGGCGCGCCGATGATTGGCCGACGCTCGGCCGCGGCACGGTGATCGGTCATCTCCTCGAATGCGCAGGACAGGTGACCGGCGGCTACTTCGCCGATCCCGGCAGCAAGGACGTGCCGGGGCTCGATCGTTTGGGCTTTCCGCTCGCCGAGGTCGCCGCAGACGGCAGCGCGGTCATCACCAAGGTCGCAGGTTCCGGCGGCCGCGTCACGCGCGCGACCTGCATCGAGCAGCTTCTCTACGAAGTCGGCGATCCGAAGTCCTATGTCACGCCGGATTGCATCGCCGATTTCTCCGGCGTGTCTTTCGTCGAGGAGGCGCCGGACCGCATTCGCGTCGCCGGTGCGAACGGGCGGCCGCGCACGGCGACGCTCAAGGCCTCGGTCAGCTTCCGCGCGGGCTTCGTGGGCGAAGGCCATATGAGCTATGCGGGTCCAACCGCGGCGCAGCGCGCGCGTCTCGCCGGCGACATCGTGCGCTCACGTCTGGCGCAGCGCCGGCTCGATCTCGACGAGGTGCGCGTCGATCTGATCGGGGTCGATTCCCTGCACGGTCCGGCGTCGCGCACGCGAGCCGAGCCCTATGAAGTGCGCCTGCGCGTCGCGGCGCGCACGCAGAACCGGCGGCACGCGGAGTATGTCGGCCAAGAGGTGCAGTCCTTGCTCACCAACGGTCCTTATGGCGGCGCCGGCGACTTCACGCAGGTGCGCGAGCAGATCGGCGTGCGCTCGGTGCTCATCCCGCGCGACGCGGTGAAGCCCATGATCGAGGTCGTCGCATGATCCTGCGTGATCTCGCGCATGCGCGCACCGGCGACAAAGGCGACACCGCGCTCATCTCGGTGATCTGCCACGATCCCCGTGATTTTGCGCGCGTGCGCGACGCGCTCTCGCCGCAGCGCGTGCAGGCAGCCTTCGCCGGTCTCGTGCGCGGACCGGTGACGCGCCACGAGGTTCCGGCGCTCGGCGCGCTCGTC
The DNA here is from genome assembly GCA_041694995.1 of Pseudomonadota bacterium. Classification (GTDB taxonomy): domain Bacteria; phylum Pseudomonadota; class Alphaproteobacteria; order Rhizobiales; family UBA4765; genus Raskinella. The sequence goes on along the minus strand of JBGFRS010000042.1, from coordinate 236 downwards.
TTCGTTCTGGAGAAGGCCCTGTCCGGCGGCGTATCCACGTCGCTCTCGGCCGATCCGCACGGCAAGAGCTTGGCGAGCGTGTTGTTGGCGCTCGAGATCGACACGATCGGGTAGCCCGCGCCTTCAGCCCCGCCGCCGGGGGGCGCGGGGGGCGAGGGAGGCGGAGCGCCGGTTCGGCGCAGATCAAGGTTCACACTCCGGCTCGTCTGCGGCAAGCCGTTCGCCTCCGCGGCGCT
>JBGFRS010000033.1:0-5021 GCA_041694995.1 Pseudomonadota bacterium | reverse complement strand
CAGTCATTCGCGGCGCAGGGGCGCGCTGTGCGCGCCCATCGGCGATTCCGCCGGAAACCGCGGATGATAGGAGTCCTCCTCCCACCGCGCCGGAAGTACAAGGGCGCCGTTCGAGTAATCGAAATCCTTGAGCCGTATCGAGCAGCGGTTGCGCTGTGGCCCGGTTGTCATCGACCCGTCCCTTCCGCGAGAGGGCGCGCGCAGCGCGCCCCTACGTGTTCCAACGCCGCGCCTCACGTGTTCCGGCGTTCTGCCTCGTTGTTCGCTTCGGCCCTCAGTTCCACGCGGCGGATCTTCCCCGAGATCGTCTTCGGCAGGGCGTCGCGGAATTCGATCTCGCGCGGGTATTTGTAGGGCGCGGTTGTGGACTTCACGAACTCCTGCAGCTCCTTCGCCAGCGCGTCGCTCGGCCGGTAGCCCTTGGCGAGCACGACGTAGGCCTTGACGATCTCGCCGCGCAGCGCGTCCTTCTTGCCGACGACGGCGGATTCGGCGACGGCCGGATGCTCGATCAGCGCGCTCTCCACCTCGAAGGGCGAGATGCGGTAGGCGGCCGAGCTGATGATGTCGTCGGCGCGCCCCACGAACCAGAGATAGCCGTCCTTGTCGCGCGTGGCGGTGTCGCCTGTGTAGTACCAGCCGTTCCTGAAGCAGCGCGCGTTGGCCTCCGGGTCCTCGAAATAGCCGGTGAAGAGCCCGGGCGGCCACGGCTCGGTGATCTTCACGCCGATGTGGCCGATCTCGCCCTCGGGCCGGACGTTGCCGTCGTCGTCGATGACGTCGAGCGTGATGCCCGGCGAAGGCAGGCCCATCGAGCCGGGGCGGATCGCCATGCCCGGCACGTTGGCGGCGACGCAGATCGTCTCGGTCTGGCCGTAGCCGTCATGCACGACGGTGTTCGTCGCGTCCTTCCAGACGCGGATGACCTCGGGATTGAGCGGCTCGCCGGCGCTGAAGCAGTGGCGCAGCGAGGCGAAGTCGTATTGCTTCAGATCGAGCTGCGCGAAGGTGCGGTAGACCGTGGGCGGCGCGCAGAAGGTCGTGACCTTGTGCTTTGCGATGAGCCGGAGATGCGCATCCGCATCGAAGCCCGGTGCGGCGTTGTAGAGCAGGATCGTGGCGCCCAGCTGCCACTGGCCGAAGATCATGCCCCAGGCGGCCTTGGCCCAGCCGGTGTCCGACAAGGTCCAGTGCACGTCGGACTCCTCCAAATCCTGCCAGTAGCGCGCAGTGATCGCGTGCGCGATCGCGTAGGAATGCGCGCGCGGCACCATCTTCGGGAACGCTGTGGTGCCCGAGGTGAAATAGGCGAGCATCATGTCCTCGGCGCGGGTGCGCTCGACGTCGGCGGGCGCCAGCGCTTCAGCGGCCACGGCCGCGGCGGCCTCGTAGTGCACCCAGCCCTCGCGCGCGGCGCCGATCACGATGCAGTGGCGGAGATGCGGACACTTGGCGCGCACCGCGTCGAGCTTGGCCGCGTGCTCGGCGGTGACGATTGCGAATTTCGCGCGCGATTTGTTGAGCCGGTACTCGATGTCCTTGGGCTGCAGCAGATTGGTGCCCGGCATCGAGACCACGCCGAGCTTGATCGCGCCGATCAGCGTCTCGTACCAGGCGGGGATGCGCGGGATCATCGAGAAGGCGAAATCGCCCTTCCGCGCGCCCAGCCCCCGGAGCACGTTGGCGAAGCGGTTCGAGGCGCGCGAAAGATCGGAGAAGCGATAGGCCTTCTCCACACCGCTGTTGGCGTCGACGTAGACGAACGCCGTCTTGTCGCCCTCGCGCGCGCGGCGGTCGATGCAATCGAAGCCGAAATTGTAGAATTCGGGGATCGCCAGCGTGAGCCCGCGCCGCGCCGTGGCGTAGTCGGGCAGATCGATGAGGGGTCGCACGTCTTCCTCCCGCGTCGTCACTGGTTCTGACCTTAATGCACGAGGCGCCGTGCAGCGGGCAAGTTTGGCCGAGCGCGCCCGCGCACTTCCGCTCCCCCGTTGAGGGGGAGCTGTCACGCGCGCCTTGCGCGCGTGACTGAGGGGGAACGGCGTGCAAACTCGGAAACGACGGTGCCGGCGGAGTCGCCGTTGCCCCACCCGGAGCCGCACAAGCGCGGCTCCGACCGCCCCTCAAGGGGGCGGTGGAAGGATTTTTTGCGCGCTCCACCGCATCATGCTAAGCGGCGCGCATGATCTGGGAAGGGCGTCTCGAACACATCCACATCGCGGCCGCCGCCGGGCAGCCGATGCAGGCCTTGCGCGAAGCGAAGCTCGTCGCCGGCCAGGGCCTCGACGGCGACCGCTACAAGCTCGGCACCGGCACCTACTCGCCACGCCCCGACATCCGCGAGGCGACCTTGATCGAGGCCGAGGCGCTGGAGGCGCTCGCGCGCGACTACGGCGTCGAGCTCTTGCCGCACGAGCACCGGCGCAACCTCACCACGCGCGGCGTGCCGCTCAACCATCTCGTCGGCAAGCGCTTCCGGGTCGGCGCCTGCCTCCTCGAAGGCGGGCGGCTCAACGTGCCCTGCCAGTATCTCGAGGATTTGGTGGGCAAGAAGGTGTTCAAGCCGCTGATGCACCGGTCCGGCCTCAACTGCCGCATCGTCGAAGGCGGCACCGTCCGTGTCGGCGACCTGATACGCCCCCTTTAGCCGGGACGGCTTGATTCGGGCCCGCGCGCGGTCTCATATCGCGCCCGTATAGAGGAGCGAACCATGCCCGAGGGCGCCGTCAACGTCCGCGAGACGCTGAATTTCATCGATGGCCAGCACACGAAGGGAAAGCTGGGCAAGACGTTCGACAACGTCTATCCGGTGGACCAGACCCTGGTGAGCCGCGTCTACGAAGCCGGGCGCGAGGAGGTGGACGCGGCCGTCTCCGCCGCCAAGCGCGCGCTCGAGGGCGAATGGGGGAAGATGCCGCCGGCCAGGCGCGCGGAGCTGCTCTACAAGGTCGCCGACCGCATCAACGCTCGCTTCGACGAGTTCCTGCGCGCCGAGATCCTCGACACCGGCAAGCCCGTTTCGCTCGCCTCGCACATCGACATCCCGCGGGGTGCCGCCAACTTCAAGATCTTCGCCGACACGATCAAGAACGCGGCCACCGAGTATTTCGACACGGTGACGCCGGACGGCCAGGAGGCGATCAACTACGCGATCCGCCGCCCCAAGGGCGTCATCGCCGTGATCTGCCCGTGGAACCTGCCGCTGCTGCTCATGACCTGGAAGGTCGGGCCGGCGCTGGCCTGCGGCAACACCGTGGTCGTGAAGCCGTCGGAGGAGACGCCGTCGACGGCGACCCTGCTTGGCGAGGTGATGAACGAGGTCGGGATCCCGAAGGGCGTCTACAACGTCATCCACGGCTTCGGGCCCAACTCGGCCGGCGAGTTCCTCACCCAGCATCCCGGCGTGGACGCGATCACCTTCACCGGCGAGACGACCACCGGCACCGCGATCATGAAGAACGCCGCGGTCGGCGTGCGCGACGTCTCGTTCGAGCTCGGCGGCAAGAACCCGGCGATCGTCTATGCCGACTGCGACTTCGACGCGACCATGGATGGCATGGCGCGCGCCGTGTTCGCCAATTGCGGCCAGGTGTGCCTCAACACCGAGCGCGTCTATGTCGAGCGCCCGATCTTCGACAAGTTCGTCGATGCGCTGAAGGCGAAGGCCGAGGGGCTGAAACGCGGCGATCCGTTCGACAAGGCGACGACGCAAGGGCCGCTGATCAGCTTGGGCCACCGCGAGAAGGTGCTTTCCTACTACGAGGCGGCGAAGCGCGAGGGTGCGAAGGTCGTGACCGGCGGCGGCGCCGCCAAGATGGACGGCGCCATGGCCAAGGGCTCCTGGATCCAGCCGACGATCTGGACCGGCCTCGACGAGGGCGCCAAGGCGGTGCGCGAGGAGATCTTCGGGCCCTGCTGCCACGTCCAGCCCTTCGACAAGGACGAGGACGCGATCAGGATGGCGAACGACAGCCCCTACGGCCTCGCCACCTCGATCTGGACGCAAGACATCAAGCGCGCGAACGTGACCGCGCGGAAGGTGCGCGTCGGCATCACCTGGATCAATTGCTGGTTCCTGCGCGATTTGCGCACGCCGTTCGGCGGATCGAAGCAATCCGGCATCGGCCGCGAGGGCGGCCTGCATTCGCTCGAGTTCTACACCGAGCTCACCAACGTCTGCGTGAAGCTGTAACGAGTGAGTGCGACCGCGGCCACGCCCTTGCTGAAAGACGCCGCCGGCACCGTGCACGAGCCGGCGAGCGGCGCGGTGCGCATCGCGTGCCTGGTTCCCAGCATCACCGAGCTCGTCTTCGCGCTCGGCCTCGGCGACTGGCTTGTGGCGCGCACGCGCTTTTGCGTGCATCCGGCCGACAAGCTCCAGGCGGTCCCGGCCATCGGCGGCACCAAGAAGGCCAACCTCGCGAAGCTGAAGGCGCTGGCGCCGACGCACGTGATCCTCAACGTTGAGGAGAACACGCGCGAGATGGAGGCGGCGATCCGCGAATTCGCCCCGCACGTGATCGTCACCTATCCGAAGCGGCCCGAGGACAATCCGGCGCTCTACCGGCTGCTCGGCGGCATCTTCGGGCGAAGCGCCGAGGCGGCGGCGCTCGCCGCCAAGTTCGACGCCGCGCTGAAGCGCGTGCTCGCGCTGAAGCCGAGCCTGCCGCCGCGCCGCGTTCTCTATTTCATCTGGAAGAAGCCGTGGATGGGCGTCTCGCGCGACACCTACATCGCGAACGCGCTCGCGCTCCTCAACTGGGAGGTGCTCGGCCACCGCGACGGCGTCGACTATCCCGAACTCGCACTCACCCCGGCGCTGCTGGCCGAGGCCGACCTCGTGCTGTTCAGCACCGAGCCCTACCCGTTCAAGGAAGCCGACCTCGACGAATTCGCGCGCAGCGAGAAATGCCCGCGCGAGAAGCTGCGGCTCATCGACGGCGAATACGCCTCCTGGTACGGCCCGCGCGCCATCGCCGGCCTCGACTATCTCGCCGAATTCGCGCAGGCGATCCGCGGCT
>JBGFRS010000052.1:0-31092 GCA_041694995.1 Pseudomonadota bacterium | reverse complement strand
GCGCGAGAGCGCAAGCCGGCCTTCGAGGTCGCGGTCGAAGGGCACGCCGTAGGAGAGGAGGTCCTCGACGCGCGCCCGCGCCTCGCGCGCCATCAGGAGCGCGATCTTCTCGTCGACGAGGCCGGCGCCGGCCGCGGCCGTGTCCTTGACATGCGCTTCGGCCGTGTCGAGGTCCGACACGGCGGCGGCGATCCCGCCTTGCGCCCACACCGAGGAGGCGCCGTCGCCGAGCGAGGCGGCGAGCAGGACCGTCACCGGCCGCGGGGCGAGCTTCAGCGCGCAGAACAGCCCCGCGAGCCCCCCGCCGACGATCACGACGTCGTCGACGCCGGACCACGGCAAGGTCGGGAAGAGGTCGGGCGTCTGGGACGACATGGGGGAGTGCGGAGCCTTCGGCGTCATCATCGGCGCGTCGCGGTCATCCGCAACATGGTCGAAGATTGCCGTGCGGGTGGGCTGCCGGCTAGCCCCGCCCGAGCGGCCTTGGACGGTTCATTTCACCGCCAGCATGCGCTCGATCGGCCGGCGGGCGCGCGCGATGATCTCCGGATCGATCATCACCTCGCTCTTCATCTCGAGGAGCGAGTCGAGGATCTTCGGCAGGGTGATGCGCTTCATGTGCGGGCAGAGATTGCACGGCCGCACGAATTCGAGTTCAGGCGGCGCCTCGGCCGCGACGTTGTCGGCCATCGAGCACTCGGTGACCATGACGACGCGCCCGCGCTTCTGCCGCTTCGCCCAGTCGATCATGTGCGCCGTCGAGCCGGTGAAGTCCGCTTCCGCGATCACGTCCGGCGGGCATTCGGGATGCGCGATGATCTTCACGCTCGGATCGGCCTGGCGATAGGCGCGCAATTCCGCGCCGGTGAAGCGCTCGTGCACCTCGCAGGCGCCGTGCCAGGCGATGATCTTGACCTTGGTCTGCGAGGCGACCCACTTCGCGAGATACTGGTCGGGCAGGAAGATGACGCGGTCGACGCCGAGGCTCTCCACGATCCTCACGGCGTTCGAGGAAGTGCAGCAGATGTCGGTCTCGGCCTTCACCTCGGCGGTCGTGTTCACATAAGTCACGACCGGCACGCCCGGATAGGCGCGCCTCAGCGCGCGCACGTCCTCGGCCGTGATCGAGGAGGCGAGCGAGCAGCCCGCGCGCAGGTCCGGGATCAGGACGGTCTTCTCCGGATTCAGGATCTTGGAGGTCTCGGCCATGAAGTGCACGCCGCACTGGACGATCACCTCCTGCTTCACCTTGGTCGCGGCCATGGCGAGCTGCAGCGAGTCCCCGACGATATCGGCCACGCCGAAGAAGATTTCCGGGGTTTGATAATTGTGCGCCAGGATGACGGCGTTGCGGGCCTTTTTCACTTCGCCGATGGCGTGAATGTACGGGGCGAAGAACGGCCATTCGACGGCCGGCACCACGCTCTTCATCCTGGCATAGATCGGCGCCGTCGCCTCCGCGATCTCCGGGGTGTAGTCGAGCGCCGGTCGCGGCAGCACGGCAAAGCGCGGCGCGCGCGCCGTCGCGGACCGCTCCAGAACGTCGAGGCCGGGTGCGAGGGTCATGGCGCTCTCCTATCTGCTCATCTTGAGCATAAGAGGGGTCGGAAAAACCGCAGGCGGGGCGCTGCCTGCGGACCCTTATGCTAAGCTTGAGCATAAGCTAGCACGGAAGCCGGCGAAAGAAAAGCCCCAGGGCCGGCCGGTTCCTCGCGGCAGGCATGCGCCGCGAGCAAAGCCGGCAGAAGCATCAGAGACACGCCGCCGATCGATCACGCGGATTCGTTGGGCGGGCGGGCGTCCGCAGAATAGTGTAGCTGCACCATAGCAGAGCGAGGTGGGCGATGAAGGTGACAAGCGGAGCGGCCCCGTCCTGGCGCTCACCCGTCCTCATCCTGATCTGCGGCTGCGCGCTCGCGGCGGCGACCTTCGGCCCGCGCGCCGTGCTCGGCCTCTTCACCACGCCCTACACCGTGGAGCGGGGCTTCTCGCTCGAAATGTTCTCCTTTGCGATGGCGGTGCAGAACCTGCTCTGGGGCATGGGCCAGCCTTTCGCCGGCGGTCTTGCCGACCGGTTCGGCACGATGCGTGTTCTAACAGCCGGGCTCCTCGCCTACGCGGCGGGCCTCGCACTCATGGCTTATGCCACCGATCCGATCACGCTCAGCGTGGGCGGGGGCGTACTCATCGGCCTTGGGCTTTCGGGCTGCGCCTTCGGGCTGGTGCTTTCGGCCTTCAGCAAGCTCCTGCCGGAATCGAAACGCGGCCTCGCCTTCGGCCTCGGCACGGCGGCGGGCTCCTTCGGCCAGTTCCTGTTCGCGCCGCTTACCTCCATGCTCATCCGCGACATCGGCTGGCACTCGACCTTGCTCGTCTTCGCGGTGATGCTTCTCTTTCTCATCCCGCTCACCGTCGTGCTCGCGACGCGGCCCGGCGAGGGCTCCTCGACGAGCGGCGCCCGCGCGGAGGACGAAACCTTCGGCCGGGTCCTGGCCCGCGCCTTCGCGCACCGCTCCTACGTGCTGCTCGTGGCAGGCTTCTTCGTGTGCGGCTTCCACATCGCCTTCATCACCATCCATCTCCCGAAATACCTCGTGGAAAAGGGCCTCGATCCGGCCTGGGGGGCGTGGACGCTCGCGCTGATCGGCTTGTTCAACATCGCCGGCAGCCTCGGCTCCGGCATCATCATGAACAGGCTGCCGAAGCGCTATCTCCTCGCATCGATCTACTTCCTGCGGTCGATTGCGATCGCGCTCTTCGTGCTCCTGCCGGTGACACCCGTGACCGCGCTCGCCTTCGGCGCGGCGATAGGGTTTCTGTGGCTGTCGACCGTGCCGCCGACCTCGGGCCTCGTCGCCCTCATGTTCGGCACGCGCTGGATGGGCATGCTGTACGGCTTCGTCTTCTTCTCGCACCAGGTCGGCTCGTTCGTCGGCCTGGTGCTTGCCGGTTGGACGCACGGCCTGACAGGAACCTACGATCTCATCTGGGCGCTCGGAATCCTGCTCGGCATCTTCGCTGCGATCGTGCATTTGCCCATTCGCGAGCAGCCGGCCGGGACGCGCGCGGTACCGCAGCCCGCCTGACGACCATTGGCGCGGCCGCCCGCGCAAGTGCTGAGGCAAGACAAAAGCGCCCATGTCGGGTACAGGCGTCCCGCACCGCTTTCCGGAGGCCGCCCCATGACCTTTCGTGCCATCCAAGTGACCAAGGCCGAAACCGGCCAGACCGTCGCCCTCGTCGATCTCACCGAAGCCGATCTGATGGAGGGCGACGTCACCGTGCGGGTTGAAGCCTCCACGGTGAACTACAAGGATGGTCTCGCGATCACCGGCAAGGCGCCGGTCGTACGCCGCTTCCCGATGATCCCCGGCATCGACTTCGCCGGGACGGTCACGGCTTCCTCGCACCCCGAGTGGAAAGCCGGCGATCAGGTCGTCTTGAACGGCTGGGGCGTCGGCGAGACGCATCTCGGCGGCTATTCAGAGGTCGCGCGGGTCAAGGGTGACTGGCTTGTGCCGCTCCCGCAGGGCATGACGGCCGAGCAGGCGATGGCCATCGGCACGGCAGGCTACACGGCGATGCTCTGCATCCTCGCGCTCGAGCGCCACGGCATCGTGCCCGCGCGGGGCCCCATCATCGTGACCGGGGCGGCGGGCGGGGTCGGATCCGTCGCGATCGCGCTTCTCGCCAAGCTCGGCTACCACGTGATCGCGTCGACCGGACGCCCAGTCGAAGCGGACTATCTCCGCGGCCTCGGCGCGGCGGAGATCATCGCCCGCGCCGAACTGTCCGGTTCGGCGAAGCCGCTCGGCAAGGAGCGCTGGGCGGGCGGCATCGATGCGGTCGGCTCGCACACGCTCGCAAACGTGCTCGCCATGACGAAGTATGGCGGCGCGGTCGCGGCCTGCGGGCTTGCCGGCGGCATGGACCTGCCGTCCTCCGTCGCGCCCTTCATCCTGCGCGGCGTCTCGCTGCTCGGCATCGATTCGGTGATGTGCCCGAAGCCGATCCGCGTCGAAGCCTGGACTCGTCTCGCGCGCGACCTCGACCGCGGTGCGCTCGCCGCGATGACGACGACGGTCCCTCTCGACCAGGCGATCGAGGTTGCGCGTGACATCGTCGAGGGCAAGGTGCGCGGCCGCGTGGTCGTGCGCGTCAGCTGACCGGTTCGGACGCTTGCGCCTGCACTTGCTTTCCTTCGAATAGCGGGCGGCACTTCGCAAGCTCCTCGGCAAAATGATCCATCACCGCCCGCACGCGCGCGACGTGGCGCAGGTCCGGGTGCGTGAGCAACCACAGCTCCGAGTCCCATTGCCGGTCGGGGTCCATGATGCGGACGAGATGCTCGGACGCATCACCCATGAAGCACGGCATGAAGCCGACGGCGACGCCTGCTTCGACGAGAGACTTGACCGCGAGTACCGTATTGACGCGCACGACCGGCGTGCGCTCGCCGAGATTCCGCGCGAGCCAGCGCGCCACCTTGAGATGCGCCAGGCTGTCGTCGTAGCCGACCCAGTCGCAGGCGATGGGATCCGGGTTTTCGCCGAAGCGCGCGAGGCACGTCGGGCAGGCATAGGCCGCGCTGGCAATCGTGGCGATGCGCCGGCCGACGAGCGTCTCCGGCGGCGTCGCCGTGACGCGCATGGCGACGTCGGCATCGCGCTTCGACAGGTTGAGGGCGGCGGTCGAGGCGACCAGTTCCAGCACGATCTCCGGATGCTTTTCGCGGAAACGGTCGACCATCGGCGGCAGCACTTGGGTGAGCACGGCTTCGGCAAGCGTCACGCGCACCGTGCCGGACGGCTTGAGGTCACGGCCGATGATCCGCCGTTCCAGCGACGTCACGGTCTCGTCGAGTGAGGCGGCGACCGCGATCGCCTCTTCTCCCGCGGCGGTCGCGACATAGCCGTCCGGCTGTCGGTCGAACAGGCGAACCCCGATCTGGTCCTCCATCGCCTTGAGCCTGCGGAACACGGTCGCGTGGTTCACGCCGAGCCGGCGGGCGGCACCGGAAAGCGAGCCTTCGCGGCCGATCGCCAAGATGTAGCGCAGGTCGTCCCAATCAAAGCGCTGTGCGGTCATTCAACAAGAACTCGCAGCCAAGGAGTGTTCGCGTGCACCTGAGCCACCGCTACTGGATCGATGGGTCATGTTCAACGCGCGCGTTCGCGCAACGGTCCTCTTGTGGTTCGCCGGCCGAAGGACGATCGACGTCGTCCTCAGCGATGACCAGTGCCTTGCTTAGCCGGCCCTCGCGCCGCCGACGCGCAGACCCGGCGTGGGTCGCTCGCGCAGGACGTCGCGGCGGAAGCGATAGAGCGCAGCCGGCCGCCCGCCGGTGCGCACGGACATCTCGCCCGTGGGTTCGACGAGTGCGGCAGCATCGACAAGGCGGCGGAAATTCTGCTTGTGCAGATGCGTGCCCGAGATCGCCTCGACGGTGCGCTGCAGCTCGGTGAGGGTGAAGGCGTCGGGCATCAGTTCGAACACCACCGGCCGGTATTTGAGCTTTGCCCTGAGACGCGAGATCGCGGTCGCCAGGATGCGGCGGTGGTCGAAGCGCATCGGGGTTCCGAGCGGTGTCAGCGCCCCGCGTGCCAGAGCCGCCGCGCGTCCGTCGCGCGCCGCCTCGGCCACCAGCCCCGCCTCATACAGGCACTCGTAGCGCTCCAAAACGCGCTCCTCGTCGAAGGGCAGGCCGTCGAGGCCGAAGAGAAGCCGAACGCGCTCGCGCTCTCGTGGCGTGACGGCCCATTCGCGGACGGCGGGGAGAATGCCGCGGTCGAGGATGGGCGGTCGGCCGTGCCGCATGTCCTCCCATGGGAAGTAGCCGTACCAGGGCCGCCACCGGACATCTCCGCCTTGCGCAGAGCCAGCTTTGATACGTGTCAGCGCGAGGTAGCCGACGGAGACCACGTGGGGGCCGGTGTCGCCTGCTTGCGCATGACGCCCGCGGTCGCCGAAGGTGTAGAGTTGTTCGACGTAACCGAGACCGAAGCCTGTCTGCTCGGTGACCCAGGCGCGCAGACCCACCTCGATCGTGCGGTGACTCAACGGGTCGAACGGGCCGAAGGGGAGGGCATCGTCCCCCGTTTCGCTCTTGGGCGTGACCAAGATCAGCGGCGTATCGTCCTTTACGGCGACGATGGCGGCTGACAGTCCGATTTCGACGCGTGGTCCGGCCACGTTCAGAATCCATCAAGGGCAAGCGAAAACGGTTGCCCTTCGAACGCATCGGCGCCGCGACCGATCCGTCGCACCGCCGCGACCATGCGGCCGTACCGTCCGAGCGCCGAATCCGCGATGGCGACCAGGCGGGCATTGGGCGTCGCGGAGGACGAGGCGGCCCGAAGCGCATCGGCGATCCGCTCTTCCTCAGTGGCAGGTTGCAGCGCGCAGGCGACGATGAACGCGGCCGCCGTGGAGCGGCTGATGCCGGCAAAACAATGGATCAACATCGGCGCTCTGCGGTCCCAGTCGCGCGCGAAAGCGAGGAGTTCAATCACGTGCTTCTCGGTCGGAGGCACCATGCCGGCCTGTGGCGTGGTGATGTCGTGGAACGACAGGCGCAAGTGATGTTCCGGCGCGATCCCGTCGGGCGTGGCGACCATCGGATCGAGACGAACGAGGCTGACGACCCGATTTGGCCGGATCGCGCTGGCGACGGTGTCAAGCTTCGACAACGAGCAAACGTGGAGTTGCATGGTCGTGCGATTCTCGATGCCGATCATAGCGAAAGCGAGGTGACCGCGCATGACAGCACCGCGAAGCGCTCGAGAAATCGCTCCTGTGCAACGCGCGTCGGCCACGGATCCAACAGCGGCGCGAGGAAGGCATCCGACAAGCGCGGCGCCCGCCCGAAGAAGCGTTCCGCCTCCCTGGCGTCGAAACCGGCAAGCCGCGTCGCCTCGTAAAATGCCGCGACGGCATCGGCCGCCTTGATGCGCGTCTTGACTTTCGCGGGGGTTTGCGCCGCAAGCCCGAAGCGCAGATGAACGGCGCCCGCGAGTCGCGCCTCGACGTCTTTGTATTCCGGGCCGAGCACCGCCTTGAACGGCGAGATCATGTCGCCGATGACGTACTCTGGCGCATCGTGCAGCAGCGCGGTCAGAAGAACGCGCGGGTCCTCCTCGCCGTCGAGCCGTTGCAGGAGCGCTTCGACGGCGAGCGAGTGCTGCGCCACCGAGAAGGCGTGATCACCTTTGGTCTGCCCGTTCCAGCGCGCGACGCGCGCAAGCCCATGCGCGACGTCCTCGATCTCGACGTCGAGCGGCGAGGGGTCGAGGAGATCAAGCCTGCGCCCGGAGAGCATACGCTGCCAGGCGCGGGGCGGAGCGGGGGCGCGGCGGGTCATTCCCGTTTGATCGCCGCCACCTCAGCGTGACGGAAGCAGCCGACCATGTGGTCATTGACCATGCCGACCGCCTGCATGAAGGCGTAGGTGATCGTCGGGCCGCAGAAGCTCCAGCCGAGCGCCTTCAACGCCTTCGCCATGTCGCGGCTCTCGCGCGTGTCGGTCGGGACCTGGCTGCGCTCCTCGAAGCGGTTCTGGATGGGCGTCCCGCCGACGAACTGCCACAGGAAGCGCGAGAAGCCGTCGCGCTCCTGGATGTCGAGCCACAGCCGCGCCGCCTTGATCGCGCCTTCGATCTTGGCGCGATTGCGCACGATGCCCTCGTCTTGCATCAGCCGTTCAACGTCACGCGCGCGGAAGCGCACGATCTTCTCCGGCGCGAATCCGGCGAAGCCGCGGCGGAACGCCTCACGCTTCCTCAAAATCGTGATCCAGGAGAGGCCGGCCTGGAAACCGTCGAGGATCAGCTTTTCGAACAGCACGCGGTCGTCATACTCCGGCACGCCCCATTCCTCGTCGTGATAGGCGACGTAGAGCGGGTCAAGGCCGGGCCAGGCGCAGCGCGTCTTGCCGTCAGGGTGAGTGATCAGGCTCACGAGGCCCCCGGCACGTCGAATGTCGCCCAGGCGGGCTTCAAGGCCTTGATCTCGAAGCCGCCGGCCATGAGCGGCGTTCCGGAAGTCAGTGCATCAGCGACGCGATCGAGGCGCAGCATGGCAAGCCCCTGCGCGCGCGAGGACGAGCCCATATAGCCGATCACGATCTCGCCCATGGTCACCTCTGCGCCGTCGATCAGACGCACACCGGGCACGGTCACCGGCACGACGCGTTTGCGTACGGTGGTCTTGTGCTGCATGCGGCTTACGATCTCTTGCCCGACGTAGCAGCCCTTCTTGAAGTCGAGGCCGTTCAGTTGGTCCATGTTGGCTTCATGCGGAAAAGTGTCGCCCAGCGCGAAGTCCTTGCCGCCCTCGGGCACGGCAAGCGCGATCCGGTGGTCATGATAGGCTTCGAAGGGCACGAGCGTTGCGCCCGTGCCGGCCAGAAGGCCTTCGGCTTCGGTGGCCGGAAGCACGGCGCGCTGACCGAGGCGCGGCAGACGCGGGTCGGTGACGAGCACCTCGTGCGGCATCGAGACCGCCTCGCCCCACAGGGCGGCGACGACGTGATCCGCGGAGAGATCGGCGATCTCGACCTTGGACCGCAGCCGGTAGAAGCCAAGCCTCTTCGCCAGGTCCGGCGTGAGCGCGCGGCCGGCGTCGAGCAAGTATCCCTCCTCCGTGCGGATCACCATGACGTCGAACAGGATTTTGCCTTGCGGGGTCAGGAGCGCCGCATGCCGCGCCTCCCCTTCGGCGAGATGCTCGACGTCGTTGGTGAGGAGCCCTTGCAGAAAGGCCGTAGCCTCCGCGCCCGATACCATCACAACCCCACGATCGGGAAGAACGCAGGCGTTTGCGGCCAAGTCAGTCTCCTGTTCAAGGGCCCGCCGAGAAGCTAGGCACGCCCCGCCGGCATCGCAAGCCGATCGCCGGTCCAGTCTCGCAACTGTCTTCAGCCGGGGCTGTGCAAAGCCGCAACCGGCACGGTCGTGCGCGGTCACCGCGTGATGTGGAGGGCGGACTCGTCGCGAAGAGGCACTGCCGCGCGGGTGAGGCTTCACTCCCGCGCAATGAAGTAGTGCCAGGTGCCGTCCGGCGCGATGCCGATGCGGAAGAATGTCCAGGAGCCGGCCTCGCGCATCTGTTGCAGATCGTAGGAGGTGACAAGGCGCAGGATCTCGACGAGCTCCCGCGGCCCGAGGCTCGCGAGCGGGACGTGCGCCGCATAAGGCCAAACGAACATTTCGTTGGCCGTACCGATATCGACCTGCACAAATCCGGTATCGAGAAGGTCAAGCAGGATGGCAAGGAGCTCGCGCCCTTCGCTGTCGGGATACTGCGAGCGCCAGAACGCGGCTGGGTCGTCGACCGGATCATTGTCGATCTTCACCTCGACCGTGCTTTCAGCAACGAGCGCGCTCAGCTGTGCAAGGTCGCCGGATCGCGCGGCACCGATCAGTCGCTCGCGCACCGCACGAACCGGCGGCGGCAGCAGCGCCGGGTCCCGCTGCACGTCAGCGAACGTCAGCACCTGCGTTCCGGGCGGGATCGGCTCGCGGGAAGGCCGGCGTTGCGTTGGCGACAGCTCGACTGGCCGTTCGCTTCCGAAGCGCTCCAGGAAGTCGATGCGCGGCGGTTCGGAATTGGTTTCATGCGCCACGGTACTCACGGTGCCGAGGGTGCCAACCACGATCAGGCGAAGAAAAGTATTGATCATTCCTTCACCAGAATGCGGGCCCAACTTGGCCGCGCAAACGCTTATGCACGGGCCGCGGTCGGTCATGGTGTAGGTCCACTGGTAGCAGTGCGGATACCAGCAGGCTGGCGCAGGCTCGGCAAGCTCCTGGTGAGCCGCTACTGACGCGTCAAATGCGACGAGAACTCGCCCCGTTCGATCCGCGGGATGATCGTGCCGAGCATGGTCGCGACCCGTTCCTCGCCGTTGAGCGCCACGAGTTCGCGCAAGGATGCCTCCAACGCCGCCTCGGCCACCCGGTCGGGGTCGAGCCCGTCCTTGACGGCTTCGATCCAGGCTTCGGTGATGTAACCGAGCGCGGCGCGCTTCTGCTCGTCGGCGCTTCCGAAATCGGGCGGGGCAGGAAAGGACAACATCGAGGTCTCGGTACGGCGAACCGCCGGACCCTAGCAAGCAGGTTCCGGCCCGTCTTGCGATCCCTTTCGGAGAGGTTAACGCACCCGATTCAATCCGCGAAACGTCCGGCGATGTCGCGGGCGATGGCGATGCCTTCGGCTCGGTACCGGTCACCGGCCACCCGGGCGGCGGGTGTGCAGGTGCGATAGGTTTCGCGGAATGCGCCGAGCCCCCGGTTGAAGGCTCCGACGAGCCGGTCGCGGCGCTCGGGCGTCGGCTGCTCAGCGTCGATCAGCCCGGCCATTTCGCGTCGCCACGTCTCGGCCTCCCCCGGCACGCATAACGTGCGGAGGTAGTGCAAGGCGCCGAGGACTTCGGCGAGGCGCTCGATGCGCTGCTGATAGGGCGGGTCCGGAGAGGGCGCAGCGGGCGCGGCCGGCGGGGCCTGGGCGAGGGCGCCGGAAGCGAGGAGAAGGGAAAGAGCGACGCCGGTGGCTCGAGGCATGGCCGCTAAATGACGTTTTTGCGCCCCGTATTCAACCGCCAAGCTTCGCGCGCGTCGCGCGGGCATAGCCGAGAAGGCCAGCCGTGGTTTCGCGGCGCGCGAGATCGTCGAGGGTCACGAAACACGCTTCGGCAGCGTCGTCGCCGGCAAGGGGCTCGCCCGCGACCCAGCGCGCAGCGAAGAGGGCGAGCACGACATGGTGGGTCAAATGGCCTTCCGCGGCGTGTGTGAGTATCTCGACCAAGTCGGTGAAGCCCGCGATTTCGGCGGCGACGCCCGTTTCCTCGCACGCCTCCCGCAACGCGGCCTCCGCGAGGCGTTCGCCGGGTTCGAGCCTGCCGCCGGGGAAGCTCCATAGGTCTTGCAGCGGCGGCCGGCCGCGCCGGACGATCAAAACCTGGTCCGCGCGCCAGATACCGATCGACACGCCGATCGTCGGCCGCACGAGGGAGCGGATGGTCGTCATGGGTGAGCGGTGACGGAGCTGGCCGGCGCGGTCAAGCGGTGGCAAAGACGGCGTCGACCTGCGCTTGCGCGACCGGCTCCTCATCGCCGCCGACCACGTGGCCGTCGTCGGTGCCGTTGATGACCCCGGATGCAGCTTCGATCAGGGCATGCAAGGTGTGGGTCGCCTCCGCCACAAGAGGGGCAAGATCGGCGTTCGGTTCGCGATCGCGCAAGGTCCCCAGCATCGAGAGGAGGATGGTATCGATGTCGGCGACGAGGCCGTCAAATCGGCGGCGGACGTTCGTCGAGGCGGCTTCGTAGGCGGCGATCGCGAGTTCCTTGTTGGCGAAGCCGGTGTCGGCGAAGTGCCGCGGGTAGGACTTGGGCTGCCAGCTCAGCACGTCCGCGAGCATGTCCGGCATGTCGGGCAACATCTCGAGGAGCATGATCATTTCATTGAAATGATTGAGATAATCCGTCGCGAGATAAGTCGCGGGATTGATGTTTGCCGCAGCAAGGCGTTCTGGCGTGAGATCGATGCGGCGTGCGGGGGCTGACATGACTGCTCTGGCATGCGGACCGCACCACACTGCCGATCGCACGTTGCGCCACCGTTAACGTTCAACCGCATTGATCCGCGATGTGCGCCCGCTTCGTCCTCCGCTCCTCTCCCGGGAACATCCGCGCGATGTTTTGCTATCGCAATCAGCCGAACTTCCCGCCGCGCGACAACATCGCGCCGACCCAGCGGATCGGCATCGTGCGGCTCGCCTGCGGCAAACAGCGCTTCGGTCCGCCTCGATGCGCGGCGCGAGCGACATCAACGCACAGCGCGGACTGGCCTGCGCTAAAGCACCTTGCCCGGGTTGAGAAGACCCTTCGGGTCGAGGGTGCGCTTGAGGGTGCGCATCAAGTCCATTTCGACCTCGGACTTCACGCCCGGCAGGAGCTCTCGCTTTAGAATGCCGATGCCGTGCTCCGCCGAAATCGACCCTCCGTGGCGTCGCGTGATGTCGTGCACCACCGCATTCATCTCTTCCCAGCGTGCGAGATAGGCCGCTTTGTCCATGCCGAGCGGTTGCGAGACGTTGAAATGGATGTTTCCGTCGCCGAGGTGGCCGAAAGGCAAGGGCCGACAGCCCGGCACCAGGGCCATGACGGCCGCTGAAGCTTCGGCGATGAAGGCGGGCGTTGCAGCGACCGGCACGGCGACGTCGTGCTTGATCGAACCGCCTTCGCGGCTCTGCACTTCCGACATCACCTCACGGAGGCGCCAGAAGTCGAGCCGTTGATCAAGGCTCTCGGCGATGACGGCGTCGATGACGTCGCCTGCCTCGATCGCCTCGGCGAGGATCACCTCGACCACGTCGCGCAGGGTCCCCTCGGTGCCGGAGGAAAGCTCCATCAGCACGTACCACGGATGCGCATTGGCGAACGGATCGCGCGTACCCTCGCCGTGGCGCAGAACGACGTCGATCCCGAAGCGCGGCATCAGTTCGAAAGTCGTGAGGCTACGACCCAGGCGCGCCAGCGCACGGTCCATCAGCGCGAGCGCTGCCATGGGATCAGGCACAGCAACAAGCGCCGTTTCCACTTCCCTCGGTTTCGGGAAGAGCTTCAACACCGCCGCCGTGACGATCCCGAGCGTGCCTTCCGATCCGATGAACAGGTTCTTGAGGTCGTAGCCCGTGTTGTCCTTGCGCAGAGACCTCAGACCGTCCCACACGCGCCCGTCGGCGAGCACCACTTCGAGACCGAGCACGAGATCGCGCGCGTTGCCATAGGCGAGCACGGCCGTGCCGCCGGCATTCGTCGCGATGTTGCCGCCGATGCGGCAGGAGCCTTCGGAGGCGAGCGAGAGCGGGAAGAGGCGGTCGGCCGCGTCTGCGGCCTGCTGCACGCCGAGAAGCGTGAGGCCCGCCTCGACGGTGATCGTATTGCCGGCAGGGTCGACGGTGCGCACGCGGTCCATGCGTTGCAAGGACAGGACGATCTGGGCGGTATCGAAAGGGATCTGTCCCCCGACGAGGCCCGTGTTGCCGCCTTGCGGAACGATCGCGGTGCCCGTTTCGCTGCATGCAGCGACCACCGCCGCGACCTCTGCCGTCGAGCCCGGCCGAACCACCGCCGCGCAGGCGCCGTGGAAGAGCCCGCGCCACTCGACGAGATGGGGGCCGACGTCGCCCGGTTCTGTCAGGACATGGCGCGCTCCAACGATTGCCGCGAGCCGCGGCAGGAGATCGGGATGCGGAGCGGTTGTGCGGATCGACGGTTGGCGGACAGCCATGCGCGCCTTCCTATCGCCCTTTGGCGGCGCGCGCGAGCCGGTCGCGGATCGCCTCGCCCAGCCCCTCGCGCGGGATCGGCATCACTGCGATCGTGCTTGGGTTCATGGCATCGAGCGTGCGCAGATGGCCGAACAGGTTCGCCGCCGCTTCCACGAGATCGCCGCGGCGGGAGAGGTTCAGCCGCTTCATGGTGCCGGGCGGCAGGGCCGGCCCGAAGCCGAGCAAGGCTTCGCCGGGGCGCACTTCGGTCGCATCGAGACGCAGCGGCGCGCGCGGGGCATAGTGGCTCTCCAGCATGCCGGGCGCAATCGTCGGCGCGCGCGACGGTGCCGAAAGCGGCTCGCCGAGAAGCGCCTCGATCCGCTCGCGCGGCACGGCCCCGGGACGCAGCAGAACCGGCGCGTCGCCGAAGAGCCCGAGGATCGTCGATTCGATACCGGCCGGTGCCGGTCCCGCATCGAGTACGAGCGCAACGGAAGCGCCGAGATCGTCGACGACGTGTTGTGCCGTCGTTGCGGACACGTGGCCGGAGCGGTTCGCCGAAGGCGCCGCGATCGGCTTGCCGAACCTGGTGATGACCTCGCGCGCGACCGGATGCGAGGGAACGCGCAACGCAATGGTCTTGAGCCCGGCGCGGGCGAGATCGCACACCGCGCTCTCCGTGCGGCGAGGCACGACGAGCGTGAGCGGCCCCGGCCACAGAGCATCGGCAAGGAGGCGTGCGCGCGAATCGAACACGCCGTGGGTCACCGCATCTTCCGTGCCGGCGACATGTGCGATCAACGGATTGAAGCGCGGGCGCTGCTTGGCGGCGAAGATGCGGGCCACGGCCATTGCGTCCGTTGCGTCGGCGGCCAGCCCGTACACCGTTTCGGTCGGCAGGCCGACGAGCGCTCCACGCGCCAGCGCATCGACAGCCGCAGCGATGCCAGCGGCATCAGGCGCGCGCACCTCGGGCGCTGTCCTCACGCAATCCTCCCACGCGGGCTATCGTCGTTGACGGGTCAACGCCGTGCAATAGAGTGGCGCTTCGCTTAACGTGCCGGGCCGCCCGCTTGCAAATCGGGCGAGGAGAACGCCGGCCGTCGGGAGGACCGGCATGGAGTATCGCGCGCCCGTCGCGGACATGGCGTTCACGTTACGCTACGTAGCCGGCCTCACGCGCAGTATCGAAGACGGGCTCTACGCCGACCTGTCTGACGATCTCGTCGATACGATCTTGGAAGAAGCGGGCAAGTTCGCGTCCGAACGCCTCGCGCCTTTGAACGCGGTCGGCGACAAGCACGGCCTGCGCTTCCAGAATCACGCCGTCACCATGCCGCCGGGCTGGAAGGCCGCCTATGCCGACTGGTGTGCCGGCGGCTGGAACGGCCTCGCCGGGCCTGCGGAATATGGCGGCCAAGGGCTGCCGCATCTGCTCAACGCCCCGTGCCTCGAGATGTGGAACGCGGCCTCGATGGCCTACGGTATCGGTCCGGTGCTGACCATGGGTGCGGCCGAAGCGCTCGCGGCCCACGGCACGCCCGAGTTGAAGCGCCTCTATCTCGAGAAGCTCGTCACCGGCGCTTGGACCGGCACGATGAATTTGACCGAGCCGCAAGCAGGCTCCGACCTCGCCGTCCTGCGCGCGCGGGCCGAACCCGTCGGCGACGGGTCGTATCGCATCTTTGGCTCGAAGATCTTCATCACCTATGGCGAGCACGATCTCACCGACAACATCGTGCACCTCGTGCTCGCGCGGTTGCCCGACGCACCGGCAGGCACGCGCGGCATCTCGCTCTTCCTCGTACCCAAATTCCTGGTCAACGCCGACGGTTCACTCGGTGCGCGCAACGATGTGTTCTGCGCGGGTGTGGAACACAAGCTGGGCATCCACGCTTCACCGACATGTACGATGGTCTACGGCGAGCGCGGCGGGGCGATCGGGTGGCTGGTCGGCGAGCCGAACCGCGGCCTCGCCTGCATGTTCACGATGATGAATAACGCCAGGCTCGCGGTCGCGCTGCAGGGGGTCGCGATCGCTGAACGCGCGATGCAGAAGGCGGTCGCCTACGCCGCTGAGCGTAAGCAGGGGCGGGCACCCGGCGCGAGGGCCGACACCGCCATCATCGAGCACCCTGACGTCAAGCGCATGCTCATGGAAATGCGGGGCAAGACGGCTGCCGCGCGTGCAATCTGCTACACGGTCGCCAGCGAGATCGACAAGGCGCATCGGCACGCGGACGTCGGCATGCGCAAGACCGCGCACGAGCGCGCCTCGTTGCTGACCCCGGTCGCCAAGGCGTTCTCGACCGATATTGGATCTGAGGTCGCCTCCCTCGGCGTGCAGGTCCATGGCGGCATGGGCTATGTCGAGGAGACGGGCGCGGCGCAGCATCTGCGCGATGCGCGCATCGCGGCGATCTACGAGGGCACGAACGGCATTCAGGCGATCGATCTCGTCACCCGCAAGCTGCCGCTCTCCGACGGGCGCACGGTGCGGGCGGAGATCGAGCGCATGCGCGATACGGCGCGCCGCATCGCTGCGCAGAACTCACCCTCATTCGGCCACATGGCGGCGCGCCTGCGTGGGGCCGTGGAAGCGCTCGATCGCTCGACCGATTGGATGCTCATGACGCTCAACCGCGCGCCGGCGGACGCGCTCGCGGGTGCGACTCCCTATCTGCGCCTGTTTGCGCTTGCCGCGGGAAGCGGCTTCCTCGCGGAAGAAGCATTGGCTGCGCACGGCCTCGCGGCGCGCGGCGCCGACGATCCTGAACACGCCCGGCGCATCTTGCGCGCGCGCTTCTTTGCCGAAAATGTCGCATCGCTCGCGCCGGGCCTCGAATCCTCCATCGTCGAAGGTGCGGGCTCCATCACTGACGCCGATCTCGTCGCAGCCTTGTGAGACCGTATGAGCGACCATGTGACCTTCACCGTCGAAGACGGAGTCGCCACGCTCCGCCTGGCGCGACCGGAGAAAAAGAACGCGCTTACCCTCGCCATGTACGCCAGGATGGCCGAGCACCTCGAGGCCGCGGGTCGCGAGCCGACGCTCCGCTGCGTCCTCATTGCCGGCGCCCCCGGCGTTTTCTGCGCCGGCAACGACATCGAGGACTTCATGCGCTTTGCAGGGCAGGGCAGCGGGCTTGGGGCGCCCATTCTGCGCTTCTTGAAGGCGCTCGTTGCTTGCGAGCGGCCGCTCGTTGCGGCGGTGGACGGGCCGGCGGTCGGCGTCGGCACCACCATGCTCCTGCATTGCGATCATATCCTCTGTTCGGAGCGCGCGACCTTCGCGACGCCTTTCATCGATCTCGGTCTCGTGCCGGAAGCGGCCTCAAGTCTCGTTGGTCCCATGCGGTTCGGCCATCCGCGCGCCTTCGAACTCCTGGTCATGGGTCGTCGCTGGGATGCCGCCAAAGCGCTCGCCGTGGGCCTCGTCAACGCGGTGGTTCCCGACGTCGAGGCCGCAGGGCTTGCGGCCGCGCGGGAGATCGCAGCCAAGGCGCCGCAGGCGCTTGCCCTGTCGCGCAAGCTCTTGCGCGGCGATCCGGCAGCGATCCTCGCGCGCATCGACGAAGAGGCCGCGCATTTCGAAGCGCGCCTGCAAACCCCCGAGGCGATGCAAGCCTTCATGGCCTTCATGACACGTCGAAAGGCCTAGCAGACGCGCCGCAGCGATGAGCGATAAGACGGAAAAGCGCCAAAGCCCTCCGCACCCGATTTGGGGCCATCCCTTCTATCGCCCGATCTGGGTTTTGATGGCGGTGATCGTCGGCATCTACGCACTGCACGCCGCCGGTCTCGTCGATTTTGCGATCGGCCTCCTCCCGCTCACCGTGGTTGCCGTACTCGTTCCCGTCCTGTTGGGCCTCAAAGTCTTCATTGCGATCGAATACATCGCTCGCTCGGCGGGTCGCCGGATCGGGTCGATGGCTTCGGCCGTGGAGACGCGCATCCACAACGAGCGCGTGAAGCTGTTGTCCTCGGCACTGAACAACCTGTCGGTCATCAAGGTCGGTGGCGCGGCATTCGTGCCGGCGGCCTACGGCACGCTCGATCACCCCGTCTCGATGTGGGCCGCGGTACTGCTTCTGCTCGGGCTCTGGACGCACATCAAGGCCGGAAGCGTGTTGGACCTCATGCGAGACGAAGGTGGAGACAGAAAATGAGCCTCGCCGGACGAACTCTCTTCATCACCGGCGCCTCGCGCGGCATCGGCGAGGCGATCGCGCTGCGCGCCGCGCGCGACGGCGCGAACGTCGCCGTGGTCGCCAAGACCGCCGACCCCCATCCGAAGCTGCCCGGAACCATCTTCACCGTGGCGGAGGCGATCGAGAAAGCTGGGGGAAAGGCGCTGCCGCTCCAGTGCGACATCCGCGACGAGGCGGCGGTGCACGCAGCGGTCGAAGCGACCGTCGCGACGTTCGGCGGCATCGACATCTGCGTTAACAACGCGTCAGCGATTGCGCTGACGCCGACCCCGCTGACCGAGCCGAAGCGCTTCGATCTCATGTTCGGCATCAACACGCGCGGCACCTTCACGGTAACCCGCGCCTGCCTGCCGCATCTCGCGCGCGGCAAGAACCCGCACGTTCTGATGCTCTCGCCGCCGCTCGACATGCGCGCGAAGTGGTTTGCCCCCCACGTCGCCTATTCGATCGCGAAGTACGGCATGAGTTTGTGCGTGCTCGGGTTCGCCGAGGAGTTTCGCGCGCAGGGCATCGCGGTCAACGCGCTGTGGCCGCGCACGACGATCGCGACCTCGGCGGTGAAGTTCGCGATCTCCGACAAGCTGATGGAACTCTCGCGCACGCCCGACATCTTGGCGGATTGCGCCCATCGCATCTTCGCGAAGGACTCGCGCGCCTTTACCGGTAATTTCCTGATCGATGACACCTTTCTCTACGCCGAGGGGGAGCGCGACTTCGACAAGTACCGTGTCGACAAGACCAAGACGCTCGCGCCGGACTTCTTCGTGCCCGAGGACGTGCCGCCGCCCCCCGGCGTCGCCGAGACGCTCATGAAGGGCTAGAGTAGGTTAGCCGAACAGGCAGTTCGGTTGCGATCGTGGCCGATCCGCCACTTCACGTCGATCTTGCTGCGCGATAAGGCTCCGCCATGTTGCGTTGTCGGGCTCTTCTCCTGTGCAGCGTCCTGGTAACGTCCCTCGTCGGCTGCGCGGGGCGGCCGGAGGGTGTTCTGTCGCCGATCGAGACCCGCGCGCCGGGGGCGACCCCGGTCGAAATGGTGGTGGCAACGACGCGTCAGCGCTCCTCGGACGGCAGCCGGCTCTTCACGGGGGAACGTGCGCAGACCATCACTCTCGCGGAGATGGTCGTTTCGGTTCCGCCGGACTCGGCGCGGGTGATCGGCGAGGTGCAGTGGCCGCGCGCGAACCCACCCGATCCCGCACGTGAGTTCGCCACCTTGTCGGCACGGATTGTCGAGATCGACGAAGCGCAATCCACGCTGCGCCGTCTCCTGGCGACCAAGGGTCACGGGCGTGTGCTCGTCTTTGTCCACGGATACAACAACCGCTTCGCCGATGCGGTCTTCTCGCTGGCGCAGATCGCACACGACAGCCGCGCGCCAGCCGTGCCGGTGCTGTTCACCTGGCCATCACGCGGGCGCCTGATGGCTTACGCCTATGATCGTGCCAGCACCAACACGTCGCGTGACGCGCTCGAAGGCGTGCTGACCGCTTTGGTCAACAACCCGCGCGTCACTGAAATCAGCATTTTGGCCCATTCAATGGGCAATTGGCTGACGCTCGAGACGCTGCGGCAGATGGCGATCCGCAGCGGCCGCGTGCCGGTGAAGATCCGGCAGGTCATGCTGGCGGCGCCGGACGTCGATGTCGACGAGTTCCGTGCGCAGTTGAACGCTATCGGCCCCGTGCGTCCGCAAATGACGTTGTTTGTCTCGCGGGACGATCGCGCTCTCGCGGTGTCGCAGCGCGTGTGGGGGTCCGTTGCGCGCCTCGGCGCTGTCGATCCGAACGTCGAGCCTTATCGCTCGCACCTTGCGCGGGAGCGCATTGCGGTCATCGATCTCACCGGGGCAGGGGGAGCTGATCCGCTGCACCACTCGCGCTTCGCAGAGCTCCCCAATGTCGTCCGCTCCATCGGGCGGCGTCTGGCCTCCGGCCAACCGTTGCACGGTCGTGAGCACGGGTTGACCGAGCACATTGGCCTGGCGGCGACCCACGGAGCAGCCGTCGTCGGTGCGGTGGCCGGTATCGCTATTTCCGCACCCTTGGCGGCCGTCGACCCGGACGGCCACGAGTCCCTGGAAGAGCAGCTTCGACACATGCAACAGCAGGGTCAAGCGGCGCTGGGGGGCGCGCACCGGCGTTGAACTGCTCGGCGACGCTTGCGCGGGTCGTGCGCGGCTGAAAGGATCGCATGCCGATCCCAAAGCCGAGGGTGCATGACCACGCTCTATGTCTCTCACGCTGCGTTCTTGAACCATGCGACGCCTTTGGGACATCCAGAACGCCCCGACCGCTTGCGCGCCATCGAGCGTCAACTCGAGCACGAGAAGTTTGCCCTTCTGCATCGCGAGCGCGCCAAGCTCGCCCGCCCGGAAGATGCGACATTGGCGCATCCGGAAGCCTATGTGAGCGCACTCGCCGCAATCGCGCCGAAGGACGGCCTCATCGAGATCGATGGCGATACCTCGATGTCGCCGGGGACGTGGGAGGCGGCGCTGCGCGCGGTCGGCGCCGTGCTTCAGGCAACGGACGAGGTCCTATCGGGCAAGGTTCGCAATGCGTTTTGCGCGGTGCGTCCCCCGGGTCACCACGCCGAGACGATCCGGGCCATGGGGTTTTGCTTCTTCAACAACGCGGGCATCGCCGCGCGCCATGCGCAGCGCGCGCACGGTGTCGGCCGCGTGGCCATCATCGACTTCGACGTCCATCACGGAAACGGTACGCAGGAGATCTTCTATGAAGACGCTTCGGTCATGTACTGCTCCACCCACCAAATGCCATGCTATCCGGGGACGGGCAGCGCGAGCGAGCGCGGGGTCGGCAACATCGTGAACTGTCCGCTGCGCCCGGGCGACGGCGGCGCCGAGTTCCGTGAAGCCTTCGAAGCCGCTATTTTGCCAGCGCTTGATCGCTTCGCCCCCGAGTTCGTCGTGATCTCGGCAGGGTTCGATGCGCATATGCGCGACCCGCTGGCCAACATCAATTTGACCGAGGTTGATTTCGCATGGGTCACGCGACGGCTCCTCGACGTCGCCGAACGTCATGCCGGCTGCCGCGTCGTCTCGGTCCTGGAGGGCGGGTACGACTTGCAAGGCCTGGCAAGATCGGTTGACGCCCATGTGATGGCTCTGATGGGCATGGACTGAGCAGAACCGGCGCGGTGGACGGCAACGAGCATGCGAAGTGCGCGCTGGGCGCCGCATCCGGCACCGGGGTACGGGTTTGCGACGCTGGTGCGTGGCGCGCTTGTCTCGGCGGGTCCGCCAGAATAAACCGACACTCAGCTCTCACGAGGGCCTTCATGGCCGGTCCGTCCGACATCAAGAACCTGTCCTTCGAGGACGCTCTCCACAAGCTCGAGACGATCGTCGAGCAGCTTGAGAAGGGCAACGTGCCGCTGCATGAATCGATCGCCATTTACGAGCGTGGCGAAGCATTGAAGGCGCATTGCGAGGCGCTGCTCAAGGCCGCCGAGATGAAGGTCGAACGCATTCGGCTCGGCGCCGACGGCAAGCCGAACGGAACCGAACCGCTCGACGTCGAGCGCTAGCGCCGCGCAAGATCGCTTTGCGCGCGGGCACATGGCCTGTCCGGCGCGCCGGCCTATCTTGGCGGAGGGGAAGCGAGCGCGCGGAGGCCGCCATGTCGTCACTCGTACCCGAAGATCCGCCCCTTGGAGATGCACGCGCGTGTACCGCGCTCGACCTCATCGTCGTGGCCCGCACGCACGACCTCGGCGGGTTCACCGTGCGCCGTGCTTTGCCGACCGCCAAACGGCGCCTCGTCGGGCCGTTCATCTTCCTCGATCAGATGGGGCCGTCCCGGCTCTCTCCGGGGAACGGCGTCGATGTTCGGCCGCACCCGCATATCGGCTTGTCGACGCTGACCTATCTCTTCGACGGCGAGATCATGCATCGCGACAGTCTCGGCGTCGTGCAGGCGATCAAGCCGGCGGAAGTGAATTGGATGACGGCCGGTCGCGGCATCGTTCATTCCGAACGAACGCCCCAGGACATCCGCGCCGCCGGGCCTCGCCTGTCGGGCCTGCAGGCGTGGGTCGCCTTGCCGGTCCAGGCGGAGGAAACCGAGCCGGGTTTCATCCATATCGATGCGGCGGACTTTCCCCTCGTCGCAGATCGCGGCGCGCGCGTGCGCCTGGTGGCCGGCGACATGCTCGGGGCACGCGGTGGGTTGGCAACCCATTCCCCGGCGATCTTCGCCGATGTCGAGCTGAGCGCCGGCGCCTCGGTGCCGCTCGATGCGACCTATGAGGAGCGCGCCGTCTACATCGTCTCCGGAGCGGTCGACATCGCTGGCGATGTGTTCGATGAAGGCCGGCTTCTCGTCTTTCGCGCCGGCGACCGCATCACGGTGAAGGCCGCGCCGGCCGCGCGTATCGCCATCCTCGGGGGCGATGCCCTCGAAGGCCCGCGCTACATCTGGTGGAATTTCGTGTCGTCGAGCAGGGGGCGGATCGAGGAGGCGAAGGCGCAATGGGCCTCCGGCCGCTTCACCATGGTCCCGGGCGAGCGCGAGTTCATTCCGCTGCCGGAAAAATGGGGTTAGTGATCCGAGGTTGACATTTGCACCCCAGCGCTGCGGATCGGCGGAGCGCATGTCAGAATCGACCGGACCACCAAGCATTGTTGATTCTCGCGGAGCTTTTGGATCAGATATTCGCCAAGGCGTTTGGCGCAGGGCGGGATGCGAATGTCCGATCCGCTCCACTGGAGGGGCACGACACTGCTCTCGCGTCGCCGGGGCGGGCGTTGGCGCCGACCGGCGGAGGTCACATCTGCGCTATGTCCCAGGCTGATGGGTTGTGCTAGGCCGCAATTTGATCGTGTTTCGTCGACAGAGACGCCGCATGCCTCGCACCCCCCTTCTTGATCGCTGCCCGACGCCGGATCATGTCCGCGCGTTGACCGATGCGGAGCTCAAACAGCTCGCCGACGAGCTGAGGGCCGAGACGATCGATGCGGTGTCGGTGACCGGAGGCCATCTCGGGGCCGGGTTGGGCGTGGTGGAGTTGACGGTCGCCCTGCACGCCGTCTTCGACACGCCGCGCGACAAGCTGATCTGGGACGTCGGCCATCAGGCCTATCCGCACAAGATCCTGACCGGGCGGCGCGATCGCATCCGCACGCTGCGCCAGGGCGGCGGGCTGTCCGGGTTCACCAGGCGGGCGGAGAGCCCCTACGACCCGTTCGGCGCGGCGCATTCCTCGACCTCGATTTCGGCGGGCCTCGGCTTTGCGGTGGCGCGCGACATGATGGGGGGCGATCATCACGTGGTCTGCGTCATCGGCGACGGGGCGATGTCGGCGGGCATGGCGTATGAGGCGATGAACAATGCCGGCGCACTCGGCTCGCGCCTCATCGTCATCTTGAACGACAACGACATGTCGATCGCGCCACCCGTCGGCGCCATGTCGGCGTATCTTGCAAGGCTCGCGACCGGCCGCACCTATCTCTCGCTGCGCGACATCGGCAAGCACCTCACGAAGAAGTTCGGCAAGACCATCGACCGCACGATCACCCGCGCTGTTGAGCACGCGCGGGGCTTCGTCACCGGCGGAACTCTGTTCGAAGAGTTGGGTTTCATGCATATCGGCCCGATCGACGGGCACAATCTCGATCACCTCCTGCCGGTCCTGCGCAACGTGCGCGATGCCGATGTCGGCCCGATCCTCCTCCACGTGGTGACGCGGAAGGGCAAGGGCTACGCGCCCGCGGAAGCCTCCGCGGACAAATATCACGGCGTCGTCAAGTTCGACGTCGTCACCGGCGCGCAAGTGAAGGCCAAGGCGCGCGCGCCGAGCTACACCAAGGTGTTCGCCGAGAGCCTGATCAAGGAAGCCCGGCGCGATCCGAAGGTCATCGGCATCACGGCGGCGATGCCCTCCGGCACCGGGCTCGACCTCTTCGCCAAGGAATTCCCTGACCGCACCTTCGATGTCGGGATCGCCGAGCAGCATGCGGTGACGTTCGCCGCGGGGCTCGCCTGCGAAGGCTTCAAGCCGTTCTGCGCGATCTATTCGACCTTCTTGCAGCGCGCCTATGATCAGGTGGTGCACGACGTCGCGCTGCAGAAGCTTCCCGTGCGCTTTGCGATCGATCGGGCCGGGCTCGTCGGGGCCGATGGTCCGACCCATGCGGGTGCCTTTGACATCGCCTATCTCTCCTGCCTTCCCGGTTTCGTCGTCATGGCAGCGGGGGATGAAGCCGAACTCGTGCACATGGTGGCGACAGCGGCCGCCTATGGCGACGGGCCGATCGCCTTTCGGTTCCCGCGCGGCGAAGGCATCGGTACCGCATTGCCGGAAATGGGCGTGCCGCTGGTGATCGGCAAGGGCCGCATCGTCAAGGAGGGAACGCGCGTCGCCTTGCTCTCCTTCGGATCGCGCTTGGCGGATGTGGTGAAAGCCGCCGAGGAGCTCGACGCCGGCGGGGTTTCGACCACCGTCGCCGATGCGCGCTTCGCGCGGCCGCTCGATCGCGAGCTCGTCCGCCGTCTGGCTGAATCGCATGAAGCCTTGCTCACCGTCGAGGAAGGTGCCATCGGCGGGTTCGGTAGTCACGTTCTGCAGGCGCTGGCCGAGGACGGCCTTCTCGACACGGGTCTCAAGGTACGCAGCATGGTTCTGCCGGACGTGTTCCAGGACCACGACACGACCGCGGCCATGATCCGCGCCGCCGGGCTCGACCCGGACGGCATTGTCGCGCGTGTGCACGAGACGCTGCGCGGCGGTGCTTCGCTCCGCGTCGTGCGCCAGTCGTGACACCGCGCGAGCGCGCCGACCGCCTTCTCGTCGCGCGCGGCCTTTTCGAAACACGGGCCCAGGCGCAAAGCGCCATCGCCGCAGGGCTCGTCATGGCGGACGGGCGGCCGGTGGCGAAGGCCTCCGACCTGCTTGCGCCCGACGCCGCTTTGGCCGCGACACCGCCGCATCCCTGGGTGTCGCGCGGCGGGGTCAAGCTTGCGGCGGCGCTTGATACCTTCGGCGTCGATCCGAAAGGCCGCGTCTGTCTCGACATCGGTGCATCCACCGGCGGGTTCACCGACGTGTTGATCGCGCGAGGCGCGGAGCAGGTGATCGCCGTCGATGTCGGCACGGCGCAGATGCACCCGCGCCTTGCGGGTCATCCGCGCGTGCGTCTTCTGGAGCGAACCGACGCGCGCGATCTTGCGTCGATCGCGTTCGATGAGCCGCCCAGCCTGCTCGTGGCCGACGTCGCCTTCGTTTCGCTGTTGAAGGTGACCGGTCCGGCACTCGCCTGCCTTGCGCCAGGCGCGGACATGATCGCGCTGATCAAGCCGCAATTCGAAGTTGGGCGTGCGAACGTCGGCAAGGGCGGCCGCGTGGCCGAGGCGGATGCGCTGGCGGCGCGTGATCGCGTGGTATCCGCGCTCGCGCAGAACTTCGGGCTCGGCGTGCGCGGCGTCATCGACAGTCCGATCGCCGGTGGTGACGGCAATCGCGAATACCTCGTCCACGCGCGTCTCGCTCAATCGAGCGTGTCGGTGCCCGCGATGGTGATGCCGAAACCTTCGAGCCCAACATAGCGGCGCGATCGCGACGACAGCAGCCGGATCGAGGACACGCCGAGATCGCGCAGAATTTGCGCGCCGAGACCGATCTCGTGCCAGCTCTCCTGCCGCGCGGCAGCGCTCTCGGTCATCTCATCGGGGCGCGCGGCGAGGGAGGCCGTGGGTACGCCGGCGGAACCCTCGCGCAGATAGATGAGCACGCCACGGCCGGCGCCCCGAAAATACTCGTAGGTCGCTTTCAGAGTGCGTTGGTCGCCGAAGGTGTCGCGGAGGAGATCCTGCCGGTGCAGCCGTGCCGGGACGTCGCGACCGTCGCCGACGGAGCCGAACACGAGCGCAAGTTGTTCCACCTCGTCGAAGGGGGTTCGGTAGACGAAGCCGCGGACGGTCCCGACCGGCGTTGCGACGGGAAACTCGGTGACGCGTTCGACCAGGCGTTCGCGCGCCTGCCGGTAGGCAATGAGGTCAGCGACGGTTACCAGCGGCATGCCATGCGCCGCGGCGAAAGCGGCGACTTGCGGGCCGCGCATCACGGTCCCGTCGTCGTTCATGAGTTCGCCGATCGCCGCAACCTCCGGCAGGCCGGCCAAGCGGCAGAGATCGACCGCAGCCTCGGTGTGGCCGGAACGCATGAGAACGCCACCGGGCCGCGCGATCAGCGGAAAGACGTGCCCGGGGCGCACGAAGTCGCCCGGCCCCATATTGTCGTTTGCGAGCGCGCGCACCGTGTTCGTGCGTTCCTCGGCCGAAATGCCGGTGGTGAGACCGTGGCGCACGTCGACGGTGACCGTGAACGCGGTGCCCATCGGCGCATCGTTCACCGACACCATCGGGTCGAGACGAAGCCGGCGCGCCTCGTCGGCGGTCATCGGCGCGCACACGATGCCGGAGGTGTGCCGGATGATGAGCGCCATTTTCTCAGGCGTGCACAGCGATGCTGCGACGATGAGATCGCCTTCATTCTCGCGGTCGTCGTCGTCCATCACGGCAACGATCGCGCCATTCTTGAAGGCTTCGATGGCGGCGTCGACGGCGCCGAGGCGATCGGACATGCAGGCTCTCCCGTCTCTGAGCCCTAACCGCCGCGGCGCGGGCCGGCAAGCACGCCCGAGCAAAAAGCCCGGGGCCGGGTCCAGGGACTTTTCAATTGCCGCGGCAAACAGCCTACTCGGCGGGCGCGTGCG
Organism: Pseudomonadota bacterium; assembly: GCA_041694995.1. Classification (GTDB taxonomy): domain Bacteria; phylum Pseudomonadota; class Alphaproteobacteria; order Rhizobiales; family UBA4765; genus Raskinella. Next base: position 4,868 of record JBGFRS010000052.1, on the reverse strand, counting down.
CCTTCTCGTTCCGCGTCTTCCACATCGAATAGAGGATGCCGCCGAGGATCAGTGCGAGCGTGACGCCGAGCGAGATCGACGGGTCGAGCTTTCCGACGAGGCTGTTCCAGAAAATCTTCAGCCCGATGAACACGAGCACGATGGCGAGCGCGTATTTGAGATAGTGGAAGCGGTGCACCATCGCCGCGAGCGCGAAGTAGAGCGCGCGCAGGCCGAGGATCGCCATGATGTTCGCGGTGTACACGATGAAGGTATCAGTCGTGATCGCGAAGATCGCCGGCACCGAGTCCACCGCGAAGATGAGATCGGCGACGTTGATGACCGCGAGCGCAAGGAACAACGGCGTCGCGCACAACACGACCTTGCCCGTCTTCGGGTCCGGATCGCGCACGAAGAACTTCTGTCCGTGCAGGCGGTCGGTCACGCGCATGTGCTTGCGCAGGAACTTGACCACCGGGTTCTTCGAGACATCCGGGTCGCTCTCTGGAACGACCAACATCTTGATGCCGGTGAAGATCAAGAACAGCGCGAAGACGTAGAGGATCCAGCTGTAGTTCTGCACGAGAGCCGCCCCGACGCCGATCATGATGCCGCGCAGCACGATGACGGCGAGAATGCCCCAGACGAGCGCGCGATACTGGTAACGGCGTGGAATGGCGAAATAGGTGAAGATGAGCGAGATGACGAAGACGTTGTCGACCGACAGCGCCTTCTCGATGAAATACCCCGTGAAGTACGCCATGCCGGCATGGACGCCGTCCGACGTCTTGAGCGCGCCCGTCTCGTAAGCCCACCAAACGCCGATGCCGTAGACGATGGCGACGCCGAAGTAGAAGAGCGACAGCCACAGGCTTTCGGCGATGCCGAGTTCCTTGTCCTTCTTGTTGAGGACGCCGAGGTCGAACGCCAAGAGGGTGACGACCAGGGTCAGGAAGCCGATCCACATCCAAACAGGTTTGCCGATCCATTCGGCGGTGAGGAATTCCATGGCGTCTTGCCCCGCATGGTGCGCCGGTTGCACTCGTTACGTGGCGAGCGCCCGGCCAGATGTCTCTGTCACCGTGAAAGGTCCGACATCGCGCACGACGTCTCGCGCGCCAGAGGGGCCCGGACCCACGGCTGGGCAATACACGTATGTGGCAGAAATTCAAGAGCGGGCAGAAGGTTCCGCGCACCGTCGAAAGCACATGATGGTCGAAAGAAAGGCCCGCGTCCGTGAAACTGGCAGCAATCCTTCCGCGCCGAACAGCGTGTCGAAATCCTCATCGAGATAGCTCGAGAAATACGGTTCGTGGAAACCGATCGGGAAGAGCTCGAGCAGGCCGTCATAGGGCGGATGCTCGCCCGTCTGGATCGAATCGACCACGACGAACAGCCCGCCAGGTCGCAGGACCCGCGCAACCTCACGCGCGACCTCCCGCCGGACCTTCGGCGGCAGCTCGTGGAACAGGTAGATCGCGGTGATCACGTCGTGCGAACCCGCCGCGAAGGGCATTGCCTCGGCCGCGGCCACGGTCTCGCGGCGGCGCCCGTCGGCGCCGAGGTCGCGGCGGGCCCTGGCGAGGTAGGCTTCCGACATATCGAGAAGGGTGACGGGTAGCGCAGGGAAGGCGACGCGCAGATCCCGCACCCAATGCGCCGTGCCGGCGGCGATGTCGAGAAGGCGCGCATGGCGCTGGTCGCGTCCGCGCAAATGCTCGGCGATCGGCGGCAGCGCTTGCCGGCGCATCGCGGCGGTCGCGCCGGAGAAGAGGACGTCGACCTGCGTATCGTAGAGTTCGGCGCTGTCCTCCGTCATCCAACCGCCGGATTGGAAGTGGAAGTTCTGCAGATAGTAGCGCGGCCTTGCGCCGCGATGATGGTGAAGCGGTTCATCCGCGATGCCGTCGCGGCGCCGCTGGGCCACCTTTGGCACGTCGGCCATGAAGCGGCGCATGAGAGCGATCTCGCGGGCCAGCGGCGCGAACCAGTCGTTCGGCACGCGATAGACGCCCCGCGCGGCATTTGCGATGTCCCTGCGGAACAAGGCCCCGATGTCGGCAAGCAGAGCCTGCTGGTTCGGCGTCGGCGTTGAGGCGCGGATGGGCTGGCCCGCGGCGTCGCGCAATGGGCCCTGCATGCGCCGCGCCATGGCATAGGCGCCGCCGTACCAGGCGATGCGCGCGGCCTGGCGTGCGGCGTAGATGGCTCCTTCGATTGGCGAGACCAAGTCGACCGCTCCTTCGTTTCGCGCCGCCGCCGAAAGGCACTGCCAGCGGACCATGTTCAGCCTGAGGCGCAGGCGAGGGTCAAGCGTCGCATGCACGTCTCCGACGGCGCAGCGCCGCGCGAAACATGAACGTAACCCGATTGCCGCGCGACGAACGAATACGGAAACGGACGCAACCTAAACCTGCACCAACGAGAGGACGGGCTCGACCCGGTCCCCGCGACGACAGGAGGCCCCATGGAACTCTCAAACCGGACCCTCGCCGCGGTCACGACGCTCGCCATGGTGGTCCTGCTCTTTGCCGTACCGAGCGCGAAGAGCGCCGAAACCGATCCGGACAAGATGCAGGATCGGGTGTCTGCCGAGCGCTTCAGCGCTCCGGGGCTCATCCACTCCGCCAGCCTCGATGCGAACCAGCTGACGGCCTTCGGCGCGAGCCGTGCCAACCGGCAGGATCGCCTCGTCACCGCTGCGACGGAGTGCGCCGGCTTCGCCTGGCCGCAAGTCGCGCTGCGTTGTCTCCTCTCCGACGATGGTGCCGATCGTTCGCAGCGCCAAGTGCGCACGATCACGACCGAGCGGCGCGTCGGAGAGAATACCTCCGTCCTCGTCCGCGTGCCGGCGAACATCGCCCAGCGCTGACGGCGACTTCTATCTTCTGCGAAGCACCCCACCACTGGCGGCGTTCCTGATCTCGCATCGGAACGCCGCAATTTTTTCGAGGTGGTCCGACCAGAGGAACTGGTCGACCGGGGTGACGCATTCCAAGCGATAGCCGGCATCGACGAGGACGCGCGCATCGCGCGCGAAGCTTGCCGCATTGCACGACGCATAGGCGACGACGGGCACCCGGGCCGTTGCGAGCGCGCGAGCCTGCGCTTCGGCGCCCTGTCGTGGCGGATTGAGCACGACGGCGTCGAAGCTCGCGAGCTCGGCGGCGCGGAGCGGGGCGCGAAACAGATCGCGGCGCTCGGTCGTCACAGGTTTCAGCCCGCTCGTGCCGCGCTTGGCGGTATCGAGCGCGGCAAGGGCCGCGGCATCGCTCTCGACGGCGTGCACCGCCGCGGTTCTCGCCAGGCGCAAGGTGAAGGCGCCGGAGCCGGCGAAGAGATCGGCGACACGCCTGGCCTTGCCGATGATGCGTGCCCCCTCCTTGGCCAGCACCTCCTCGGCGGCCGCGGCGGCCTGAACGAATCCGCCTGCTGGCGGGACGACGGCAACCCCTCCGACATCGATGGCCGGTGGCCGCCACGTCGCGATCGTCTCGGCGCCGATGGTCAGCCGCGCGAGGCCGAGCCGCGCGCCGTGATCGACCAGGCGTTGACGCGTTCGGGCGGAGGCGGGCGGCTCAGCCCCGACGGCGACGTCGAGGCCCGCACCGGTCGCAAGCAGGGTGACGTCGGCACTCCCCTTCGCCGGCGCGAAGGGAGCGAGAAGCGCAAGCAGGCCAGGCAGGGCCGCCACGACCGTTCGATCGGCCACACGACAGTCGGGGACCGCGAGCACCTGATGTGACCGCGCGCCATGAAAGCCGAGCACGGGTCCATCGGGTGTCCGCGCCAGCGCCAGGACGACGCGTCGACGACTCGCAGGCGACACCACGACGAGCGGTCGAATGTCGGTCGCAAGACCTTGTTGCGCGAGAGCGCCTTCCAGAATCGCCAGCTTCCAGCGCCGATAGAGCGGTTCGGCCATGTGCTGCGCCACGCATCCGCCGCAGGCCCCGAAATGCGGGCAGGGTGGCGCCGAGCGCTCGGGCGACGGCTCGACGATGTCGAGGAGGCGGGCGCGGTCCGGCGCGGTCCGCTCGATCGTGACGGTCTCGGCCGGCAGCGCGCCGGAGACATAGAGGGGTCCGGTGGGCGTGTCCGCGATGCCGTCGCCGCGGTGGCCGAGCCGGCGGATCGTGACCGTCTCGATCACCCGCACTGACCGCGATGGCGCAGATAGTGATCGGCGATCACGCAGGCGACCATCGCCTCGCCGACCGGCACGGCGCGGATGCCGACGCAGGGGTCGTGCCGGCCCTTGGTGACGATGTCGGTCTCGTTGCCGGCCGCATCGATCGTGCGGCGCGGCGTGAGGATCGAGGAAGTGGGCTTTACCGCGAAGCGCGCCACGACCGGTTGCCCGGTCGAGATGCCGCCGAGAATGCCGCCGGCGTGGTTCGACAGGAACAGCGGCTTGCCGTCATTGCCCATGCGCATCTCGTCGGCGTTTTCTTCACCGCGCAGCGCCGCGGCATTCATGCCGGCGCCGATCTCCACGCCCTTGACGGCATTGATGCCCATGAGCGCGCTCGCCAGGTCGGAGTCGAGCTTGCCGTAGATCGGCGCGCCAAGCCCTGCCGGCACGCCTTCCGCGACGATTTCGATGACCGCGCCGATGGACGAGCCCTCCTTGCGGATGCCGTCGAGATAGCCTTCGTAGAAGCGTGCCGTCTCCGCATCGGGACAGAAGAACGGATTGCGCTCGACCTCCGCCCAATCCCATTTGGTTCGATCGATGGCGTGTGGGCCCATCTGCACCAGCGCGCCGCGCACGGTCAGCCCCGGCACGATCTTGCGCGCGATGGCGCCTGCTGCCACGCGCGCCGCCGTCTCGCGCGCGGACGAGCGCCCGCCGCCGCGATAGTCGCGAATGCCGTACTTCGCGTCGT
>JBGFRS010000032.1:0-5724 GCA_041694995.1 Pseudomonadota bacterium | reverse complement strand
GCCGCTACGCGCAGGCGATGAGCGAGCGTTTCGCTCTCGGCGCCACCTCGAAGGTGATGGAGATCGCCAGCAACGACGGCTACCTGCTGCAGCACTTCGTCGCCCGCGGCGTGCCGGTGCTCGGCATCGAACCGGCAGCCAACGTCGCCCAGGCGGCGATCGCCAAGGGCGTGCCGACGACCGTGCGCTTCTTCGGTCGCGCGAGCGCCGCCGCGATCGCCGCCGAACACGGCCGGCCCGATCTGCTGCTCGGCAACAACGTGCTGGCGCACGTGCCCGACATCAACGACTTCGTCGGCGGCATGAAGATCCTGCTCGCGCCGCGCGGCGTGATCACGATGGAGTTTCCGCACCTGGCGCGGCTGATCGCGGAAAACCAGTTCGACACGATCTACCACGAGCACTTCAGCTACCTGTCGTTCGTGACCGTCGAACGGATCTTCGCGCGGCACGGCCTCACTCTGTTCGACGTCGAGGAGTTGCCGACCCACGGCGGCTCGCTGCGCATCTACGGCCGCCATGCGGAGCACGCGGCGCTCGCGGTCACCGAACGCGTGGCGCGGCTTCGCCGGCGCGAGATCGACGACGGATTCGAGACCCCCGACCGATACCGCGGCTTCGAAGAGCAGGTCAAGAGCACGAAACGCAAGCTGCTTAGCTTCCTGATCGACGCCAAGAGCCGCGGCAAGAAGATCGTCGGCTACGGCGCCCCCGGCAAAGGCAACACGCTGCTCAACTACTGCGGCATCCGCACCGACTTCCTCGATTTCACCGTGGACGCCAACCCGTATAAGCAGGGCAAGTACACGCCCGGAACGCGCATCCCGATCCTGGCGCCGGAGGCGATCCGCGCGGCGCGGCCCGATTACGTGCTGATTCTGCCGTGGAATCTGAAGGACGAAATCACGCAGCAGGCGGCGTACATCAAACAGTGGGGCGGCAGGTTCGTGGTGCCGATTCCCGAAGTCCGCGTGTTCTGAGCGTGCCTGAGCGAATCGAGCGGGGACGACGTCGCGATGTTTGATTTGGTGATCGGTCGCACGAGTGCACCGCGCTGCGTTTTGCTGCTGGGCGCGCATTGCGACGACATCGAAATCGGGTGCGGTGCCACCGTGCTGCAGATGTGTGCGCGTTGGCCCGACACCCGCTTCGTCTGGGTCACGCTGAGCTCCGAGGCTGACCGCGCGGCCGAGACGCGTGCCGCCGCCGCACGTCTGATGCGAGGCGCGCGTGACTCGGTCGTGTACGTCGAATCGTTTCGCGGCAGCTACCTGCCGCAAGACGGCGCGGCCGTGAAGGATTACTTCGAATCCCTCAAGATCCACGCGCCGGACGTGATCTTCACGCACTATCGCAACGACCTGCACCAGGATCATCGCTTCGTGAACGAGCTCACCTGGAACACGTTCCGCAACCATCTCGTATTCGAGTACGAGATACCGAAGTTCGACGGCGACCTGGGCGTGCCGAACGTGTTCGTTCCGGTGACGCGCGCGCAGTTGACATGCAAGACCGAGATCCTGCTGGAGTGCTTTCCGAGCCAGCGCACCCGCAGTTGGTTCGCACGCGATACGTTCGAAGCGCTGGCACGGCTGCGCGGCATCGAATGCAATGCTCTCGAGGGCTATGCCGAGGCCTTTTACGGCCGCAAACTTCCGCTCGCTATCTGATGCCCGCCTCGCCGATCCGACTTCACTTGCGAGAGACTGCATGACGAGCACCAAGATTCCGCCGCTCGCCGAACTGCTCGAACGCGACCTCGACTACATGTGCGCCAACTTAAAGGAGGAGTTCGGACGCATCGCCGGCGGTTCGCTGCTCATCACCGGCGGCGCCGGCTTCCTCGGTTACTACCTCGTGAGGGCCGCGCTGCACTTCAACCGCAAGCTGAGCCCGGATCAACCGATCCGCGTGACCGTGTGGGACAGCTTCATTCGCGGCAAGCCCGCATGGTTGATCGAGCTCGCGGACACGCCACACTTCACCGTCGAGGCGCGCGACCTCATCGGGCCGCTGCCGCAACCGATGCCTGACTTCGACTGGGTGATTCACGCGGCCGGCATCGCTTCTCCGCCCTTCTATCGCAAGTACCCGCTGAAGACCATCGACGCCAATATCAACGGTTTGCGAAGCCTGCTCGATTGGAGCGTGCGCCAGCAGGAACGCGGCAAGCCGATCAAGGGGTTCCTTTACTATTCCTCCAGCGAAATTTACGGTGATCCCAGTGCAGACGCCATCCCGACGCGCGAGGAGTATCGCGGCCTGGTTTCGTGCACCGGACCGCGTGCGTGCTACGACGAATCGAAGCGCTTCGGCGAAACGCTTTGCGTGGTATTCGCCCGGGAATATGGGCTCTGCACCAAGATGGCACGGCCGTTCAACAATTACGGCCCGGGCTTGAAGATCACCGACAAACGCGTGATTCCGGACTTCGCGCGTGACATCTTTGCCGGCCGCGATCTTGTAATGTACTCCGACGGCAAGCCCACGCGCACATTCTGCTATTCGGCCGATGCGATCTGCGGCTACTACAAGGTGCTCGTCAAGGGCCAGGCCGGCGAGCCGTACAACGTCGGCATCGAACGGCCCGAGATCTCGATGTCCGAGCTGGCGCAGAAGCTGATCGACCTCGGGCGCGAATTGTTCGGTTATCAGGGCAAGCTGGTGCGCAAGCCGAATCCCGACGAGGTCTATCTGGTCGATAACCCGAACCGGCGCTGTCCGAACATCGACAAGGGCCGCCAACACCTAGGCTATGACCCGACCGTGCTGGTCGACGACGGCCTGCGGCGCACTTTGATGTGGTACCACCACAATGGCGAGGCTGAGGACGCCTGATGCGCATCTCCGTTGTCGGCACCGGTTACGTCGGCCTCGTCTCGGGTGTCTGCTTTGCCGAGATCGGCCACGATTGCCTGTGCGTCGACCTCGACGCGGGCAAGGTCGAGCGCATTATCCGCGGCATCGCACCGATCCATGAGAGCGGCCTGCAGGCCCTGCTCGCCAAGCACGTGGGCAAGCGCCTGGTGGCGACCACCGACCTGCGGCGCGCGGTGCTCGACTCGGACCTCACCTTCATCGCGGTCGGGACGCCGTTCGACGGCGAGCGTATCGATCTGACCTTCGTGCGCGATGCAGCACGACAAATCGGCGCGGCGTTGGGCGAGAAGGATGCCTACCACGTTGTGGTCGTGAAGAGCACGGTGGTGCCCGGCACCACGGACGAGGTCGTTCGCCCGATTCTCGAGGAAGCGTCCGGCAAGAACGCCGGTGCCGACTTCGGCGTCGGCATGAATCCAGAGTTTCTGACCGAAGGCGTCGCCATTGACGACTTCATGCGGCCGGATCGCATCGTGCTTGGCGGAATGGATTCGCGGAGCATCGACATGCAGCGGCGCGTCTACGCACCGTTCAGGCTGACGCCGCAGTTCGAGACGAACAACAAGACGGCGGAGATGATCAAGTACGTCTCCAACTCGGTGTTGGCGACGCTGATCTCGTTTTCCAACGAGATGGGCAATCTCTGTAGCGCGCTGGGTGGCGTCGACATTGTCGACGTGATGCGCGGCGTGCACGCCGCGCGCTATTTCACCCTGACGCTCGAGGATGGGCGGCGCGTGCAGGCGCCGATCACCTCGTTCCTTTGGGCCGGCTGTGGCTACGGCGGCAGCTGCCTGCCCAAGGACACCAAGGCGCTTTCAGCCCACGGCGCGGCGCGCGGCCAGCCGATGCCGTTGCTCGATGCGGTCATCCAGACCAACCTCCAGCAGCCGGCGCGCATCGTCGGGCTGCTGGAACGCCATTTCCCGTCGCTGAGCGACCTGCGCGTCAGCGTGCTCGGCCTTGCGTTCAAGGAAGACACTGACGACGCCCGTGAGTCACCCGCGATTCCCATTGTAAAGATGCTCGTCGAACGGGGCGCAGCAGTTACCGCTTATGACCCGATCGCGCAGAACAACGCCCGCCCGCTCTTGCCGCCGTCGGTGCTTTACGCCGACAGCCTCGACGCAGCGTTGACCGGGGTCGATGCCGCGCTGCTGGTGACGCGATGGAACGAGTTCCGCGACATTCCGGCGCTGCTGGCCAAGCGTGCAGAGCAGCCGCTGCTGATCGACGGCCGTCGGATCATTGAGCCGCATAGCGTTGCCCGCTACGCGGCGATCGGGCGCTGAAAGCGCGGCCGCATGACGTACGTCCAGTCCACCCTCCTCGGCGATCTACAGCAATTCGTCGACGCTCGCGTGCTCGCCGAGCGCGCGATGCACCTGATGGGCGAGATTTATCCGATCTGCCGCAGTATCACGGGCAACGGCGTGCGTGCGACGCTCGATCTGGTGTCCCGTCACATACCCCTGCTACGTTCCGAGGTGCCTAGCGGTACCCCCGTATTCGATTGGGAAGTGCCCCTCGAATGGAACATCCGGGACGCCTATGTCGCCGACCCTAACGGCCGGCGCGTCGTGGATTTCCGCCAGAACAACCTTCACGTGCTCAACTATTCGATACCGGTGCGGACACGGATGTCGCTGAGCGAACTGCGGCCGCACCTGTACTCGATCCCGGAGCACCCTGACTGGATTCCCTATCGAACGAGCTACTGGCGCGAGCAGTGGGGGTTCTGTCTTGCCCACAGGCAATACGAAACGCTCCCGGAAACGGACTACGACGTCGTGATCGACGCGGATCTCGCACCTGGCTCCCTGACATATGCGGAGTGCCGAATCCCCGGAGTAACAGACGAAGAGTTTCTGCTGTTCACGCACATCTGCCATCCGTCGCTGGCCAATGATAATGTGTCCGGGATCGCCGTCGCGACGATGATCGCAGCCGAACTGCTCCGGTCGCGCCCGCGCCTGTCTTATCGATTCGTGTTCGCGCCGGCGACGATCGGTTCAATCACGTGGCTTGCGCGCAACGCGCAAGCGGCCCGCTGTTTAAGGGGTGGGCTGGTCATCGGCTTGCTTGGCGATCACGGTCCGCTAACCTACAAGCGCACCCGGCGCGGCAACACCGAGCTTGACTTAATCGCCAGCGGCGTGCTGCGTACGTTGGGCCTGGAACATCGCGTTATAGATTTTTCGCCATACGGCTACGATGAAAGGCAGTTTTGCTCGCCCGGCTTTAACCTGCCGGTCGGCCGCTTGACCCGCTCGCCCAATGGCGAGTACCCGGAATATCACACGTCCGCCGATAATCTCGCGTTGATGGGCGTTAACGCGCTCGCGGAGTCGGTTCAGGCCATCGCCGGCATCCTGGTGCAGATCGACTCGAATCGGCGCTTTAGGAGTCGTGCGTCGCAATGCGAACCGCGGCTCGGTAAGCGAGGCTTGTTCCGCAGCACAGGTGGATGCAGTCCACAGGAGTTCGAGTTCGCGATGCTATGGCTGCTCAATCAGGCGGACGGAACGCATGGAGCGTATGACATCGCGGCGGCGTCGGGATTGCCACTCGCGACGGTGCGGTCGGCAGCCGAAGCTCTCGTTCAGGTGGGGCTGCTTGAGGAAGTTCGGTGACCAGACCTCGTTTAGCACGTCAAAGGATTTGACTGCGATGAAAGTCGTTCTTTTCTGTGGCGGCCTCGGGACACGCCTGCGCGAACACTTGGACACGATTCCGAAGCCGCTCGTGAACATCGGGGTCCGGCCGATCCTTTGGCACCTGATGCGCTACTACGCTCACTATGGCCACAAGGACTTCATCCTCGCACTCGGTTATCGAGGCGAC
>JBGFRS010000010.1:0-31705 GCA_041694995.1 Pseudomonadota bacterium | reverse complement strand
GCAGGCGGTCCGCGTGCCGCCGCTCGCTGCCGCCGCGCCTGTCGCGCCGCTTCCGGGCCGGGCGCCCAAGGCCGGCATGAGCGCGGCCGAGGATCGTGCCTTTCTCAAATCGATCACGCTCTACGAAGACACCGACGTTCTGGTCCTGAACAAGCCGCACGGCCTCGCGGTGCAGGGCGGATCGGGTCTCGTGCAGCATCTTGACCGCATGCTCGCATCGCTTGCCGACGCGAAGGGGCAGGTGCCACGCCTCGTGCATCGGCTCGACCGAGATACCTCGGGCGTGATCCTCGTTGCCAAGAACCGGCGCACGGCCGCCGCGCTCGCGACGAGCTTCAAAGCGCGCACGACGCGCAAGATCTACTGGGCGCTGGTCAAAGGCGTGCCGAAGCCCCGCCAAGGCCGCATCTCCACCTTCCTCGTCAAGGAGAAGGGCGAGGATGGCGACGACCGCATGCGCGTCGCGCACCAGGGCGAAGAGGACGCGCAGCACGCCGTCACCTTCTACGCGGTCGTCGAAAACGCGGCGCAGGCGCTCTCTTGGGTGTCGCTCAAGCCCGTCACTGGCCGCACGCATCAGCTGCGCGTGCACATGGCGGAGATCGGCCACCCGATCGTCGGCGACCCGAAATACTTCGCGATCGAGAATTACACGCTGCCGGGCGGCATTCAGAACCGCCTGCACCTGCACGCGCGCCGCCTGGTCATCCCGCATCCGGTGCGCGGCACGATCGACGTCACCGCGCCCTTGCCGCCGCACATGCAGCAGTCGTGGAACCTGCTCGGCTTCGACGCATCCCGGTACGATCCGGTCGAAGACGCGCCGGAGGGGTGATCAGGGCCCATACCAGTAAGCCCGTTTCTTCCGCTCCTTTGACTCCTTTGGCTCACACGCCGGTTCAAATGCCTACGCCGCCACGCGTCGCCCATCGAACACCAACGGTATCGCGGCGACCACCATATCGGCGAAATCGGCCCTGGTCGTCGGGTCTGCGCGAGAGCCGCGTGTCCGGCGAGAGCTTCGGCAGCATTGCGAATCGTGTCGTCCAGGTCGTCCCCAGCCGTGGTGCATCCGGGCAAGTCGGGAAAATACGCCGAATAGTTGCGAGGCCCGGCTCGATGAAGGCGATGTAATGCGTCGTCGGCACATCAACGCCCTCTCGCGGCAGGCCCGCTTGCTGGCGGATTGAAGCTTTCGTCTTGACGTTCAAGTCCTTCGACAGATGAAGAACCGTCACTTTACCCGACTTCGTTGGATGCTTGAAGTGATGGTGCGAACCGCGTATCGCGACCAGCGTCCAGCCGTCGCGCTCGAGTTCGCGAATGATGTCTCGGCTGCTGGTCGTCTCTCCTGGCCCGGTCCGACCATGCGCCTCCTCCTCTTCGATGTCGACGGCACGCTGATCGACAGCGAACGCGTGCTGATCGCGGCGCAGCAGCGCACTTTGGCGCGGTTCAGCATTCCGCATCCGGGGCGGCGCGCGGGTCTTGCCGTGGTCGGTTTGTCCCTGCCGCAGGCCTTTCGCGCCTTGCTCGGGCCAGATGCTGACGTCGCGGCACTATCAGCGGCCTATCGCGAGGATTTCGCGACCCTGCGCGCCGATCCCGCCTATGACGCGCTGCTTTATCCAGGCGCGAGCGACATCATCGACGTGCTCGCCGCCCGCGACGATGTCGTCATGGGTCTCGCAACCGGCAAGTCGCCCGTGGCGTCGCGCATCTTCTCAAGCGGCACGGCTGGCACGGCCATTTCACGACCACCCAGACCGCTGATACCAATCCCTCGAAGCCCGATCCGGGCATGGTGCGCGCCGCCTGTGCCGAGGCCGGCATCGCGCCGGAGCGCACAATCATGATCGGCGACACCATATACGACGCCGAAATGGCGCGCGGTGCGGGAGCATCGGCCATCGGCGTGAGTTGGGGGTATCATCCGCTTGAGGCTCTCGTGGCGGCCGGTGCTCATGTGGTGATCGACGCCTTCGGCGAGCTTGTGACCATATCGAGGGGGTGAATGACCGATCATCGCGACCCGATTGACGCGGCCCGCCTGGTCTCGCGACCCGAATTGCCCAAACGTTTCTATACGAGCGTCGCGGTCGGCGCCGGGGACGGCGGTTTCAGCGTGTTGCTCGATGGCCGGCCCGCGCGCACGCCGAACAAATCGGCCTTGGTCGTGCCGTCGCGCGTCCTTGCCGAGCGTCTCGCAGCCGAATGGGCGGCGCAGCGCGAGACCATCGATCCGGCGACGATGCCGATGACTCGTCTTGTCAACGCAGCGATCGAAGGCGTCGCGACCCAAGCCGAGGCCGTGCGGGCGGAGATCGTCAAATACGCCGCCAGCGATCTCCTGTGCTATCGCGCGGGCGAACCGGAAGGTCTCGTCGTGCGGCAGGCAACGGCTTGGGACCCGGTCCTCGTCTGGGCGCATGACGATCTCGGCGCTCGCTTCGTTCTGTCCGAGGGCGTCATGTTCGTCGAACAACCGCCGCTGACGCTCGCCGCCATCGGGCGAGCGATCGCCGCGCTCGATGTCCTGACGCTGGCGGCGACCCAGGCGATGACCACGCTCACCGGCTCGGCTCTTCTCGCGCTCGCCGTCATGCGCGGGCGCTTATCAGCCGAGGAGGCGTGGGCGGCGGCCCATGTCGACGAGGATTGGAATGTCGCGCAATGGGGCGCGGACGAGGAAGCCGCGGCGCGGCGGGCGCGCCGTTGGACCGAGATGCAGGCGGCAGCGGCTCTGGTACGCCTCTCCGACACTTAGCCTACGTGGCCGCCGCCCCGGCCTGCTGACTGTGCGGCTTCGCGCGTGCGCTGACGAGCGTCGTCGCCGCGCGGAACACGCCGGACCGCGGCACTGTCCTGGATGGAACCGAACGCCTCCTGCACGAGCACGGTGACGGCATGGTGGGTGGTGGGCAGATTTAGGCGTGCCTGCGCGGCGCCGGCGAGCCCTGCGACAAGGACCAGAGACATGAAGGTGAGGTCGACGATGCGGCGAGGTGTCACGGTAGGCTCCCGGTCGCCGCGATCTCGGCCGGGGCGACACCGTTCTGTCGCGCGGTGCCCGGGATCGGTTCGATGCCTCCGCGCCGATCTCGTCTTCCGTTGCGTTTGCCGCCTCACAAGCCCGTGATAAGAGCGCTGTCCCATCCGAGCGCCGGAGATCCGCCATGAAGGACATCCTCGACAAACTCGAAGAGCGCCGGGCCGGTGCGCGGCTCGGCGGGGGCCAGAAGCGCATCGACGCCCAGCACGGGCGCGGCAAGCTCACGGCGCGGGAGCGTATCGACCTCCTCCTCGACGAAGGTTCCTTCGAGGAGTTCGACATGTTCGTGCAGCATCGCTGCGTCGACTTCGGCATGGACAAGGCCGAGAAGATTCCGGGCGATGGTGTCGTCACCGGCTGGGGCACGGTGAACGGGCGCACCGTCTTCGTCTTCTCGAAGGACTTCACCGTCTTCGGCGGCTCACTCTCCGAGACGCACGCTGCCAAGATGGTCAAGGTGATGGACATGGCGCTCAAGGTGCGCGCGCCCATCATCGGCCTGTTCGACGCAGGTGGCGCGCGCATTCAGGAGGGCGTCGCGGCGCTCGGTGGCTATGGCGAAGTGTTCCGCCGCAACGTGATCGCCTCCGGCGTCATTCCGCAGATCTCATTGATCATGGGGCCGTGCGCAGGCGGCGACGTCTATTCGCCGGCCATGACCGATTTCATCTTCATGGTCCGTGACACGAGTTACATGTTCGTGACCGGTCCCGAAGTCGTGAAGACCGTGACCAACGAAACAGTCACGGCGGAAGAGCTTGGCGGCGCGAAGGTGCACTCCTCCAAATCGGCGGTGTGCGATGGCGCGTACCAGAACGACGTCGAGGCGCTTCTGCAGATGCGCCGCCTTATCGACTTCCTGCCCTCGAACGCGGAAGATGGCGTGCCGGAATTGCCCTCATTCGATGATGTGAATCGGCTCGACCATTCGCTCGACACCCTCATCCCAGACAACCCGAACAAGCCCTACGATATGAAGGAACTGATCCTGAAGGTCGTCGACGAGGGCGACTTCTTCGAGGTCGGCGAGATGTTCGGGAAGAACATCGTCACTGGCTTCGCGCGCATGGAGGGGCGCACTATCGGTGTCGTCGCCAATCAGCCCATGGTGCTCGCGGGTGTGCTCGATTCCGACGCGAGCCGCAAAGGCGCGCGCTTTGTGCGCTTCTGCGACGCGTTCAAGATCCCGATCGTCACCTTCGTCGACGTGCCGGGCTTCCTGCCGGGCACGGCGCAGGAGCATGGCGGCATCATCAAGCACGGCGCGAAGCTTCTTTTCGCCTACACGCAGGCAACAGTGCCGCTGGTCACCGTCATCACGCGCAAGGCCTTCGGCGGCGCTTATGACGTAATGGCCTCAAAGCACATCGGCGCGGACGTGAACTACGCCTGGCCGACGGCGCAGATCGCGGTGATGGGCGCGAAGGGAGCGGTCGAGATCATCTTCCGCGCCGATATCGGCGATGCTGACAAGATCGCGGCGCGCACCAAGGAATATGAAGACCGCTTCCTCTCGCCCTTCGTCGCTGCCGAGCGCGGTTACATCGACGAGGTGATCCTGCCGCACAGCACGCGCAAACGCATCGCACGCGCGCTCGCCATGCTGCGCAACAAACATGTCGAACAACCGGTGCGCAAACACGACAACATGCCATTGTAGGTGACAGTTTCACCGGGACGTTTGTTCGGCAAGTCTGCGGATCTGTACGCCGATGAGTTTGCGGCCGGCGCTAGCGAGCCGCTCATCGGCCGTCAGTAGCGGTCGGTTTTCGAGCTCGGCCAAAGCGAGATAGAAGCAATCGTAGATTGGGTGTTCGATACTCAAGGATAGCTCGGATGCTCTCGGAAAGAGAACCGACAAGGGAGTGAGCGTGTCGAACAACAGCGGGATCAGCGAGGTCGCATCGCGCGCCTGTTGTTCGCCGATTTCCCGACGGCGCCACCTCTTCCAAACAGCATTCCATGTTTCGGCCGGCGCCAGTTCCGGCGCGGCAATAGACACAGCAGGTGTCACCATGGCCCGAGCGTCTTCCCAACCGTCCTCCTCAAGCACAAGTTTCACCGCTACCGACGCATCAACGATAAGGCTCGTCATTGTCACGGTCTTCGCGGATCAGCGGGGTTGAGTCCGTAAGGCGTCGAGGCGTCATTGCCCGAATGGCATCGGCGCGAGCGAGAATTTCCTCACGTGTCGGGCGAGCAGCGGCACGCAGCGTCTCGCGCAAGGTCTCCGATAGCGATTGACCCTTGGCGGCCGCGCGGCGTTTCAAGGTTTCGAGGGTCTCGGCATCGACGTCGCGGATGAGCACGTCGGGCATGGCGCAACCTCCATGATATCAACATGATATCACCTTACCAGCCGCGTCGCCAGCACGGCTTTGCATCAGAGCACCAGATGCACGCGCATCAGTCTGGCGGCGCGCTGCTCGACTTCGGTGTTGTTTGATTCTCCAACCGTGCAGCCTTGCAAGCGCGGCTGGCGCCGCCGTGCAGTTCCGCGGATTCGCTTGCGCTGTATCTGTGCACCGTGAACGGTCGCGCGCATGGCGCGGCCGAAGCCAAGGGTGCGCGATGACCAAGGTTCTGATCCTCTATTATTCCGCCTATGGCCACATTGAGACGATGGCGCAAGCCGTCGCCGAGGGCGTCAAGGAAGGTGGCGGCATGCCGACCATCAAGCGTGTGCCGGAGCTCGTGCCGGAAGCCGTCGCCAAGGCCTCGCATTACAAGCTCGATCAGGCGGCTCCGATCGCGGCCGTCGACGAATTGCCGTCCTATGATGCGATCATCTTTGGCGCGGGCACGCGTTTTGGCGTCGTCGCGTCGCAGATGCGCAACTTCCTCGATCAGACAGGCGGGCTGTGGGCCAAGGGCACACTTGTCGGCAAGGTCGGCTCGGTCTTCACGTCGTCCGCAACCCAGCACGGCGGCCAGGAGTCGACCATCCTCACCATGGTGCCGACCTTGATGCACCACGGCATGGTCGTGGTGGGGCTGCCTTATACCTTTGCTGGTCAGATGACCCTCGACGAAATCACCGGCGGCTCCCCCTATGGCGCCTCGACGATCACTGGCAGCGATGGCAAGCGCATGCCGTCCGCGAACGAGCTTGCTGGTGCGCGCTTCCAGGGCGCGCATGTCGCACGCATTGCGGCCAAACTGAAAGCTTAGGTGCTTTTCGCCCCGCGCGGGCCGTGCCAGTCTTCCCACGTGGAGGACGCAGTGAGGTTATGACGAAGGTTGCTTTGGCCGCTTGGCTCATCGTGGGTTGCGTCACCCTCGGGGGCGACGCGCTCGGCCAGGGCTCGCCGTTCGGCGGACCGCCGATCGTGCCGCAGGCGCCGGCCAGCACGCCGCCGCCGGGCGCCCGCTTGGTAGCGGTCGTCAATCAGCGCGCGGCAAACCTCGTCGGGCTAGTCGCCGTGCCGGCGGGCGCGCGGGGGCTCGGCCTCGATCTCCTCTCCGGCCGCCAGATCATCTCCGGTGGCAACGCGACGCTGCCGGGGCCAAGCGGCGACGGGACCTGTCTGTTCGACGTGACGGCCGCGTTCGCCGACGGTCATCGCGAAACCCGTAATCGCGTTGATCTCTGCGAGCCGGTGCAATTCGTCTTCGGCCGCTGATCAAGCGTCAGCGATCGTCGAAGAAGGCCGGGCGCACGTGTTGCTCATCGATCGCGCGCGTGAGCAAGGCCCGATAGGCCGCATGACGCGAATGATCGCGGCCGATGCGTCCGAGATCATCCGTCGAAGGCACGGTCTTGCTCAGGACCACGGGCATGACCATCGGCAGGAACGTGTTGCCGATGGGGTTGCCCATGGCCAGCATGCCGCCATACATGCGGTCCTCGCCGTCGATGTAGGAGAGCATCGTCAGGCTGCACCAGCCTTGCTCATTGTGCTGCACGGCGACGTACATCGATCCGCGCGGCATCGCGATGTACCCGAATTTCTCGAAGCGCCCATCGGCGAGCCCGCGGATGCGCAGGCCCGGCATCGAGTCGTCCCAATCGATCTCCATGCGGAAGGCGGCGATAGATTGCGGGTCGCGGAAGTCCGGGCGCAGGAATAGATAGGTTCCAAGATAAACCACGGCCGCCTCGCGGGCGTAGCCGCCGAGCGAGGACGCGGCATGGTCAGCTACACCCTCGCGCGGCATGTGGTAGCCGATGGCGTTCGCGACGATTGCGGCGGTCTTGTCCGAGAACTGCCCGATCATGAACTTGTCGAGCGTCGACTTTCCGAGCCGCGTCTGCACGGCGAAGCTCTCGCGCGACACGCGGTGCGTGGCAAGGAAGTCGCGGGTCGCGCGGATCAAGGGGTCTTCGGGGGTCATGGATCGGTCGGCGGAAAACTGCGCGGAAAACTTTGGAAAACTCTATCACGCGCCGGAAAGCACTGAAAACGGCCGGTGAGTGAGCGGAAATCGCGGGTTTCGTATGCAACTGGCGTGGACGCGGCGATCGCGCTCCACCACCGGGACGAGGGGAAACGCCCGGTGCACGACAGCCAAGGGAGCACGAGCCATGACCAAGAATTTCCGCAGCATCGCCGTCGCCGCCGTGTGCATCGCCTCCGCAGCGGTCGTCGTCCTGATGTCGATCGGCTCAGCCGAAGCCCGCTATCAGCGGTGGTTCGACCTGCAGAACCGGTCGGGGCAGACGATCACGACGGTCCACGCGACGCATGTCGGCCGCAATGATTGGGGCGGCGACCTTCTCGGAACGTATGTCCTTCCGGCCGGCCGCCAGGTCCGCCTCGATCCGCCGCGCCATCAGGGCTACTGCCGCTTCGACGTGCGTGTCGGCCTCGCCGATGGGCGTTCCCTCGTCGGCTACGGCCTCGATCTATGCACCGCGACAACGATCGTGTGCTCGAGCAATTCCTGCTCGGTCCACTGACGACGGTGCAGTTGATGTCGAGGAGGGCGCCCGTCGCGGCGCCCTCTTGTGTTCAGGACACGATCGGCTTGCGCGGTGCTTCGGCTTCGACCTCGGCGGCCGCGACCTTCTCCGCAGGCGCCGCACGCCGCGTCATCCGCCACACGACGAAGGCGGCCAGTTCGAGATGCACAAGCGCGTTATGCGCGAACAGCATGTGCTGCCCGAACCAACTCATCAGCGCCGACGTGACCAAGGGTCCGACGATGCCGCCTACGCAATAGAGAAAGAGCAGCGTCGAGGATACGGCGACCATGCGCTCGCGCCCCGTACGGTCGTTCGTATGGGCGGAGATGAGCGAATACAGCACGGGGAGGCAGAGCCCGAGGAGGAAGGCCATCACGTAGAGAAGAATCGCGCTCGGTGCGAGGACGACGAAGGCAATCTCGACCAGCGCGGCCGCGCCCGAGACGATGATGATCACGACGCGCCGGTCGAAACGGTCGGACAGGCGACCGATCGGATAGGGGCCGACCGCGCTACCGAGAATGACGCAGGTCATGAATGTGGCAACGTCGGCCGCGCCGAGCCCGAGACGCTCGATATAGGCAGGCACCAGCGACCAGAAGGTCGCGTTAGCGAGGCCGACGAGAACCATACCGATCACGCCGATAGGCGAGGCGCGCAAGAGGCCAAACACATCCAGCCGGCCCTTGGCCGGAAGCCCGGGCGGGTCCTGCCGCGTCATGGCGAGCGGCACGACCGACAGCATGAACAGGCCAGCGACGGTCGAGAACAATGCGAACGATGTCGGTTCGGCGGCGCGCAGGAATTGCTGCCCACCGGCCGATCCGGAGAAATGGACGATGTTCTGCAGCGCGAGCAACCGGCCACGGTTCTGGTTGGTGGCCTTGTCATTGATCCAGCTTTCGATGATCGCGAACAATCCTGCGAAGCAGAATCCGATGACGAGGCGCAGCGCCATCCACGCGATCGGATCGACCACGATGGCGAAGCCAAGCGCCGCGGCCCCGGCAATGGCGGCATAGGCGGCAAAGGCGCGGATGTGCCCGGCGCGGCCGACGATCGACGGGGTCGCCCACGTGCCTGCGAGCATGCCGACGAAATAGGCGGAGCCGATGGCCCCGATCGACTGCGAGGAGAAGCTCTCGATCACCCCGCGCAACGGCACCAAGGTCGTGATAAGTCCATTGCCCGCCATCATGATGAAAACGGCGAGGAATAACGGGATCAAAGCGGCAATCGGCAAGAGATAAGCTCCCGACCCCGAGCGGGTCGTGCGGGCGAGGCGACAGATGATGCAAACTTCCTGGCATGCGGCGCGGCCCGCGTGAACGGCGTCCGGTTTCGCACTTATCGGGTTGCGCGTCAGCCGTCGTAGGCTACGAGGCGGCCAATATGGGGTTGCTCCATCGCTTGCAGTCGTCGCGCGGTCCGTTCCACCCTTCGGAACAGGCGCAGCATGTTCACTCCGGCGATCTTGGTGATCGCGCTTTCGGAATAGCCGCGACGCAGGAGACCCGCGATCAGGCGCGGGAAACAGGCGACATCTTCAAGGCCGTCTGGCGTCGGCCCACCGTAGAAGTCGGAACCGATACCGAGATGATCAATGCCGATCGCCTGCGCGAGATAGTCGACGTGATCGAGATATTGCTCGAGGGTGGCGCGCGGCCAGCGTCCATGCGTGCGCTCCTTTTCCTTGATGGCCGTGTCGAGGTCGAAGTTGTCGGGGGTCTTGCCGTGCGTCTTGATCGGCCTGACGAAGTCATAGGATTCGCGCGATACGAATTCCGGAACGAAGGTCGGCATGACGAGTCCGCCATTGGCGCGAACGCGCATGAGCACGTCATCCGGCACGTTGCGCGGATGATCCGACAAAGCGAAGGCGCAGGAGTGTGACCATACGACCGGTGCGCGCGTCACGTCGAGCACGCGGTGCATGGCATGCGGCGCGACATGCGACAAATCGACGATGATGCCGAGGCGGTTGCACTCTTTCACCACCGCTTCGCCAAATGTCGACAGGCCGGTTGGCACGCGCGCAACGTCCGTTGCCGAATCGATCCAGTCGAGTGTCTCGTTATGGCAGAGCGTCAAGAGGCGCACGCTGGCCGCGTACCAGAGGCGCAGCGGATCGAGCGAGTTCTCGAGGCCGCCGCCGGACTCGACCGTGATGAAGGAGGCGATCTTGCCCGCCTTCTTGGCGCGCGCGACGTCGCCAGGCTTGGTCGCGAGCAGAAAGACGTCTGGATGCGCTGCGACCATGCGGTGCACGAGATCGATCTGTTCGAGTGTCAGACGCGCAGGGTTCGTCGCGCGCGTCGGCACGAAGGCCGCCCAGAACTGCGCCGTGAGCCGGCCGGCCTTCAAGCGCGGAATGTCGGTGTCGGTGTCCTGGTGTTCGCGGGCGAGGTCGTAGGCGACGACATCACCCTTCGCCTTGGTGCGCAGGACCCAGGGCAAATCGTTATGTGCATCGATGAGCGCGATGCGATCGAGAAGCGCGTGCGCGCGGACGAGAGCGTCATCAGAGGTCGGGATCAGCATGCACGCAGCTTGGACGGCCAAGCGGGGCAGGGGCAAGAGGTGGCGTCCCCCCTGCTTTCGCCGTGGACCCCGCATGTTCAGCATGGTCGTCCCGTGCGCCCTGCAGCGCTTGCGCGGTGCAGGGCAGACACGGGCCTGCGCCCCACCGCGCCCAAGGTCCCGGATCAGCGGCGCACCACGTTGCGCTGCGTCGCGTCGGGGACGATAGCGAGAGATTACGCTGAACGGGCGCGCTGAAGCCATTCCATGGCAAGCGTCAGATCGTGGCTGGTGAGCTGGTGTCCAGCCGGGAGCATACGATGGTCGACGACGGCACCCGCCGTACGCAAAGCGCGGGCGAGTTCAGCGGCGTTTGCTTCCAGCACGATCATATCCATAGCGCCGGACGTGATCAGCACGGGCACGCCAGCAATTGCGGTGGGCGCTTCCGGCAGAGGGGCACCATGGCGCGGAGCAGGATCGCGCCTGTGAGCACTTGCGGGCGGCGATAGAGCAGGGCGGCGGCGATGTTGGCGCCGTTCGAGAAGCCGACGGCGATCGGCGTGCCGAGGCCGTAGCGCTCGCGCGATGCTGCAACGAAGTCGGCGAGATCGTCGGCGCGGGCGCGCACGTCGGCATGGTCGAACTTGCCTTCTGCGAAGCGCCGGAAGAAGCGCGGCATGCCGTGCTCGTCGACCTGTCCGCGGGGCGAGAGCAGGGCGTCGCCTGGGGCGAGCTTTTCACCAAGCGGCAGGAGATCGCTCTCGTCACCGCCGGTGCCGTGCAAAAGCAGAAGCGGGCGCGTGCGATCGCCATCGACGAAGCGATGAACGAAGTTCGGCGTAGTGATGATGGTCATGGTCGCCTCGCGGAGGGGGACCGGGGCGGTGCCCCGGTCCGGTCGTCGTCAGGTCAGTGCCGGCAGAGCCGCTTCGATGTCGCGGCGATGCGGCTCGAGCCAGGCCGGCAGTTTTAGCGCAGCGCCGAGTGCGTTAGCCGGCTCGTCGATCGCAAAACCGGGCGCATCGGTTGCGATCTCGAAGATCACCCCGCCGGGCTCGCGGAAGTAGACGGAACGGAAGTAGTTCCGATCCATCTGCTCGGTCACATTGATGCCCATGCCGCGCAGGCTGCGCGCCATATCGGCTTGGGCGGTGTCATCGCTCGCGCGGAACGCCACGTGGTGGATCGTGCCTGCGCCCATGGCTGCGCGCATGAAGCCCGCAACGTCGCGCAGGTCGAGCCGAAGACCAAGCGGACCGCCGCTCGCTTCGAACCGCGTGAACGCGCCCTCGCTCGTCGTCCGGCGATAACCGAGCGCGTCGGTGAGAACCCGCGCGGTCGCCACCGTATCGCTGACCCACAGCGTCTGGCCCGCGAAGCCGCGGATCGCGTGGACGGCGGGCACCGTACTGCCGCCCCATCCGGGGATGGCGTCAGCAGCCGCCATCGCGACCAGTTCGAGGTGCATCCCGTCCGGGTCGCGGAAGGCGATCACCGTCTCGCCGAAGCGCTCCACCGGCGAATCGTGGTCGACTGCCTTCGCGTTCAGCCGCTCGAGCCAAAAGCCGACGGAGGCGGTCGGGATCGCAAACGCGACCTCGACCGCGGCACCGACCCCGGCCCGGCCCTTTCCGGCGTTCGGCCAGGGAAAAAAGGTCAGGATCGTGCCGGGCGTGCCGGCCTCGTCGCCGTAGTAGAGGTGGTACGTGCCGGGATCGTCGAAGTTGACGGTCTTCTTGACGAGGCGCAAGCCGAGCACGTCGCGGTAGAATTGGACGTTATGGCGCGCGTCGCGCGCAATTGCCGTGATGTGGTGGATGCCGGGGCTGGTCATGGTCGTGTCCTCAAGGGGTGGCGAGTGGCGCCGCCCATCGGGCCGGAAGATGCATTTGGCATTTGCGCAAGGCAAGGGAGCGTCGAAGATCATTTTTCTTGCAAGATTGCACGACTGACCAATTCAGCAATCCTCCAATGCGTAACTGTCTCGAGAATGAACAACGCGTTCCAACGCGTTTCATGCCTTGGCCTCTAGCGGAAATGGAACGCGGTCATTCCTCGACCGCGCCAGCATCGGAGGCTTGTGTATGTCTGAGACGGTGTCTGCGCTTGCTGCGCTCCACGCCGGCATCCTGTCCGGGGAGCGGTTAGGTCGTCGCGCCACCTGGTCGCGCGTCGTCGATGGCGAGGACGTCGTAGCGATCCGCGGCCTCCTCGAAGCCGGCAGCGGGGCGGTGACGCGCGACGAGGCTGACATTCTGTTCGACATCGCCGACGCCGTCGCCTTCGCGGGCAACGATCCGGAGTGGGACGATCTCTTCATTGGAGCGGTTGCCCACCACCTCGTCGGTGCTTCCGGCCATTCGGTGCGAGCCCGGCCTGGAGCGTTACACGCTTCGGCCGGGCTAAAGACGCATGTCATTGCGGCGGCCGCCCGTGATTGGCTCATTGCCCGCGTGCGGCGCGATGGGCGCGTCACCGAGGCCGAGCGGGTGCTGCTCGCCTTCGCAGGCGCTGATGCCGAGGCGGGGCGTGCGAGCCTCGCGGCGGTCACTTTGGCCGCCTGAAGCCGCTGCCCCGTATTCCGTCGCATTGACCAAGCGGCACGTGCCGTCTAACGACCCCCGATGCTCGCCGGGGGTCCCTGTGCATGTTCAAGAAGATACTCATTGCCAATCGCGGCGAGATCGCGTGTCGCGTCATAAAAACGGCGCGCAAGATGGGAATTGCGACCGTTGCCGTCTATTCGGACGCTGATCGTGACGCGGTCCATGTCGAGATGGCCGACGAAGCGGTCCACATTGGTCCGCCGCAAGCCGCGCTGTCTTATCTCGTGATTGACAAGATCGTGGACGTCTGCAAGCGCACCGGCGCGCAGGCGGTGCATCCGGGTTACGGCTTCCTGTCCGAACGCGAGGCCTTTCCGATCGCGCTGGAAGCCGCAGGCATTACGTTCATCGGCCCGAACTCTGGTGCGATCGCCGCCATGGGGGACAAGATCGAGTCGAAGAAGGCAGCAGCAAAGGCCGGCGTGTCCACCGTACCGGGCTTCCTCGGCATCATTGAAGATGCCGAGCACGCGGTGAAGATTGCAGGCGACATTGGCTATCCGGTGATGATCAAGGCCTCGGCCGGGGGCGGCGGCAAGGGCATGCGGATTGCCTATGATGCAGCCGAGGTTCGCGACGGGTTCAAGCTCGCGAAGTCGGAAGCGAAATCATCCTTCGGCGATGATCGCGTCTTCATCGAGAAGTTCATCGTCGACCCGCGCCACATCGAGATCCAGGTGCTGGGCGATAAACACGGCAACGTCGCACATCTCGGCGAACGCGAATGCTCGATCCAGCGCCGCAATCAGAAGGTCATCGAGGAGGCACCGTCGCCGCTCCTGGACGCCGCGACGCGCGAGAAGATGGGCGCCCAGGCCGTCGCGCTCGCCAAGGCGGTGAACTATGATTCGGCGGGCACCGTCGAGTTCGTCGCGGGCCAGGACAAGAGCTTCTACTTCCTCGAGATGAACACGCGTCTCCAGGTCGAACACCCGGTGACCGAAATGATCACGGGGCTCGACCTCGTCGAACTGATGATCCGCATCGCGGCCGGGGAGAAGCTTCCATTCACGCAGAAAGACGTGACGTTCACGGGCTGGGCGGTCGAAAGCCGCATCTATGCCGAGGATCCATACCGCAACTTCCTGCCCTCGATCGGCCGGCTCGTCACGTATCGCCCGCCCGCCGAAGGGCGGCAGAGCGCCGCCACTGTGCGCAACGACACGGGGGTAGAGGAGGGGGGCGAGATTTCGATGTTTTACGATCCGATGATTGCCAAGCTCGTCACACATGCGCCGACGCGTGCAGAGGCGATCACGGCGCAAGCCAAGGCACTCGATGCCTTCGCCATCGACGGCATCCAGCACAACATTCCCTTCTTGACCGCACTGATGCAGCACGCGCGCTGGCTCGAAGGCCGGCTCTCGACCGGCTTCATCAAGGAAGAGTATCCGGACGGCTTTAAGCCGCGCCACCCGAGCGATGCAGAGCGCGACATCCTCGCTGCCGTCGCGGCGACCATCGACAATTTGTCGAACGACCGGCGCAAACGCATCTCCGGACAGATGCGCGGACGCGGCTATGCGTTTCCGCCGCGACGGATCGCGCTCGTGGACAAGGTGCCGGTCGAGGTGATGATCGCTACCGTCGGGCGCGACAGCGCGGTGTCGTTCTACGATGCCGCCGGCGCCGAGCGGCGGACGGTGCAGGTGCGCTCGCCGTGGACTCCGGGTCAGCCGGTGTGGCAAGGCACGATCGATGGTGAAGCCGTGTCCGTCCAGGTGCGGACGATCACCAACGGCTACAAGCTCGCGCACGCGGGAACCGCCGTCACCGTCTATGTCTATACGAAACGCGAGCACGAACTCGCCCGGCTGATGTTGGAGAAGACGGGAGCGGATACGTCGAAGGCGTTGCTCTGCCCGATGCCCGGCCTGGTGAAGGCGATCGAGGTTAAGGAAGGCCAAGAGGTGAAGGCGGGGGAAGTGCTCGCTGTCGTCGAGGCGATGAAGATGGAGAATCAACTCCGCGCTGAGCGTGACGTAACGGTCAAGGCGCTCAAGGCCAAGCCCGGCGACACGCTCTCTGTCGATGCGGTGATCATGGAATTTGTGTAAGGGCGTTCCGTCATTCCGGGGCCGTGGAGCGAGGCGCGACCGAGCGGAACGGAACCCGGAAACCAGCACAAGGCATCGCGAAGCGACGATATGGCGCTACGCACGTTCAGGGCTGGATTCCAGATTGCCGTCCGCTGAGGCTTTCGGCGTCCGCAATGACGGCGAGTGCGGGTGGTGAGGCAGTGCGGCTCGCCGGTTCGGCGCTCATCCTTTAGCCTCGATCCCATCCGAAAGGAGTCGCGATGCTCCTCCTCTCGAATCTCCTGCGTCGCTTCGTGAAGAATGGGCGCCTGACCATTCATGATCATCGCGGCCGCGCGCACGGTTTCGGCTCGGGCCTCGACGGGCCGCATGTGACGCTCAAGCTGCATGATGCGAAGGTCGAGCGCGAGATCTTTCTCAATCCCGAACTGAAAGTCGCGGAAGCCTATATGGACGGGCGCCTGACGTTTGAAGGCGGTAGCCGTATCTACGACCTCGTCTATCTCTTCTCGGTCAATCGTACGGGCCTTGCCGCCCATCCGGTGCAGCAGATGCTGCGGCGCGGATGGCGAGCGATGAAACGCTGGCAGCAGCAGAACCGGCTTGGCATCGCCGCGCGCAACGTCCAGCACCATTACGACGTGCCAACGCCCTTCTACCGGCTGTGGCTCGATCCGACGATGACCTACTCCTGCGCCTACTTCCCGACGCCGGAGACCTCGCTCGAAGAAGCCCAGCGCGCGAAGATGCGGCACATCGCGGCCAAGCTCTGTCTTCAGCCGGGCATGACAGTTGCCGAGATCGGCTCGGGCTGGGGCGCGCTCGCGCTCTATCTGGCGAAGACCTATGACGTGACGGTCATCGGCATCAATGTCAGCCAGGAACAGCTCGCGGCATCCCGCGATCTCGCGAAGCGGGAAGGGCTCGAACACCGCGTCACCTTCATCGACAAAGACTATCGCGACGTCGAAGGCAAGTTCGACCGCGTCGTCTCCGTCGGCATGATGGAGCATGTCGGGGTTCAGTATTTCGATACCTATTTCGGCACGGTGAAGCGGCTCCTGAAGCCTGGTGGCTTCGCCATGATTCATGCGATTGGGCGCATGTCGATGCCGGGCACCACCGCGCCCTTCATCCGCAAATACATCTTCCCCGGCGGCTATGTTCCGGCGCTGTCGGAGGTGTTCTCTTCGCTCGAGCGCACCGGGCTGTGGTGCTGTGACTGCGAGAACCTGCGCTTGCACTACTACTGGACGGTGCAGAACTGGCGGAAGAACTTCGACGCCCGCCGCGACGAGGCGGTGAAGATGCAAGGCGAGCGTTTCTGCCGGATGTGGGACTTCTATTTGGCGGCCGCTGAACTTGGTTTTCTCAACGGATCGAATTTCGTGTTCCAGCTCTTGTTGTCCGAAAAGCGCGACGCCGTCCCGGTGATCCGCGATTTCATTATCGACGAGGAGCGGCGGTTGATCGCTGTAGGGCGATGAACGGGCTCTTGGCATTGGTTTCGACCGAGCGACGTGCGAGCCGCGCCGACTTCTGGCTCGCACTGCCGGTTATGCTCGCCGTGATGATCGCTTCGGCGGTGGCCATGCTTGCGGGCGTCGCTGCCGCAGTCATTCCCTTCATCGTCACGCAGTGGTGCTGGCTCGCTCTGCACGTCAATCGCCGGCACGACATCGGGCGCAGTGGGCGCCCGCTCGTGTTCCTCCTGCCCTGGCTGTTCGTCGGGGCGCTGTTGCTCGCGGCCGCGATCATCGTCGTGACCGGCTACGGCATGCCGGCACCGACCGCGCGCCCGACAGGGCAGGAGCCTGTATTCGTCTATGTCTATGTGTTGACGATCATCATCGCCGCGCTGGCCGACGTGCCGATCGAGACGCGGCCGGCGGCGCTTGTTCTCTTCGCTCTTGCACTCGTGCTGCTCGCCCCCTGTATCATCGCGTCACTGGTGCTCGGAACGGCGCGGGGGGAGCCCGCGCCGAACCGATGGGGCGCGTCGCTCAGCTGAGCGGGGGAATTCGGAGCACCCAGCCTGGCTGGATCAAATCCGGGTCCTTCACCGGCGGCGTGTTCGCCTTCACGATCTCCGTGTACTTCGCGCCCTTGCCTTTACCGTAGTGGGCTTCCGCGATCTTCCAGAGCGTGTCGCCTTTCTGGACCGTGTAGAATTTGGGTTCGGGCATCGGCTGCTGGTTGACGAGAAGGTTCGACTGCACCTCGGAGACGCCGACCGTATTGCCGAGGGATAGAATGATCTTCTCGGCCTCTTCTTGGCTCATCACGTTGCCGGAGACGGTGACCTTCTCACCATCGATTTTGACGTCGAGGTTCTGGGTAGGAAGACCCGATTGCGCCGCATCGGCGCGCAGCGCCTCCGCTGTCGGTGCGGCGGCCTCGGTCGATCCCTTGCCCATGATGCGATTACCGACGCTCTTGATAAATGAAAAGAGGCCCATGTCTTTCTCCCTGGCCGCCGCGTTTGCGATGATTGCGATCGGAGGCATAGCATGCAGCCGTTTCGTGACGACAGTGTCACTTCGGGTAGGTGATCCGTGCGAGAGACGAGGTCGGTCCGCGTGAAGATTCACGGCCGAGTGCAGGGGGTCGGCTACCGCGCCTGGGTGGCGGAGACGGCCGGTGTGATCGGGCTCGATGGTTGGGTCTGCAACTGTTTGGACGGTACCGTCGAGGCCGTGTTCTCTGGCGCCGCCGTAGACGTGTCGGACATGCTTGCACGCTGCCGTCACGGGCCGCCTGCCGCGTGCGTAAGTGATGTCGTGATCCTCGCCGAGGGAGAACCGGTCAATAACGGGTTTCGCGTGTTGCCGAGCTGGTAGCAGCCTCGTCCTCCAGTAGAGAATCGCGCAGGTTTTGCGAGTCCTCAGAATCGCTTGCGCTGTGCCGCTCGCTCTCTACTTCGCCGACGATTCGGACATGGACCCGTCGCAGAAGCAATGCCCGACGGCCGACCGCGTGTGGCTTCGTGCGGGCGTGGTGAGATCGCAATGGTCCATGCTACCGTGCGCCCCGCTACGCGTGAGGTGATTACGCGTGAGGTGATCATGAGCGATCCGCGTTCTTCCTCAAAGAACAATCCGATCCCCGGTCCGATGGGCACTTTGGCGGGCTTCGTTGCCGGCGGCGGCATGCTCGTGCTGTTCTTTCTCTTCTTCATGTGGACGACGGCGCGCACGCCGGAGGCCGCTGACTCCTATGCGATCCCGATCGCGGCGGCCGTGACCGTCACGCTCTTCGCCTTGCTGTGGTGGATCACGTCCGATCCCGAACTCGGCGTCGTCGGCCGATACGTGAGGGAGGATGATCCCAGACTATATGTCCGACTGCCGATCATCGCATCGGGCATCCTGGTTACGATCGCTTATCTCCTGTTCTTCTATGAAATGGAAAACACGATCGGCCTGTTCGGCATGGTGGTGCTGACGACGGCTTGGCAGTGTCTGCTCATGGTGATCGTCGGGCGGCACCTCGCCCGTCGCCTGCAGGCCGACGCCATCACCGACCATGAAGCGACCGTCACGCTTCGCCTCGCGCTGGTCGTGATGGGCATCCCGCTCGTGCTCTACGCGATCCTGCTGTTCTTCTTTTCGATCCCGCTCTTCACCGGCAACATGCTCGGTGACTTTCTTGTGTCGGGCGTGGTGCTGTTTCCGCTCGTACTTTTGTCGGCCTATGTCGGTGCCGCGCAGATTGATGGATCGGCATCTGCATTCGAGCGCGCGTGGCAGGTGCTGTTTCCGACGGAGAAGTGAACGAGGCCAAGATGAGCACGCCGTCACCCGTGCCGGAGCCGGAGACCGCATCTGCGACGGGGCGGGCGCTGGCGATCGTTGCTATTGCTCTTGGGGTCGTGAGTTTCTTTGTGCTGTTCCTGATGCGGGCGCGCCAGCGGGCCGCCGGTGTCGATGATGCTTTGGCCTTACCGATTGCGGCTGCCGCCGCCATCACCTTGTTTGCGGTTCTGTGGCTGGCGGCGGATGGCTTCAAGCGTGATGCGCTCATCAAGCGGTGGCGGGAGAACGATCCGCGCCTGCACCTCTATGCGCCGCTCGCGGCGGCGGGGTTCCTGTCGGCGCTCGCCTATTTCTTGTTTTTCGTGGAGACCGACGAGCCGCGCGGGCACTTTCGGCCGGCCCTCTTCACGCTGGTCGTCGAGGGCACCGCGATGGTCATCGTCGGACGTCATCTTGCCGGACGGTATGGCGCGACATCGGAGGCGAGCGACGCGCAGGTGATGCGCCTCTTCCGCCGGGCGTATCTGGTGATGTGGGTGCCCGTCTTCTGCCACCTCATTGCAATCGTCGGCATGGGAAGTGACTGGTGGATGCTTCCGGCCTTCGGGGGCCGGCTCGGCTTCGAAGCTTTGATGTGGTCCTTGGGAATGATGCTCGCCATCCTTTACGTGGTCATGGTGCTTGGACTTGCGCAGGTGTTTCCGTGGCCCACGGCGCTTTGGCGCGCGGCCCTCGTGATCCTCTCGCGCCACTGAGCGGCGTTACGGAAGGCGGAGCGTCGGTCCGAACACATCTTCGAATGCCGCGCGCAGGGCGAGATCAACATCCGTCATGGTGGCAGTGAGGCCGAGATCAGCAAGGCTCGTGACGCCATGCTCGTTCACCCCGCAGGGCACGATGCCGGAGAAGTGGCCAAGGTCCGGCGCGACGTTCAGCGCGACGCCATGGAACGTCACCCAGCGCCGCACGCGGATGCCGATCGCCGCGATCTTGTCCTCCACGTTGGTGCCGCGGTCCGGCCGCCGCACCCAGATGCCCACGCGGTCCTCGCGCCGTTCGCTCCGAACGTGGAATGCCCAAAGCGTGCGGATCAACCACTCTTCGAGGGCCCCCACGAAGGCGCGGACATCCGGCCGGCGCCGCTTCAGGTCCAGCATCACGTAAGCGACGCGCTGGCCGGGGCCGTGATAGGTGAACTGCCCGCCGCGTCCGGTTCGGAACACAGGGAATCGCTCGGGCGCGATCAGGTCCTGCTCGCGCGCCGAGGTGCCGGCCGTATAGAGCGGCGGGTGTTCCACGAGCCAGACCTGCTCGCGGGCCGTGCCCGCCGCGATCGCCTCGGCGCGCGCCTCCATGACCGCGACCGCGGCGGGATACGCCGTCAATCCATCTGCAATCGACCATTCCACCGGTGGCGCATCGGGCGGCGCATGCATATCGCGAGGCAGGTCTTCACGTGCTTCAACCATCCGTTAACCTTCGCGGGATCAGGGTTGGTTCAGCACGCACGTTCTTCATGTCTCTTCCAATTCGAGCAATGCCATGGCGGCTATGGACCAGACCATACAGAAAGTCGGCGTCGATATCGCGGTCGTCTTGGGTACGACCAAGATGCCAGTCCATCAGCTCCTGCGCATGGGCCGCGGCGCCGTCATTGAACTCGGCGCCACCGAGAACGACGACGTGACGATCCTCGCCAATGACGTGCCGGTTGCGCGTGCGGCGGTGCATGTCGAGGCCGGCAAGATCGCGGTGTCGATCACGCGGATGTTGCCGCGCGCGCCGGACGTGCGCGGTTAATCGGACGGGGCTTTTCCAAGGTTGGTTGGCCAGCTTGGCGCTGTGAGGGCGACCTGATATAGCCGGTCGCGTTCACGGTGGCGTGATGAACCTCCGTTGAGCGCCCGGCCTCGTGGCGGAGTGGTTACGCAGCGGACTGCAAATCCGTGTATCCCGGTTCGATTCCGGGCGAGGCCTCCACTCTTCTTCCACCCTATGGACCGCATGGCCCAATGGTCGGCTTGCGCACGCACATGGTCCCGTCTATTCGGCGGGTCGGCGACCACCAGGAGGACTTGCATGGGGGAGTTCGCTAAAGCGCGCGCGAACATGGTCGATGGCCAGCTTCGCACCAGCGACGTCACCGATCCCGCGGTACTGGCAGCCTTCGGCGAGGTCCCGCGGGAGCGGTTTGTTCCGAAGAACAAGGTGCCGCTGTCCTACAGCGATCTCGATGTCCCGCTTAACGACGGGGCGCCGGCTCGATTCCTGCTCGAGCCTGCCCCCTTTGCCAAGCTGCTGCAGCTCGCCTCGATTGGTCCGCTCGATGTCGTTCTAGATGTCGGGACGGGTACCGGGTACGGCGCAGCAATTCTCGCCCGCATCGCAAGCTCCGTCGTCGCCTTGGAGGAAGACGATGGCCTAGCGCAGCGTGCCGAGACGATCCTGAACGAACTCGGCGTATCAAATGCCGTCGTGGTTCGCGGCGCATTGCGCGAAGGGCATGTCGAGGAAGGCCCCTATGACGCAATCATTCTCGAAGGCGCTGTCGACGACGTCCCGGCGGCGCTTCTCCGGCAGCTGAAGAACGGCGGACGGC
Organism: Pseudomonadota bacterium; assembly: GCA_041694995.1. GTDB lineage: Bacteria > Pseudomonadota > Alphaproteobacteria > Rhizobiales > UBA4765 > Raskinella. Next base: position 10,225 of record JBGFRS010000010.1, on the reverse strand, counting down.
TTGTGGCGCTGGTCGGGCGCGGGCGCGCCGCGCGGGCGACGGTGTTCGTGCGTTCGGGCGAGGAATTTGGCCGCCGTGTGGCATTCGATGCGGCTGCTCCGCCACTACCCGGCTTCCAGTTAACTCCTCGATTCGAATTCACCTTCTGATTTCTCGGGATGGCTTCGAACGTAGCTGTGTCCCGTTTGCGCCAAGCTGAGTGAAACATCGCCCGCATGCGTCAGCCCTGTTGTGTTCAGGACCTTGCCGGGTATGGTCCCGACGTGCGTTTACCGACCGTATACGGATCGTTTGTCGCGTCGGATTCGTATGGGAGGTCGAGATGGGCTGTCAGTCTGGACTGACGGATCGGCCGATCCGCCGGCTGGCATGGATCGGCGTTCTTCTTGGTGCCGTAGCAGCGCAGCCGTCGCAAGCCCAAAGCCTCAGCGAGGCGCTCTCTCAGGCCTACATCAACAATCCGCAGCTCAATTCAGCGCGCGCGCAGCTGCGCGTTACCAATGAGAACGTTCCACAGGCCCTGTCCGGTTATCGTCCGCGCGTCAGTGTCAATGCCTCGGCCGGTCAGCAATGGTCGGAAGCGCGCGCCTTCGGAAACACGACCAGCGCCGTTCGCACGCCGCGCAGTGTCGGCATCCAGGTCGACCAAACGCTGTTCAATGGCTTTCAAACCGACAATCAGGTTCGCCAGGCCGAAGCCCAGGTCCGGTCGCAGCGCGAGGTTCTCCGCACGACCGAACAGGATGTGCTTCTGGCGGCGGCGACCGTCTACATGGACGTGGTACGTGACTCGGCCCTCGTCGAGCTGCAGCGGAATTTCGTCAATGTTATCAATGAACAGCTTCGAGCAACGCGTAGCCGTTTCGAGGTCGGCGAGGTCACCCGGACCGATGTCGCCCAAGCAGAGTCGCGGCTGGCGTTGTCGCGCTCGCAACTCGCAGCGGCACAAGCTCAGCTCAATCTGAGCCGCGCCAACTATCTGCGCGTCGTCGGTCGGCCTGCCCAGCAACGTCTCAATGGCCGCACGACGGTCGAAGGCATTTTGCCACGCTCCATCGAGCAAGCGCTCTCTGTCGGATCGAATGAGCACCCGCAGATCCGCGCTGCGGTGTTTGGCGTCGATTCCGCGGCATTCGCGGTTGCGGTTGCTCAAGCGGCACTCTACCCGACCGTGACGGTGACGGGTCTCCTCCAGCGGCAGTACGCGCCCTCCACGACGGTCGACCGGCTGGACACGGCCTCGATCGTTGGACGCGTGACGATCCCGATCTATGACGGTGGCATCGGCTCGTCGCGCGTTCGGCAAGCCAAGGAATCGCTCGGACAAAGCCGCATCAACATCGATGTGGTCCGAGACCAGGTCCGCGCCCTGATCATTAGCAACTGGGGCAATCTTGACGCCCAGCGGGCACAGATCGAGGCTGCGCGGGCACAGATCGCCGCCTCCGAGATCGCACTCAATGGGGTCCGCGAAGAGGCGCGGGTTGGCCAAAGGACGACACTCGACGTGCTCAATGCGCAGCAGGATCTCCTCAATGCGCGCGTCTCCTTGGTCCAGGCAGAGCGCAATCGCGTCGTTGCGGCCTATGCTCTTCTTGGGGCTATCGGGCGGCTGAACCTGCCGCGGCTCGGCCTCAACGTTCCCCAGCACGACCCGACGTTGCATTACAATCAGGTCCGCGACCGCTGGCACGGCATGCGCACGCCGAGCGGAGAATAGCCGGGATATCCCTAACGGTACACTTTCCGGCGGCGTGGGAAAGAGCGAAAGTCGCGTTCTGAGCCTTGCGAATCAGGCCGAGTCGGCCGTTGATTCCTCGTGCGGGCTAAAGAGCGGAGCAGGCGCGGCGCATCATGGGCAAGTCGAACACCGCAGCCGAACCGTCGATGGAGGAAATCCTCGCATCGATCCGCCGGATCATCGCAGACGAGGATCCGGCGGCGAAGCAGCCGCAGGCAGCAGTGCCTGTACCACCACCGCCCCCACCATCTCCTCCCGCCACGCCTCCTGCAGCCACGGAAGAAGACGTCCTGGATCTCGCCATGGTGCGGGCGGAGGCGGCCGTTGTCGCCGAAACGAAACCAGAGTCGAAGCCTCAACCACAGCCCGCGGCGCCCGATGACGTTGCCTTCGACGATTCGATGCCGGATGAGCCGGAGCCGCCGGTTCCAGAGCTTCCGCCGGCGCGCGAGGCGTTCTCCGCTCCGCACGTTTCATTCGTTGCGGCCGGACGTACGCCGGCGCCCGCGCGCGTGACCGAGAATAGCGAGGGCCTACTCTCGGGCCGCACCACGGAAGCGGTGTCAAATGCATTCGGCGCTCTCTCTAGCGCGATCTTCTCGCGCGATGCTCGTACGATCGAGGACCTGACCAAGGAGCTCTTGCGGCCCATGGTCAAGGAGTGGCTCGACGACAATCTGCCCACGCTTGTTGAACGTCTCGTGCGCGAAGAGATCGAACGGGTCGCTCGCGGCCGGCGTTGAACTCGTCGTAACGCGTTGACAAGTCTCTCTTCGGCGGCTTCAACGCGGCTCCTGCGCCAAGGGCGCGGATACGCGACGGACCAAGAATGATCGAAAAAACGTTCTCACCGGCAGACGTTGAACCGCGCATCTCCGCCGCCTGGGAAGCGGCTGGAGCCTTTCGTGCTGGCCGACAGGAGCGGGCAGCGGCGGCACCCTATGCGATCGTGATTCCGCCGCCGAACGTCACGGGTTCGCTACACATCGGGCACGCCTTCAACAACACCCTGCAGGACGTGCTCTGCCGCTTCGAGCGCATGCGCGGCAAGGACGTCTTGTGGCAGCCGGGCACGGACCATGCCGGTATCGCGACGCAGATGGTGGTCGAACGCCAGCTTACGGAAGCCCAGCAGCCGGACCGCCGCACGCTGGGTCGTGAGGAGTTCCTCAAGCGCGTGTGGGCGTGGAAGGAGCAGTCGGGCGGCACGATCATCAATCAGCTGAAGAGGCTAGGGGCCTCTTGCGACTGGTCGCGCGAGCGCTTCACCATGGACGAGGGCCTGTCCAAAGCCGTCGTCGAGATTTTCGTGCGCTTGCACGGAGCCGGGCTCATCTACAAGGACAAGCGGCTCGTCAACTGGGACCCGAAGCTCCTAACGGCCATCTCGGACCTCGAGGTACAGCAGATCGAGGTCAAGGGGCACCTCTGGTACTTCGACTATCCCTTGGCCGACGATCGGACGATCAAGATCACTGTCGCGACGACGCGGCCGGAAACCATGCTGGGCGACACCGCCGTTGCGGTGCATCCCGATGACGAGCGGTGGCAAGCTTATGTGGGGCGGATGGTGCGTCTGCCGCTCACCGGGCGGCTGATCCCGATCGTCGCGGACACATATTCCGATCCCGAGAAGGGATCTGGTGCGGTGAAGATTACGCCGGCGCACGACTTCAACGATTTCGAAGTGGGCCAGCGGCACGGCCTGCCGCTCGTGAACGTGTTCGATCAGGAAGCGCGCATGTTCCTGAAGGACAATCCAGACTTCACGACGGGTGACGATCCCGACCTTCACGCCGTACTCGCGCTGCACGGCCTCGATCGGTTTTCGGCGCGTAAGCAAGTCGTGGACATGATGGAGAGGCGCGGGCTGCTTCAGAAGATCGAGGCGAACCAGCACACCGTGCCGCATGGAGATCGCTCCGGCGTGCCGATCGAGCCGTGGCTCACCGACCAATGGTACGTCGACGTGAAGCCGCTGGCGGAGAGGGCTTTGCAGGCGGTTCGCGATGGGCGGACGCGGTTCGTGCCGGAGAACTGGGAACGCGTATTCTTCGATTGGCTCGAGAACATCCAGCCGTGGTGCGTGTCGCGGCAATTGTGGTGGGGGCACCAGATCCCGGCTTGGTACGGGCCTGACGGACACGTCTTCGTCGAGCGAACCGAGGAAGAAGCGTACGCCAAAGCGCTGGCGCACTACGTGCTGAACGACATACTCGGCGAGTTCGAAGCGGCGGAGATGGCGCGTGATCCCGAGCGGATGGCGGCATTCCTGAAGCGCGACGAGGACGTACTCGACACCTGGTTCTCCTCAGCGCTTTGGCCGTACTCAACGCTCGGTTGGCCGGAGAAGACTCCGGAACTTGCCAAGTACTATCCGACGTCGTGCCTGGTGACTGCTTTCGATATCCTGTTCTTCTGGGTCGCGCGCATGATGATGACTGGCCTCTTCGTCATGGACGAGGTGCCGTTCCGCAATGTCTACATCCACGCCCTCGTTCGCGACGAGAAGGGCGCCAAGATGTCGAAGTCGAAAGGCAACGTCATCGATCCGCTGGAACTGCTGGACGAGTACGGGGCCGATGCTCTGCGTTTCACGCTGGCGGCGATGGCGGCGCAAGGGCGGGACATCAGGCTCTCGACCGCGCGCGTGGAGGGGTATCGCAACTTCGGCACCAAGATCTGGAACGCGGCGCGGTTCTGCGAGATGAACGGCTGTGTGCGGCGGACCGACTTCGACCCCACGCGAGTCGCAGGCACGGTCAATCGCTGGGTGTTGGGGGAATGCGAGCGCGCCATCGTCGACGTCACATCCGCGATTGAAAGCTACAGGTTCAATGAGGCCGCGGGAGCGGCGTATCGGTTCGTCTGGGGGACTTTCTGCGACTGGTACCTCGAACTGACGAAGCCGATCCTGCAAGGGGAGGATGGCGCGCTCAAGGACGAGACGCGCGCGACGGCCGCCTATGTCTTCGACGACATCTTGGCGTTGCTGCACCCTTTCATGCCGTTCCTGACGGAAGAGCTGTGGCACCTCACCGACGAAACCGGACCGAAGCGCGCGGGGCTCCTGGCCCTGGCATCTTGGCCTCGAGCCCGCGATCTCGTCGATCCGGAGGCAAACGACGAGATGAACTGGCTCGTGGAACTGATCCAGTCCATCCGCTCCGTTCGCGCCGAGATGAACGTGCCGGCCGGCGCGCAGGTGCCCTTGGTGCTTGTCGGAGCCGGTGCGAAGATGCAAGCCCGTCTTGCGACGCATCTCGAAACGCTCAAGCGCCTTGCGCGGCTATCGGAAGTCACCCTTGCCGACCATGCGCCCAAGGGCTCTGCCCGCTTCGTTGCTGGCGAGGCCACGGCGGCACTGCCGCTCGAAGGCCTGATCGATCTTGCGGCGGAGAAGGCACGGCTCGGCAAGGAACAAGCAAAATTGGTCGACGAAATCGCCAGGATCGACGCCAAGCTCGGCAACGCCCAGTTCATGGCGCGCGCACCTGAAGAGGTGGTGGAAGAGCAGAAGGATCGGCGCGAGGCAGCGGAAGCGCGCCGAGTGAAGATCGCCGAGGCACTCAAAGCGCTGGCCGAAGCGGCTTGATCACGAGCGCAACGGTACGCTGGCTTCGGCGAGCCGGCCTCTTCGGGCTGGTCATCGCCGCGTTCTTCGGAGGCGCTGTTCTCTACGCCATGCGTCCCGGCGACCCTATGCTCTTTCCCGCGCCGACCGGCACCGAAACGCACACCATATACCTCGTCTCGCATGGACTGCATGTGGGCATCGCCATACCCGCGCATGACCTCGCTCAACGCGCACGCCAGAACGGCTGGCCGGCGCTCCTGCAAGTCATCGAGCGGTTCGGACCTCATGCCTATCTGGAGTTCGGGTGGGGTGAGGATGGCTTCTACCGTGGCATTCCAATTCTGACCGACGTCACCTTTTTCGAAGCGGCACGTGCCCTCCTCGCGCCAAACAATCGTTCGGTTCTTCATGTTGTTGGCTTGGGTTGGCACAGCCCTCAAGCGGCGTTCCCCAGCCTTGAACAAAAGCAGGTCGCTTTGTCCCCCGTCGGCTTCGACCGACTTCTCGCCGGCATTGACGAGACGTTCGCGCGCGATGAGACGGGCCAGCTTCAAGAGCTCAGCATGGGGCTCTACGGGCCGAGTCTGTTCTTCGCGGCCAAAGGCACCTTCTCCATTCTGAACGTCTGCAATCATTGGATCGCGGATCTGCTGAACCGGGCCGGCGTGCCGACCAACCGCATCCTCAGTACGCTCCCGATCGGCTTGTTCTGGGACCTCGGCCAGCGTGCCGGCATTAGACCCGGTGCGGCGTAGTGCGACTCTCGAGCGACTCTGTTGCCCTCAGGCAACAATCACTCCTTAAGCGATATAGCCCACACTTTGGGTCGCGTGACAGGTGTCAAATGCCGCGATTTGGCCACGAAGCGAGCGCTTCGCTCCAGCGTCCGGTCGTTCGACCGCGACTTCCTCCGCTGTCTTCGACTGCCGCATCATTGAAGTTCCCACAAGGACCGTGGCACGTCGTCTCTGACGGGCGAGAGACTGTCGCGTCGGTGCGAAGCGGATGAGGGACCACATGGACACCAAAACTTTCGACAAGCGTCACCTTCCGAGCCGCTACGTCACGGAGGGCCCGGAACGCGCGCCTCATCGCTCCTACCTTTATGCGATGGGCCTGTCGAAAGAGCAAATCCACCAACCGCTGATCGGCGTGGCGTCCTGCTGGAATGAGGCTGCCCCTTGCAATATCGCCCTTATGCGTCAGGCGCAGGCGGTGAAGAAGGGTGTCGCGGCGGCGAACGGAACCCCACGCGAGTTCTGCACCATCACCGTGACCGATGGCATCGCCATGGGCCACGAAGGCATGAAGTCGTCGCTGCCGTCGCGTGAAGTGATCGCGGACTCGGTCGAACTGACCATGCGCGGCCATGCCTACGACGCGCTCATCGGTCTCGCCGGCTGCGACAAGTCGCTCCCGGGCATGATGATGGCCATGGTTCGCCTGAATGTGCCCGCGATCTTCATTTATGGAGGCTCCATCCTGCCCGGCACATTCAAGGGCCGGGCCGTCACGGTGCAGGACGTGTTCGAAGCGGTGGGGATGCATTCGGTCGGGCGGATGTCGTCGAGCGATCTCGACGAGCTGGAACAGGTGGCCTGCCCGTCGGCGGGAGCCTGCGGTGCCCAGTTCACGGCGAATACGATGGCGTGCGTGTCCGAGGCGCTCGGGCTGGCATTGCCTTATTCCTCCGGTGCGCCGGCACCCTACGAAATTCGCGATTCCTTCTGTGCAGCCGCCGGATCGAAGGTGATGGAACTGATCGCGCGCCGCATTCGCCCCCGCGACATCGTCACGCGCAAGGCGCTCGAAAATGCCGCGACCGTGGTGGCGGCGACCGGCGGTTCGACCAATGCGGCGTTGCACCTGCCCGCGATCGCCAATGAGGCGGGCATCAAGTTCGACCTCTTCGATGTCGGCGAGATATTCAAGCGTACGCCCTACATAGCCGACTTGAAGCCTGGCGGGAAATACGTCGCCAAAGACCTCTACGAAGTCGGCGGCATTCCGCTGGTGATGAAGACACTACTCGATCATGGCTTCCTGCACGGCGACTGCCTGACCGTGACCGGGCGTACCATGGCGGAAAACCTCGCTAAGGTACGGTGGAACGCCGATCAGGATGTCGTGCGCCCCGCCGACAAACCGATCACGCCGACGGGCGGTGTCGTGACTTTGAAGGGCAATCTCGCACCAGAAGGGGCGATCGTGAAGGTCGCCGGTATGTCGAAGCTCAAATTCACAGGTCCGGCGCGCGTTTTCGACTCCGAAGAGGCGTGTTTCGAAGCCGTAAAGAAGCGCAAGTACAAGGACGGCGAGGTCCTCGTCATTCGCTACGAGGGTCCGAAGGGTGGCCCCGGCATGCGCGAAATGCTCGCGACAACGGCGGCATTGTACGGGCAGGGGGCTGGCGACAAGGTCGCCCTGATCACGGACGGGCGTTTCTCCGGCGCGACGCGCGGCTTCTGCATCGGTCACGTTGGGCCCGAAGCGGCCATCGGCGGCCCGATCGCGCTCCTCGAGGACGGTGACATCATCGAAATCGATGCGGAAAAGGGCAAGCTCGCGGTCAAACTCACGGTGGACGAATTGAAGAAGCGTCGGAAGGCGTGGAAACCACGCGAGTCGAACTTTGGGTCCGGTTACATCTGGAAGTATGCGCAACAGGTCGGCAATGCGCTGAACGGCGCGTTGACCCATCCCGGCGCAAGCGCCGAGTCAAAGTGTTATGCGGATATTTGAGGCCCAGCGCACCCGTGGTCTGGTCGTGGCGGCGCTGTTGAGCGCGGCGGGGACGGCATTCGCCTTCGACGGCACGCCGTCGCCGACGCGGATCAACCCGAGTGAATTGGCGCGACAAGGGACGCAGGCGTTCCGCGCGGGCGATCTCGGGCAGGCCATTGCAAGCTGGACGCGGGCTGCGCAGGGCGGCCACACTGCCTCGGCTTGGCGGCTTGGCCGCATGTTCGCGGACGGCGACGGCGTCCAACGCAACGACGCGGAAGCGTTTCGGTGGTTCCAGCGCATCGCCGAGAGCCATGCTGACGAAGAACCGGGGAGCCCGAACGGCCGGCTCGCGAGCCGGGCTTTCGTGGAACTCGGATCTTACTTCCTCGCCGGTATTCCGGGGTCGAACGTTCAGCAGGACTTCGCGCAGGCGATGCGCATGTTCTACCACGCTGCGTCGGTGTTCGGCGACGCAGACGCCCAGTACAATCTCGGGCGGATGTACCTCGACGGGGCCGGAGTCGAATTCAATCCGCGTCTTGCTGCCAGTTGGCTGCGCAACGCTGCCGAAAAGGGGCACATGGCGGCGCAAGCCACCTTGGGCGAGCTATTGTTTGGCGGCCAGCACATGCAACGGCGCGCCATTGAAGGGCTGATGTGGCTCTCCCTCGCGCGGCAGCAAGCCCGCGGCGTTCGAGACGGATGGATCATCTCGGCCTTCGAGGACGCCTTCACCTTGGCGACCGACGATGAGCGAACACAGGCGGCGCGCGCTATGCGTCAATGGCGCCAGACCGCCAGATAATTATGGATTTATAAGCCCTTAGCTGATTTTCCTATCCTATCGATGTAATGCATCAGCTAAGCCTCCGTAAGTTCGGCCACGACTGGCACGTGATCCGACGGCTTGTCACGCCCACGGACGTGCTTGTCGATCGTCACCGAGGCGAGACAATCGGCGGCCTGCGGTGAAAGCAGGAGGTGGTCGATGCGGATGCCGTTGTTCTTCTGCCAGGCGCCGGCTTGGTAGTCCCAGAACGTGTAGTGCCCCCCATCGTCCGTCACGGCGCGGACGGCGTCAGTGTAGCCAAGCCCGATCAGGGCCCGGAAGGCGGAGCGGCTCTCGGGTTGAAATAGCGCATCGTTCGTCCAGGCCGCAGGGTCGCGGCAGTCATTGCTCGACGGAATGACGTTGTAATCGCCGGCAAGGATGATCGGCTCCTCCTCGTGGCGCAGCCGTGCGGCGTGCGCGCTCAGGCGCTGCATCCAGGCGAGCTTGTAAGCAAACTTGTGCGTCCCGACCGGGTTGCCGTTCGGCAGATAGATCGAGGCAACGCGCGCGACGCCTTTACCGAACGGCACGACCGCTTCCAAGTATCGGGCCTGCTCGTCCGCATCGTCGCCGGGAAGACGTGGCACCGGCGCATCGACGAAGGAGCGCTTTGAGAGGATGGCCACGCCGTTGTAGGTTTTCTGGCCGTGGGTCACAATGTCGTAGCCAAGGTCTGCAAACGCCTCGCGCGGGAAGGCCTCGTCGACGCATTTCAGCTCTTGCAAGCATACGACGTCCGGCGCGCGCTCCTTGAGCCACGCCGTCGCTGCATCGACGCGCTGTTTGATGGAGTTCACGTTCCAGGTGGCAATCAGCATCTCAGAGCGAGAAGCTCGTGCCGCACCCGCAGGACGATGTCGCGTTGGGGTTCTTGACCTCGAACTTCGCGCCGATCAGATCGTCGACGAAGTCGATCTCCGAGCCAGCCATGTACTGAACTGAAAGGTCGTCGACCAAAACCGCCACGCCGTCTTTGGCCAAGACGAGATCGTCAGGGTTTCGCTTCTTTTCAACGTCAAAACCGTACTGGAAGCCGGAGCAACCGCCGCCGGACACCGAGACGCGCAAGCCGAGCGCGCCAGGTTCATCACGCATGATCTCAGCGATGCGGCGGAACGCGCGATCTGTGACAGTTATGGAACGGGTCGATGTCGCGGTTGTCATGATTATGTCGGCCTCTTTGCCAGGCCGGTCAAGCGCCACGGGCTCGCGCCTGCAACGGCCTTCGTCTAGTACCCGCTTTCGCGAATGGGTGATTCATGATTCAACATTTGGATGATTCCCCCTGCTGCGACAGTTCGGCTTTCGCCGGAGGATCGGGCGGTGCTTGAGGCGCGGCTTCGCGCAC
>JBGFRS010000048.1:0-32132 GCA_041694995.1 Pseudomonadota bacterium | reverse complement strand
CGCGAAGGTCTTCAGAATAGGGTCGAGCCATCCATGCTGGCCTCGCTCTCCAGCACGCAGCTTGAATCAGCTCGAACCTGATTTGGGAATACAGATTCCTTCAAAAAACAGCAGACTCTAGAAGGGATTCGAGCTTCAGCATGCTAGCCTCTCCGATGAATGAGGGATTCGGGGGTCGGTGCGCGGATCGCGTAGGCGCCCTTGACGGACTACGCGATTCGCGTAGAGTGGCGATGGACTTCGAGTGGGACGGAGCGAAAAGCGAGCGGACCCGGCGCGGGCCCGGAGACAGGGCCGGGGCGAGATCCGGATGGTTGCCGTCGGGGTCGTAAACGGCCGCTTTCTGACGGTGGTCTACACGGATCGAGGCACGAAACGGCGGATCATCTCGGCCAGAGTGTCCCGCAAGAAGGAGAGGGAGCTATGGCGATCGTCCGCAAGACCCTAGACGAGATCAAAGCGATGAAGCGTGACGTCGATTGGGCCAAGGTCGACGCCACGACCGAAGAGGACATCCGCCGCTATATGATCGAGGACGGCGAAGACCCGGACGCGGAGTACCCGATCGAAAAGAGCTTCTCGCCCCATGTCATCCGCAAGCGCATCGGCATGACGCAGGAAAAGTTCGCGGCTGCGCTCGGCATCCCGGTCGCGACGCTGCGCAACTGGGAGCAGGGGCGCAACGCCATCGATCCGGCCGCGCGCTCGCTTCTTCTGCTGGTCGCCCGCGATCCCGAAGGCACGCTCAAGGCTCTAGCGGAGATGCGCTCTGCCGCCTGATCAACAGCTGGCGACATCGTTCGTCAGCACGACCTTGCCGCCTTGCCGAGGGTTGGGTCTTCGGCCGCCTGCCAGGAGAACGCGGCCTGCGCGCCAGTTTCCCTTATAGTCTGAATAGCTTAGCGCGGCGGCGGCATGTGGTATTATGGTATGCGACGCCGCTGGTCGCGGATATGTCGCATTTCGTAGGGAATGCCGGTTGACCAGAGAGTGCCGTGCGGCGGAGTAAAGCAACTTGTCTAGATATCCTGCAGAAATCCTGATCCTGGTTGAGCAGGGGTAGGGCTTAAGCGATCATTCACGCATTCAGCCGGCCCTGACTGTCGATAAGCAGTCTTTCGCGTAAGGCTCTTTCTTGTTACCTTACCTGTTAAGATAGAGGCCCTAGGAGGGAGGGCTGCCGTTGTCGCGTCGCGGCACGGGGAGATTGCCGGTTGACCGCCGCCAGTTCCTTAGCGGCGCAGCGGCATGCCTTTTCGCTCCCGCTGTGAAAGCTCGTTCAACTGCGGTTGCATTTGGCCTGACGCCTGTCTTCCTTGACTCCGACCTTCGGCTGACCCGCGCTCTCGAAGCCTACCTTTCCGGGCGGGTCGGTCGAGCGGTCACCCTTGTGAAGCGTCGGACCTACATGGAGATTACGTCTCTCCTGGTCGCTGGGCATGTCGACGCCGCATGGATTTGCGGCCTACCGTTCGTGCAGCATCGGGCGAATTTGCAACTTCTCGCCGTCCCGCTCTATCGCGGCGCGCCCTACTATCGTTCGTTCCTCATCGCAAGCGCGAAGGATGAAATCGAAGAGCCTGAGGCGTTGCGAGGTGGCATACATGCGTTCTCCGATCCGGAGAGCAATTCGGGGCACCTTGTCACGCGCGCTTGGCTCGCGGCTCGGGCAGAGACTCCAGGCTCGTTCTTTGGGAAGTTCTTCTTCACGTATGGGCATAGAAACGTCATCAGAGCGGTCGCTGCCGGGCTCGCGCGTTCGGGCTCCGTCGACAGCTACGTCTGGGAAGTCATGAGGGAGACGGAGCCGCACCTCATTGGGTTGACGCGGGTGGTATGGCGCTCGCCCGAGATGGGTTTTCCGCCCGTCGCAGCTCCACGCGGGGCCGATCCTGGGCTCACGCGGGCGCTGCAGTCCGCCCTTGTCGATATGCCAAGTAGCCCCGTCGGTCGGGATGTCCTCGCGATGCTGCGGCTGGATGGGTTCAGCCTCGAAGGGCCGGAGCTCTTCGATAGCATCGCCGCCGATTGGCGCCGCGTCGGAGACGCGGGATGATAATTCGATGGCGTCCTTCACGCTGGCGACTCTCGGTGAAGGTGCCGCTGCTGCTCGCAATTCTAATGGTGATTGTCGCGGCCGGTATCTCGAAGGCCGTTCTTTATCGACTCGCCGAAACGCAGCAAGCTCATCTGCGAGAGCTGAGCAGTGCATACCTTGAGGGCCTCGCGACCGCGCTCCAACCTGCGTTGATCCGGCGCGATCCGTGGGAAGCCTTCGATGTGCTTGACCGGGCGCAGAACCGATATTCTATCGTTCAGGCTTCCGTGGCGCTCGCGGTCCAGCCTGACGGCAAGGTCTTAGCAGCCTCCCACCCCAGGCTCTATCCGATCGGAGCGGAGGCTCCTGCGCCGATCGGTGCGGTGCCGACCATCCCGGACCTGAACGATCCGGCCGGCGAGGTCTGGATTCGTCGCGACCTGCACGAAGCCGGCATAAGCTTGGGCAGCGTGGTGGCCCTAGTCGATGTCACACGCTTTCAGGCTGTGAGGCGCGAAACGCTCGTCACTCTCATCGGCTTCAACGCACTGTTCACCCTCCTTCTAGCCGTATTAGGCTGGTTGCTGGTCCGCCGCGCTCTCCATCCCCTCACGAGGCTGTCGGACCTTCTCGCACGTTCGACTGACGGCCGCCTCGCAACGATACCGGTGGCCGAACTCCCGCCAGCAGACACCGAGGTCGGGCGAGCCTACCGGCGGTACAATGCGGCGGCAACCGCCGTCGATGAGCGGGAGGCGCTGATCAAGCGGTTGGCCGCGGAGGAGAGGGCCGCCGTCATGGGTCGTTACGCCTCGGCGCTTGCGCACGAGGTCAACAACCCTCTCGGCGGCCTTTTCAACGCCGTGCGCATGATTCAGCGCTATGGGAACGACGCTCTCCAGCGGGAGAAGGCCGTCTGCCTCATCGAGCGGGGGCTAACCAGCATTCGCAACGTGGTTAAGGCATCTCTCGTGCTTTGGCGCAGCAGCGAAGACAGCGCGGTCAATCGTTCCGACATCGAGGACCTTCGGTTTCTCGTGGCGAGCGAGACGGAGCGAAGAAAGCTGACCCTTGAATGGGACAACAGCATCGAAGCGAGCGTTCCTGTCGCGGCGCAGCCTGTTCGCCAAATCGCTCTGAACCTCCTTCTGAACGCCTGCACGGCATCGCCGGTCGGGACGTGCGTACGCTTCCGCGCAGCCCCCGAGGTGGATGCTTTGCGGCTCGAGATTTCCGACCAGGGATCGGGCATTCCCGACGAGCCGCGGCGGCAGCTCCTCGACGGCGCTCGAACCATCCCGACGACGAGCGGGCTCGGCATATGGACCGTGTCACGCCTTGTCGCTGAACTCAGAGGAGAAGTCTCGCTGAGCACCGATCATGGAACCTGCGTGACAGTGAGGTTGCCGTATCATGGCGACGCAAGCGCAATTGCATCAGCCGCCTGAGCCGGCACCCCTCCTTGCGCTGATCGAGGACGATCCGGTGATGGGCCAGTCGATCGCCGATTGGCTCGCGATCGAAGGCTATCGCCTAGTCTGGCTACGCACCGGCGCTGAGGCTGCCGCGCGCATTCCGTCGATACAGCCCGACCTTCTGATCTGCGATATCCGGTTGCCCGACATCAGTGGCGAGGAGGTGCACGCCGTTCTGAAGAAACATCTCGTCGGCATACCGGTGCTTTTCATCACGGGGTTCGGCGAGGTCGATCAGGCCGTGCGGCTGATGAAAGCAGGAGCCGCCGACTACGTTACGAAGCCCTTCGACATCGAGCTCCTCCTTGACCGCATAGAGACGCTCCTCGCGCCTCGATGGCAACAAACCGACGGCTCCGAGCTCGGGATCTCGTCGGCAATTGTGAAAGTCGAGAGCATTCTCCGCCGCGTGGCCGGACTTGATTCCACCGTGCTATTGAGTGGCCCAACCGGCTCAGGCAAGGAAGTTGCAGCTCGGTTCATCCACGCAAATGGTCTCCGAGCGGCACGCCCGTTCGTTCCGGTGAACTGCGCCGCGATTCCCCGTGACCTTCTCGAAAGTGAGCTATTCGGACACGAACGCGGAGCGTTCACTGGCGCGCACGCTCGCCATGTCGGTCATGTCGAGCGCGCCCGAGACGGGACGCTTTTCCTCGATGAGGTGGCAGAGCTGCCAGTTCCGATGCAAGCTAAGTTTCTTCGTTTGCTTCAGGATCGGGTGTTCGCGCGGGTGGGCGGCGAGGCTCCTTTGCGTTCAGCCGCACGGATCATAGCGGCTACGAACGCCAACCTCTCGGAGCGCGTGCGATGTGGGGAGTTTCGCGAGGACCTTTTCTTTCGCCTAAACGTCATTGCAATCGATATTCCAGCCCTTGCAGAGCGGCGCGAGGACATCCTCCCGCTGGCGCTGCGCTTCATCGGTGAGTTTGCCGGCCGCTTTGATCGCGAGGTGCTTGGTTTCACCGGAGTAGCGCAGGAGAGTCTGTTTTTGCATGACTTCCCAGGCAACATCCGCGAGCTGCGCAACCGGATCGAACGGGCCGTTGCGCTGTCCGAAGGTCCCTGGATTGGGGTGTCAGACTTGTTCCCGGAGCGCGTAAGCTCCCCCCGCGAGAGCGACGCGCCCTTAACCCTCGCCGCTGCCCGCGAGGATGCGGAACGCCGGCTGATCTCACGGGCTCTCGCCGAGACGAATGACGACGTTGATCGAGCAGCCATTCGGCTCGAAGTCTCGCGCTCCACTCTGTTTGAAAAAATCCGGCGGCTCGGCATCCGCCACTGAGGCTTTGTCCGGAAATTCGGACTCGCACGCCCAGCTCGTCCGAATATCTGGATCGAGTTTCACCGCATCCACCTGAGTTTCCTACCTTGCCAGTCAAACTTCTCTGGGAGCGCGCGGTGGTACGCGGGTTGCAAGGTCCGAGCGTCAGCAAGGCCAGAGCCGGCGATGAGGCTAGCTACGCGGGAGGATGCAATGTCAGAAGTTGAAACCAGAAGGCGTGCCCAAGAAGACGCATTGGTCCGCGAGGTTCTGCGGAACGGCCCTCACCTCGATCGCCGCAGCTTCTTCGTCTCCGCGGGAGCGTTTGCGGCCGCCGCGACCCCGACGGCGATATTGGCCCAGGGAACCCCAGCCCCCGCTGCGCCGCCTCGGCGTATCATTCGGAAGCCTGACGACCGGCTCCTTAACATCGGCGCTACTGTTCGCTCTGGCCGGTATTGGGATTTCACGACGTGGATGACTCCGGTTGAGGAGTTCTACGTGCGTAATCACTACGCAACGCCCATCGCGGAGGAGAAGCCTGAGCTCGTTCGGCAAGCCTGGAAGCTACGCGTCCATGGCGACAGCGTTCAGAACCCGATGGAGATAACCTATAACGATCTCCTGAAGATGCCGGCCCGTACGATCATCGCGAACATGCAGTGCCACGGCAACGCGCGAAACCTGTTCTGGGAGGTGCAAGGCTACACAGGTCAGCAAGTGACAGGCGGCAGCTGGGTCATGGGCGCAATCGGCCTCGCCGAGTGGCGCTATGTCCCTCTGAGCCACATCATTGATCGGGCGGGGCTCAAGCCCGATGCGCGCACGGCTCTGTTCTGGTCCGGTGTTGACGGCGGCGACATGGGACGACCGATGCCCGTCGCCGAGATTCTGTCGCGCGGCGACGACATTGGCATCTGCTACCAGATGAACGGCAACGATCTTACGCCGGACCACGGTGCACCCGTGCGATTGGTTGTTCCGGGTTGGGGCGGCACCGCATCCATAAAGTGGTTGACCGAGATGCGTGTCACCAACAAGCGCGTTTGGTGCCGGCTGAATACGAAGGGCGAGGTCTACATCGGCGATGCCTATGCCCGGCCGGAGTTCAGCCCCGAGGACGAATTCATAGGTGTGTCTGCGGAAGACATCAAAGGCCCCATGGTCACCTGGATGCCCCCACAATCCACGCTGACGGTGCCGCTCGTGCTCGAGAAGACGCCGAACATGCCGGCCAACTACCCCCTCAAAAAGGGCGAGTTGCCCACTCTGCAGGCGGGACTGCAAACGATGCGCGGCTATGCCTGGGGTCCGCAGCATGGGGTGCGAGATGTGGAGTACCGGATCAACGGGGGTCCTTGGCAGCCGGCACGTATTCTGCCGCCAAACCTCGGCCGATACGTTTGGGTCCGCTTCGAGTTTCCATGGGACGCGCCGTCTGGCGAGCATACCATCGAGACACGGACGACGGACAACTCCGGCTATGTGCAGCCGGCAACGCAGCCACCTAATCAATTCGGCATGGCCAACGGAACAATACCGCGCTTCCGTATACGCGTCGTCTGAAGTGCCTCCGGGCCGGCTTCAGCCGGCCCGACTTATTGAATTGGAGATCGCCACATCATGCGTATTATGATCGGTCGCCTCGCACTCGGGGCGGCCCTCCTAACGAGCGGCTCAGGCGAAGCGAGCGATAGCGAGCAGTTCCGGCAAGGCGAGGCGCTCTTCCAGGAGTATTGCGCACTATGTCATGGCGCGAACGGCCGCGGCGGCCAGGGCTATGCCAATCCGATCTGGGGCCAAGGCGCCCAGATCCGAAAATTTAGGACTGCTCAAGGTCTCTTCGAGTACAACCAGCTCTTAATGCCGTTCAACGATCCGACACTCCTCACGGAAGAACAGAAATGGGCAGTAACTACTTATATTCTAGCAAATCATTCGGCCCTACGTCGTAGCGATACTCTTGATCCTGCCAAGGCAATCGAAGTGACCATCCCATGAACCGCGCCGGGTTTTCCGGAGGTTGTTTTGCTCCGAACCCTAGACACTGGACCGTTCGGAAGTGGAATTTTCCGCCCCTGCTTCGCTTTGGTGCGAGGCGGGCAAGGCCAAGTGATGTTGCCCACGGCAAAACCCCCGAGGTTCATGAATCGTTCCAGCTCGGACCCGATCGGCGCATCTTGCTTCCGGCGGAGCTTTCTGCTTAATCCCCCGCCTTCACGACCCCGCCGGGCCAGATGGGACGCCTTGGCGGCGTTTTTGCTCGCGCCTCAGGCGAGCTTCGATCCGATGGAGATCCAAGTGCCCAAGATGAAGACCAAGAGCGGCGCCAAGAAGCGCTTCAAGCTCACCGCGACCGGCAAGGTGAAGTTCACCCAGCGCGGCAAGCGGCACGGCATGATCAAGCGGACCAACAAGCAGATCCGGCAGAACCGCGGCACGGCGGTGCTCTCGGTCGCTGACGCGCCGACGGTGAAGCGCTGGCTGCCGAACGGCCTGTGATCCGCCCCTGATCCTCTAGAGAGCTCGAAGGACAAGCACCATGGCTCGCGTCAAACGGGGCGTTACGTCTCACGCCAAGCACAAGAAGACGTTGAAGGCGGCGAAGGGCTTCCACGGCCGCCGCAAGAACACCATCCGCGCCGCGAAGAACGCGGTCGAACGCTCGATGCAGTATGCGACCCGCGACCGCCGCATGAAAAAGCGGACGTTCCGGGCCTTGTGGATCCAGCGCATCAACGCCGCGGTCCGCACGATCGACCCGAGCTTCACCTATGCGCGATTTATCGCCGGCCTCGCGAAGGCCGGCATCGCGGTCGACCGCAAGATGCTCTCCGATCTCGCCATCGCCGAGCCGCAAGCGTTCGCCGCGATCGTGGAGAAGGCGAAGGCCGCCTGATCCGTCCCGGCCCGATCGGGGCCCGCGACCGACCGGCTGCGCGCTGGTTGCGGATCGGCGCCGCTTGAATCGAGCAAGGCGCCGGTCTGACCCGGCGCCTGTTCTCTGACCGCGATCCGGACGACGCCATGACCGCTCCTTTGACGACCGACCTCGCCGCTCTCGAGCGCGCCACCTTGAGCGCCGTCGCCGCCGCCGGCGACGAAGCGGCGCTCGAAGCCGTGCGCGTCGCAGCCCTCGGCAAGAAGGGCTCGATCTCCGAACGCCTCGCCGCCCTTGGCAAGATGGCGCCGGAGGAGCGCAAGGTGGCCGGCGCCGCGATCAATGCCGTCAAGGACGCGGTGGCCGCCGCGATCGCCGAGCGCAAGACCGCCCTGCGAGCACACGCCCTCGAAGCGCGGCTTGCGGCCGAGCGCGTCGACGTGACCTTGCCCGTGCGCGCGGGCGGGCTCGAGGCCGGGCGCATCCATCCGATCACCCAGGTCGTCGACGAGTTGACGGCGATTTTCCACGACATGGGCTTCTCGATCGCGGAGGGGCCCGACATCGAGTTCGACGACTACAACTTCACTCTTCTCAATTTCCCGCCAGGCCATCCCGCGCGCGAGATGCACGACACCTTCTTCATGCCGGCGAAGGCGGACGGCGCGCGCCACGTGCTGCGCACGCACACCTCGCCGGTGCAGGTGCGCACGATGAAGAGCGTCAAGCCGCCGATCCGCGTGATCATCCCGGGCCGCACCTACCGCTGCGACTCCGACCAGACGCACACGCCGATGTTCCACCAGGTCGAAGGGCTCGTCATCGATCGCTCGAGCCATCTCGGCCACCTGAAATGGGTCCTTGAAGAGTTCTGCAAAGCCTTCTTCGAGGTCGACCAGGTGAAGATGCGCTTCCGTCCGTCGCACTTCCCCTTCACCGAGCCCTCGGCCGAGGTCGACATCCAGTGCCGCCGCTCGGGCAACGAGATCCGTTTCGGGGAGGGCGAGGATTGGCTCGAAATCCTCGGCTGCGGCATGGTGCACCCGAACGTCATCCGCAATTGCGGCCTCGACCCGGACGAAGTCCAAGGCTTCGCCTGGGGCATGGGGATCGACCGCATCGCCATGCTGAAATACGGCATGCCGGACCTGCGCGCCTTCTTCGATGCGGACGTGCGCTGGATCGAGCATTACGGCTTCCGCCCGCTCGATCTGCCGAGCCTGGTCGGGGGACTGAGCACGTGAGCGCGGAGGCTAATCAGAACTTTTTCGTGTGGGTTCACGGAGAAGATCGTTTGGCGCGAGAACCGGGTACCGCAAAAGGACCTTGAGCTACTTCGCTAGCTTGCTGTCGACGAGCGTCATGGCTCAGCGCGTGAGGGTGATCACGTCGTCGGCCGTGAGCTCGCCGGAGAGGCCACGGCGGCGAATCTCCGCAATGGCCGCATCGAGCTGACGCGCGGCATTTGGTTGAGGCACACGACGCACCAGCACGCTACCGGGGCCTTCAGCCATCGCCTCAATTTGATCGCCCGGTTGCAAGCCCGCCTGCTCCCGAACCTGTTTCGGAATGGTGACCTGGCCTTTAACTGTCATCCACGACATAGCGCATGCCTCAGTAATACCAAAGTACGAATTGTGATACTATCACGACGGCGCAGCAATCACCCATATTCATCGTGACAGATCGTGGCCGATCCTGTTCAAGGCTTCGCGACAAGGTTCGGACCGATCTCCCATGAAACTCACCCTCTCCTGGCTGAAAGACCACCTCGACACGTCGTCGACGCTCGACTCGATCGTCGAGACGCTGACGCGCATCGGCCTCGAAGTCGAAGGCGTGCATGATCGCGCGAAGGAGCTTTCGGGCTTTTCGGTCGCGCGCGTGATCGAGGTAAAGCAGCATCCGAACGCGGACAAGCTGAAGGTGTGCCTCGTCGACACCGGTTCGGGCGAACCGGTGCAGGTCGTCTGCGGCGCGCCGAACGCGCGCAGCGGCATGAAGAGCGTGTTCTCGCCGCCCGGCACCTTCATCCCCGGCAAGGGCATCACGCTTGCCGTCGGGACCATTCGCGGCGTCGAGAGCCGCGGCATGCTGTGTTCGGCGATGGAGCTGCAGCTCTCGAACGACCACGAGGGCATCATCGATCTGCCGGACGACGCGCCGGTCGGCGTGCCCTATGCGAGCTGGGCCAGGCTCGACGATCCGGTCATCGACGTGGCCATCACCACCAACCGGCCGGACTGCACGTCGGTCGTCGGCATCGCGCGTGATCTTGCCGCCGCCGGGCTCGGCACGCTGAAGCGCACCGAGGTCAAGCCGGTGCCGGGAACCTATCCCTGCCCGACGCTGGTGAAGCTCGACCTGCCAGGCAAAGAACATTGGTGCCCGGCCTTTGCGCTGCGCCTCGTGCGTGGGGTGAAGAACGGGCCTTCGCCGGCTTGGCTGCAACGGCGTTTGACCGAGATCGGGCTCAGGCCCATCAACGCCCTCGTCGACATCACCAACTACGTGACCTTCGATCGCGGCCGACCGTTGCACGTCTTCGATGCGAAGAAGGTGCGCGGAAACCTCATCGTGCGCGCGGCGCGCGACGGCGAGGAGGTGCTTGCGCTCGATGGACGCACCTACGTGCTCGATCCCTCCATCTGCGTCATTGCCGATGATGCGGGCGTGGAGTCGATCGCGGGCATCATGGGCGGCGAGCATTCGGGCTGTGACGAGACCACGACCGACGTCCTGATCGAATCCGCGCTGTGGGACCCGCTCAACATCGCCGCAACGGGCCGCAAGCTCGGGATCACGACCGATGCGCGCTACCGCTTCGAGCGCGGCGTCGATCCCGTCTTCACCGTGCCGGGCGTCGAACTCGCCACGCGCCTCGTCATGGAGTTCTGCGGCGGCGAGCCGTCGCAGGTGGTGCTGGCCGGCGCCATTCCGGACACCGACCGTGTGATCACCTATCCCGTCTCGGAAGTGAAGCGCTTGGCGGGAATCGAGGTGCCGCACTACGAGCAGAAGGTGATCCTGCAGGAGCTCGGCTTCTGGGTGTCGGGCAGCGGCCAGGACGAGTTCAAGGTGTCGCCGCCGAGCTGGCGGCCGGACGTGCACGGCAAGGCCGATCTCGTCGAGGAGATCGTGCGTATCCATGGCCTCGACCGTGTCCCCTCCACGCCGCTGCCGCGCGGTGGCGCGGTAATGACGCCGGTGCTGACGCTCGAACAGAAGCGCACGCGCGCGGCGAAGCGCACGCTCGCAGCGCGGGGCCTCACCGAAGCCGTGACCTGGACCTTCATCGCGCGCGCGCCGGCAGAGCTTTTCGGTGGCGGCAAGCCGGAGCTCGATCTAGCCAATCCGATTTCGGTCGATCTTTCCTCGATGCGTCCGTCGCTCATCCCGGGCCTCGTGCTCGCCGCGCAACGCAACGCCGACCGCGGCTATGGCGACGTCGCGCTGTTCGAGGTCGGCGCCGCCTTCCACGGCGGCGAGCCAGGAGAGCAGAGTTTGAACGCTTGTGGGGTGCGCGCGCGCCTCGCCAAGCCGACCGGCGCGGGCCGCCATTGGTCGGGCGCCGCTGCGCCGGTGGATGCCTTCGATGCGAAGGAGGATGCGGTTGCGGTGCTTGCCGCTCTCGGCCTTCCCGCCGATGCCATGCAGGTCACGCCCGATGCGCCGCGTTGGTTCCACCCTGGTCGGTCCGGAACGCTGCGGCTCGGCCCGGTCGTCCTTGGCCATTTCGGCGAGTTGCATCCGGCCGCGCTCGATGCGCTCGACGCCACGGGGCCGCTCGTTGCCTTCGAACTTGATCTCGACAAGGTGCCGGCGCCGAAGCCGAGGGCGACGCGCGCGAAGGGCGCTCTCGCCCTTGCCGATCTGCAGCCGGTGCGGCGCGATTTTGCCTTCGTGGTTGATGCGAAGGTGGCAGCCGCCGACCTGATCAAGGCGGCGCGCGGGGCCGACAAGCAGCTGGTCAGCAAGGTCACCGTCTTCGACGTCTATGAGGGGACCGGTATCGCGCCGGGCTCGAAGTCGATCGCGCTCGAAGTCACGCTGCAGCCAAAGGACAAGACCTTGACCGAGGCCGAGATCGACGCGGTCGCGCAGAAGATCGTGGCGCAGGTCAAGAAGACGACGGGCGGTCTGTTGAGGGGGTAACCATCAACGCCGAACCAGCTTGATCGCCTCGCGCGCGGCGGCTTCGCCCGTCTCCCAGGCGCCACCGACGGTGCCCCACAGCGTGTCGTGACATGCCTCGCCGGCGAAGAAGACGCGTTCGGCAAGCGGGACGCGCAAGGCCGCACGGCTTGTCTGCTTGCCCGGGCTCGCCACCGACCAGGCGCCGCCGATCGTCGGGATACGTCCCCACAAGGTAACCGCGGTGCGGGCGATGCGCTGGCGAACGGCCTCCCCGAACACGCTGGCAAGCCAATTGATCGCGAGTTGCGTGGCGGTCTGTTCGCCCGCCGCCTCGAGCTCGCGCGCGTAGATGCCGCCCGTGTCGAGATACCAGAGCTCCGAACCTCCGGCGCGAGCGAAGGCCGCAAAGGTTCGCTCTTCGTCTGACTTGAGGAAGACGGTCGTGTCGGGCTCCACCCCAACCGGGTTCCCGGGAATCTCGACCCCGACATGCAAGGACGAACTCAGAATCAGACCGTCGATCGCCGCGCGATGCTCATCCGTCAGGCCGGGGGTGAAACGAATCGTGTCGCCGGCGAGCACGGATGTCGAGACCGTGACGATCGCCGCTCGCGCGCGCAGGGTTCCGCGACTCGTTTCGATGCGCACGGCATCGTTTTCGACGGCCACTTGACTGACCGGCGTGCCGAGCGAGGTCGGCAGTCCCCGTCCGAGCGTGGCAACCAACGTGCCGACGCCAGGCCGGCAGAACACGTCTTCCCCGCCGGCCGCCTTGGCGTAGTCCTGAATCGAAATGTCCGCGAGCGTCTTGCCGCAGTCGTAGGGGCCGAGGCGGAAGCGCACGGGGCCGCGCCATTCGCCGAGATCGCGCGGCAGGCCGGCAAGCGCCGGACCGTCTTCCGGGCGCGACTCGCTGAAGCGCACGATCGCTTCCTCCGATCCTTGAACGGCTGCGTCATAGGCCGAGCGCTCGGCTTCCGTCGCTTCGCGCTGACCGATCATCAGGCGGTCGCGTTCCGGGTCGGCGTAGAGGGAGAATCCGAGATCGCGTCCAAGCCGGACGAGCGGATTGACCTCGGCCGAATGCAGCCAATGCGCACCGCGATCGAACGGCGCGCCGAAGGTAATCGTGTCCGTGATGCAACGCCCGCCCGTACGCCGTTGCGACTCGACGATGAGCGTTGAAATGCCCGCGCGAACGAGGCTGCGCGCCGCCGCAATTCCCGCCGCTCCGCCGCCGACCACGGCGATGTCCACCTCACGGATCGGGAGGGCGAGCGAAGGGCTGGCGACCGAAGCGGTGAGGCCGCCGGCGGCGATGGCGAAGGTGTCGCGTCGTGTCGGGCGTGAGCGCTGGCGCAAGGCAGTGGCGAGGGTTGCGGACCGGGTCATTACAATCATTGTGCCGAGATTAGGCAAGGTTCGCGCAGAAAAGATGACGCGCGGCGGCGGACCCCGGCGCCATGCGGGGCGTCGGCGTGCGGGCTGCCGCGCGCATGCCGCACGCGCTATCTTGGCGTATGGCGATAATCGATCATCTTCTTGACCGCATCGGACGCGTCATTGCCCGCCGCATCGCGCGGCGTCCCGCGCCGAAGGCCGCGTCGGACCACGTCGAGGCGCGACTTCAGCGCACCTTGCGTCCCGGCGACGTACTCCTCATCGACGGCGGCCGCGCCAAGCTGGCGGCGGCAATCAAGTACCTCACGCAATCGACATGGTCGCACGCCGCCCTCTTCGTCGGCGACGCGGTCGGCCGGACGAGTGCGACCGGCGAGCCGCTCGTCCTCGTCGAGGCGGAGGTCGGCGTCGGCGTGATCGCCTCGCCCCTGTCGAAGTATGCGGGTCACGAACGGCGCATCTGCCGGCCGGTCGGGCTCAGCGCGACGGACTGTCGCGCCCTCTGCGCCTTCGCCGTCGCGCAGATCGGCGATGCCTACGACATGCGCAACGTCGTCGATCTCGCCCGCTACCTCTGGCCCTACCCGCCGGTGCCGCAGCGCTGGCGCCGGCGCATGCTCGCGCTGGGCTCCGGCGATCCGACCCGCGCCATCTGCTCGACCTTGATCGCGGAAGCCTTCGGTACGGTCCGCTACCCGATCCTCCCGGACATCGAAAGGATTGCCTCTCCAGCGGGCCGCCATGAAATCCTGCATATCCGGCACCACTCGCTCTACACGCCGCGCGACTTCGACCTCTCGCCCTACTTCGCGGTGGTAAAGCCGACGCTCGAAGAGGGCTTCGACTACCGCGCGCTCGAATGGGCCTCGGACGCCGATCCGCGGTGAACCCGCGCCTTTAACCCCGCCCGGGGAGGTGCTATCCCCCGCGCCATGACAACGGCGCCCATTTCCAACATCCGCAACTTCTCGATCGTCGCCCATATCGACCATGGCAAGTCGACCTTGGCCGACCGTCTGATCCAGATGACCGGCGGGCTCACCGAGCGCGAGATGGTCGACCAGGTGCTCGATTCGATGGACATCGAGCGCGAGCGCGGCATCACCATCAAGGCGAACACGGTGCGCCTCGCCTACCGCGCCAAGGACGGGCAGGACTACGTTCTGAACCTCATCGACACCCCCGGCCATGTCGACTTCGCCTATGAGGTGAACCGCTCGCTCGCCGCCTGCGAAGGCTCGCTGCTCGTTGTCGATGCCTCCCAGGGCGTCGAGGCGCAGACGCTCGCCAATGTCTATCAGGCGATCGACAACAACCACGACATCGTGCCGGTTCTGAACAAGATCGACCTGCCGGCCGCCGAGCCCGATCGCGTCAAGGAGCAGATCGAGGAGGTAATCGGCATCGATGCCTCCGGCGCCATCCCGATCTCGGCGAAGACCGGCCTCGGTATCGCCGAGGTTCTGGAAGCGATCGTCACCAGGCTGCCGCCGCCGAAGGGCGACCGCGCCGCGCCACTGAAGGCGCTTCTGGTCGACAGCTGGTACGACGCCTATCTCGGCGTCATCGTGCTCGTGCGCGTCATCGACGGCTCGATCAAGCGCGGCCAGCGCATCAAGATGATGGGCACGGGCGCCGCCTATGACGTCGACGAGGTCGGCGTGTTCCGCCCGAAGAAGGACAAGGTCGACGCGCTCGGCCCGGGCGAGATCGGCTACATCACCGCCTCCATCAAGGAGGTCGCCGATTGTCGTGTCGGCGATACCATCACCGATGAGAAAAGGCCGACGGCGCAGGCCCTCCCCGGCTTCCGTCCGGCGCAGCCCGTCGTCTTCTGCGGCCTCTTCCCGACCGATGCCGCGAACTTCGAGGATTTGCGCGCGGCCATGGGCAAGCTGCGCTTGAACGATGCGAGCTTTTCTTACGAAATGGAAACCTCGGCCGCGCTCGGCTTTGGCTTCCGCTGCGGCTTCCTGGGGCTATTGCATCTCGAGATCATCCAGGAGCGGCTCGAGCGTGAGTTCAACCTCGACCTGATCGCGACTGCGCCCTCGGTCATCTACAAGATCCGCCTCACCTCCGGCGAGGTGATCGAGCTGCACAATCCGGCGGACATGCCCGACCCCGTGCGCATTGACCACATCGAGGAGCCGTGGATCGAGGCCTCGATCATGACCCCGGATGCCTATCTCGGCGGCATCCTGAAGCTCTGTCAGGACCGGCGCGGCGAGCAGATCGACCTGACCTATGTCGGCTCGCGCGCGCTGGTGAAATACGCGCTGCCCCTGAACGAGGTCGTGTTCGACTTCTACGACCGGCTCAAATCCGTGAGCCAAGGCTACGCCTCCTTCGACTACCACATCACCGGCTACCGCGAGGGCGACCTCGTGAAGATGTCGATCCTCGTCAATGGCGAGCCGGTCGACGCGCTCTCCATGCTGGTGCATCGCTCGCGCGCCGAGATGCGCGGCCGCGCCATGTGCGAGAAGCTGAAGGACCTGATCCCGCCGCACATGTTCCAGATCCCGATCCAGGCCGCGATCGGCGCGAAGATCATCGCGCGCGAAACGATCCGGGCGCTCCGCAAGGACGTGACGGCGAAGTGCTACGGCGGCGACATCACGCGCAAGCGCAAACTCCTCGAGAAGCAGAAGGAAGGCAAGAAGCGCATGCGCCAGTTCGGCAAGGTCGACATTCCGCAGGAGGCCTTTATCGCCGCCTTGAAGATGGATGGGTGACTTGGTGAAGACCGATGTTCATCCTCGTGCGCGCAAGCGCGCGGCGGAACGAGGCGCGTCGATCGATGACGTCGTTGCGACAGCCGATGGAGGTGAGCGTTTCGCTGCCAAGTACGAACGAGTAGGCCTTCGGCGCAATTTCGACGAGTTGCACGTCGATCATCGGACGGCACGATCTGCGGCATCGAGCTTCTGAACGCGAGCGCGCAGCCCGCTGCTGTGGACGGCGTTCCCCGGCGGATTTCCCGATCAGGTATGGATATGCGAGGGTGAGGCTTCAGTTGAGTGAAGCCAACCGACGGATCACCCCATGCACAAGCCCGAGCAATATCCCTCTCGACCTGTCGGCATGCTCCCGAACAGCCGCTTTCCGCTGTTGGTGCATCGCGGCGCGGTTCCCGGCGGCGGCGTGGAGGCGGTGCTCCACCGCTTCCGCAGCAACGGCTGGCTGAACAATTGGCGCTACCCCGGCATCTACACCTATCCGCACTTCCACTCGACCACGCATGAATGCCTTGGCTGCGCTGCGGAGTGGATGGAGGTTGAGCTTTTCGGCCGGGGCGGCGTGCGACTGCGCATCGAGGCGGGCGACGTGATCGTCATGCCCGCCGGGGTGTCGCATGAGATGGTGGGGGCGAGCGGCGGCATTGTCATGGTCGGCGGCTATCCCGATGGACGTGACTGGGACAACATCCAGCAAGAGAAGATCACGGAGGAGATGCGCCGCGCCGCCGTGAAGCGGATCATGATGCTGCCGATCCCGGCCCGCGACCCGGCGACCGGCCAGCCGATGCAGGAATGGATCGACGCGCCGTCCTCGGTCGATGCGGGCCTCAATGATTTCCGCGACAGCCTCGATCCGACGTAAGGACGGCGTGGGGTTCGGCGCCCGCCGGCGGAATAGGGCGTGGTGACCTCGGCGGGTCGCGCGAGGCCACGAAAAGCACGGCCGGCCGCCGTGACGGAGGCCATGGCGGAACGCCGCGGCGGCTTTGCCTCAGCGCGTCGAGCCGCTATGTCTGCCGCCGCCGGATGTCCGGCGCAAATAGGGACCGATGCCGAAGACCGCGACCCGCCCGAAATCCCCGACCGTTGGAATCGTTTCGCTCGGTTGCCCGAAGGCGCTGGTCGATTCCGAGCGCATCCTCACGCGCCTGCGCTCGGAAGGATACGCCATCTCGGGC
Organism: Pseudomonadota bacterium; assembly: GCA_041694995.1. Taxonomy (GTDB): domain Bacteria; phylum Pseudomonadota; class Alphaproteobacteria; order Rhizobiales; family UBA4765; genus Raskinella. Next base: position 15,017 of record JBGFRS010000048.1, on the reverse strand, counting down.
GACTATGCCGGGGCGGACGTCGTGCTCGTCAACACCTGCGGCTTCCTCGATTCGGCCCGTCGCGAAAGCCTCGATGCCATCGGCGAGGCGATCGCCGAGAACGGCAAGGTCATCGTCACCGGCTGCCTCGGCGCCGAAGCCGACGTCATTCGCGCCGAGCATCCGGATGTGCTCGCGGTCACCGGTCCGCACCAATATGAAGCCGTGGTCGAGGCCGTGCACGCCGCCGTGCCGCCGCGGCACGATCCCTTCCTCGATCTCGTTCCCGCGCAGGGGTTTCGCCTCACCCCGCGCCACTACGCCTATCTGAAGATCTCGGAGGGATGCAACAATCGCTGCAGCTTCTGCATCATCCCGAAGCTGCGCGGCGATCTTGTCTCGCGGCCGATCCACCATGTGCTGACCGAGGCCGAGCGCCTCGTCAAAGCGGGCGTGAAGGAACTCCTCGTCATCAGCCAGGACACGTCGGCTTACGGCATCGACGTGAAATACGCGCCGCAGCGCTGGCGCGACCGCGAGTACCGCACGCGGTTTCTCGATCTCTGCGAGGGGCTCGGGACGTTGGGCACCTGGGTCCGTCTCCACTACGTCTACCCCTATCCGCATGTCGACGACGTCATCCCGTTGCTGGCGGCGGGGCGTCTCCTGCCCTATCTCGACATCCCCTTTCAGCATGCGAGCCCGACGGTGCTGAAGGCGATGCGCCGGCCGGCGAACCAGGAAAAGGCGATCGAGCGCATCGCCGCCTGGCGGCGCGCCTGCCCGGACATCGCGTTGCGCTCGACCTTCATCGTCGGTTTTCCCGGCGAAACGGAAGGCGATTTCCGCTTCCTGCTCGATTGGCTCCGCGAGGCGCGGCTCGACCGCGTCGGCTGTTTCAAGTACGAGAACGTCGCCCACGCCGCCTCGCGCGACCTGCCGAACCACGTCGCCGAAGAAATCAAGGAGGAGCGTTGGCACCGCTTCATGCAGGTGCAGCAGGCGATCTCGGCCGAGAAGCTCCGCGAGCGCGTCGGTCGGGAGATCGACGTTCTCGTCGACGATGTGACGGCCGACGGCGCGATCGCGCGCGCCCCCTGGGACGCGCCCGAGATCGACGGCACCGTGCGATTGCCGGGCAAGACGCGGTGCCGCGTCGGCGATCTCGTGCGCGTGCGCATCACCGGCGCAGAAGCCTATGATCTCACCGCCGAACATGTGCGGGTCGAAGCCTAACGGCCGGGTGGCGCAAGACTCATTCGACGGTGACGCTCTTGGCCAAGTTCCGCGGCTGATCGACATCCGTGCCGATCAGCACGGCCGTGTGGTAGGCGAGGAGCTGCACGGGGATGGCGTAGAGAAGCGGTGCGACGAAGGCGTAGGACGACGGCACCACGATGGTCGAGGCGACGTCATCGCCTGCTTCCTGCGCGCCCTTCTCGTCGGTGATCAGGATCACCTTGCCGCCGCGCGCGGCGACTTCCTGCATGTTCGACAGGGTTTTCTCGAAGAGCTGGTCGTACGGCGCGACCACGACGACGGGCATGGCCTCGTCGATCAGTGCGATCGGCCCGTGTTTGAGTTCGCCCGCGGCATATCCTTCCGCGTGAATGTAGGAGATCTCCTTCAGCTTCAGCGCGCCTTCGAGGGCGAGGGGGAAGGAGGTGCCGCGCCCGAGATAGAGCACGTCGGAAGCGTGCATCATCGTCTTCGCCAGCCCCTCGATCTGCCCTTCGAGCCTCAGGGTCTCCGCCATCAGACGCGGCACTTCGATCAGCGCCTCGACGAGCTTTTTCTCATCGTTCGCCGTGAGCACGCTGCGACGCCGCCCGGCAGCGACCGCGAGCGCGGCGAGCGCCGCGAGCTGGCACGTGAACGCCTTGGTCGAGGCAACGCCGATCTCGGGGCCGGCATAGGTGCGGAAGATCACGTCGGATTCGCGCGCGATCGACGAGGTCGGCACGTTCACGACGGCGCCGATGGTCAGGCCCTGCGCCTTGCAGTAGCGCAATGTCGCGAGCGTGTCGGCGGTCTCGCCCGATTGCGAGATCATCAAAGCAAGTCCGCCCTTGTCGAGCGGTGCTTCGCGGTAGCGGAATTCGGAAGCGATATCGATGTCGACCGGCAGGCGCGCGAAGCGCTCGAACCAGTAGCGCGCGACGAGGCCCGCGTAATAGGCTGTGCCGCAGGCCGAGATGGCGAGCCGCGACAGCTTGGCGAAGTCGAAGGGCAAATGCTCCGGCAAGTTCGCAGTGCCGGCCGCCATGTCGAGATAATGCGTGAGCGTGTGGCTCACGACCTCCGGCTGCTCGTGGATCTCCTTCGCCATGAAGTGGCGGTAGTTGCCCTTGTCGATCAGTCCGCCTGCGGCGGCCGTGGTCAGCACCGGGCGGGCCACCTCGCGATCGGCTTCATCGAAGATGCGCGCCCCGGCACGATCGACGACGACCCAGTCGCCCTCGTCGAGGTAGGAAATGCGGTTCGTGAAGGGGGCGAGCGCGATGGCATCGGATCCGAGATACATCTCGCCGTCGCCGTAGCCCACGGCAAGCGGCGAGCCGCGCCGGGCGCCGATGAGAAGATCGTTCTCGCCCTCGAAGAGAAAGGCGAGCGCGAACGCTCCACGCAACCGCTTGAGGCTCGCTGCGACCGCCTGCGCAGGTGTCTTGCCCGCCTTCAGTTCGCGCGTCACCAGGTGGGCGATGATCTCGGTGTCGGTCTCGCTCTCGAAATTCGCCCCGCTCCCCGTAAGCTCGGCGCGCAACTCGCGGAAGTTCTCGATGATCCCATTGTGCACGACGGCAACCTGCGACGTTGCATGCGGATGGGCATTCGCTTCCGAGGGTTTGCCGTGCGTCGCCCACCGGGTGTGCCCAATACCGGCTGTGCCGGCGAGCGGCTGCGCCGCAAGCACGCCTTCGAGGTTCTTCAGCTTCCCCGGCGCGCGACGGCGCGTCAGCGCGCCGTTCTCAAGTGTCGCCACGCCGGCGGAATCGTAACCCCGATACTCCAACCGCTTCAGGGCCTCGACGATCTCGCCTGCGACCGGTTCGCGCCCAAGAATCCCGACGATTCCGCACATGTAACCCCCGAATTCCTCGCCGGTCCCGGCCGGCTCGCCCGGGAGATAGCGGGCGGAACGCGGGCCGGCCAAATGACGAACTGTTGCGATCCTCGACAAGAAAGCTGAAGGATGTCCTAGTCTTGATGCGAGCGGATCGCTTGCCGCCGGCCTCTTGCCCGTATAGTCGGCGTCCGATCACGGACAGCGCATGCAGCCCCTTCTCCTTTTCGCTCTCGCGGTCGCGGCCTTCCTTCTCGCCCTCGGCATCACGCGGTGGTTGATCGACCGGCTGACCGCGCGCCGGATGCTGGATGCGGTGAATCATCGGTCGAGCCACACCGTACCAACGCCGCGGGGCGGGGGCTGGGGCGTGCTGGCGGGGCTCGTTCCTGCGTGGCTCGCCGTGGCTTGGATCACAGGAGTTGGGTTCGGCTTCGCCGGTCCGGTCATCGCCATCGCTTTCGCCGGTCTCGTCTGGGTGTCGTGGCGCGACGACCTTGGCGCGACATCGTGGCGGTTCCGCTTGATCGTCCACGCGCTTGCCGTGTGCGCTGGGCTGTTGATGTTTGCCCCCTTCGCGCTCTACGCCGGTTCCACCGAACGGCTCGCGCTCGTCGTCCTGGTTGCGGCGGTCCTCGCCGTGCTGTGGGTCGGCTTCCTGAATGCGTTCAATTTCATCGACGGCATCGACGGCATTGCCTCTGCCCAAGCGATCGTGATGGGCATCGGCGCGGCGATTGTGTTCGCGCAGCTCGGCGCGCACCCGGCCTATGTGGCATTTGCCCTGACGCTCGCTGCGGCGGCCGCTGGGTTCTTGGTGTGGAATCGCCCGCCGGCGCGCATCTTTCTCGGCGATGTCGGTTCGGTACCGCTCGGTTATCTATCCGGCTTCCTTCTCGTCGCTCTGGCCGTCGAAGGCGCGTGGGGTGCGGCCTTGGTTTTGCCGGCCTATATCGGCGCTGACACTGTGCTCACGATGCTGCAACGTTGGCGGCGCGGCGCTCGCTTGACCGAGGCGCACCGCGAACACGCTTATCAGCGAGCCGCCGGCCGTACGAAATCTGGCCATGCCCGGGCGCTTCGGTTGATCGTCGGCGGCCAATTGGCGCTGGTTGCCTTGGCGGCGGTGCTTGGGCCTGGCGAATGGCCCTCGCAACTGGCGCTCATCGCCTGCGGCGCGGTCGTGGTCGGCGTATTGCTCGTCAACCTCGATCGAATCGCGCGGGCGCGGATCGCCGGTGGGGAGGCGCCGTGACCCGCTCGACCACCCCTTGGCAGGCGTGACGCGATATGGGAGGGCGCGGCATGCAAGGCGCGCAGTCGATCGCCGACGAGAGCGCGTGGGCGCGGAGCTGGCTCCGCCGGGCGGCGCTCCCGCTCTGGGCCGGTCCTGGCTTCGACGGTGCGGCCGGGACGTTCGTGGAGCGCCTTGATCATAACGGGCGCCCATGCCTCGACCTTCCGCGCCGCCTCATCGTGCAATGCCGCCAGATCTACGCATATGCGCAAGCGTCTGTGCTCGGATGGTACGATGGCGATGCTCTTGTGCGCACCGCCCTCGCGGCCCTGCGGCAATACTATCACAGTTCAGACGGTCGGCCCGGATGGGTGTTCTCGGCCGACCGCGATGGTCGCACCGTCGACGCCCGCCGCGATGCTTACTCTCACGCCTTCGCTCTGTTCGCGCTGGCCTGGGGTTATCGCCTCACCGGCGATACGGCTCTCGTCACCTTGGCCGATAGGACTCTTGCCGAACTCGATGCTCTGCTCGGCGACGGTGTCGGTCTACGGACCGATGACACGTCGAGCGACGGGCTGCGCCTCCAGAACCCGCACATGCACCTGTTCGAGGCCGTGCTCGAGCTTCACCGGGCCGTTGGGGCGCCACGCTATGCGGAGCATGCGAGACGTCTGCACGCTTTGTTCATCAGCCGTTTTCTCGATCGCGAAAATCGCTGCCTCCCCGAGCTCTTCGACGCGCGGTGGAAACCCGTCGCTTTGCCCGGGCAACACTGGGAGCCCGGCCATCATTTCGAGTGGATCTGGCTGCTTGCGCGCCATGCGGCGCTGACGGATGCTGCCGTCGAGGATGACATCGCTGTTCTGCTGGCCCGGGCCGAACGTGAAGGCGTCGACCACCTCGGCCATGTCATCGACGCCGTCGCCATCCCCGGGGCGAGGCGAACGGCATCGCTCCGCGTCTGGCCGCAATGCGAGGCGGTAAAGGCATATGCGGCCCTGGCCGAGCGCCTGCCGCAGGCGCGCGCCACGCATGCCGCGAAAGCAGCCGGCGCGCTCACCCGCCTACGCCAAACGTTTCTTAGGCCTGCCATCGAGGGCGGATGGATCGACCGCGTCGATGCGCATGGCGTGCCCGACGCGCCCGACATTCCTGCAAGCACGCTCTACCATCTGGTTTTCGCCGTGAGCGAGGCGGGCCGTGTCTTTGCTTGTGACGACACGGCGATGCACGATCGGCTTCGTCGATGATTTTGCGCCTACAGAGCCTTGAATCCGATTCGAAAACCGCCCCAATGGCGACCTTGCACGTGGATCGGTGCTGACACGTCCTTCATCAAGGCAAAGACGCCGCCGCCCATGTCGCGGCGATAGGTTTGGAGCAAAAAGCGCTTGGTCGACCGGCCGGCAGCGAGTCCGGTCCGGTCATTGAACATGCGGCGGTTCCGGCAATTGGCCGCATTCCAAGCCGCGTCTGGCCCCTGCGGATGCGAGTACTTGCGATTGTGTGTCGGAAGATAGCCGTTGCGGTCCACGGCCACGCAGAAGATGATGCGCGGATCAATGTCGAGAAGCGGCTCCTGGAGGCGCGGCAAGAGCCAATCGGTCAGCCTGACGAAGCGCGTCATGTACTGCTGTGGGTTCGTACCTGCGATCGGCGCGTAGGTCTCGTCGAAGAGGTCCTGCACCGTGATCTTGCCGCGGCGGATCGCTTCTTCGAACAGCTCGGCGATACGCCGCGCGGTGTCGATCGCGGCACCGATCAAGGCCGAGTCGCTTGTCTCAATTCCTGAATCCTCGACGAAGCCGATGAAGTCCTCCGAGATCGCGACCAGGTTATCGACGCGGCCCGCGGCGGCCATGAGGCTCTGCGTCGATTGGTCGACGCCCCCCGCAAGCGCCTCGAGATCGGCGATCACCCGGTTGCATACTCGAGCGTTCTGGTCGACGGGCTCGGAAATGCCTTCGATCTGCGCGATCAAGTCGTGGACCGAACGCTCGAAGGCCTCGAAATCCGTGAGCTTGGCTGCGATGAGCTGCCCGTCCTCCGACGCCTCGCGCGCCTTTCCAGCGCCAATCTCGCTCTGCCGAACGAGGCCCGCGACCACCTGCGTCAGCGCGTCGAGCTTCTGGTTGATCTCCTTGGTGACGCCCCCGGTGCGGTCAGCCAATTGCTTGACCGCGTCGGCGACGACGGCGAACCCGCGGCCGGATTCGCCGGCACGCGCCGCCTCGACACCGGCGTTGAGCGCGAGCAACTGGGTTTGCATCGCGATCGCGTGGATGGCCGCACTGGATTCCTTCACGCGCTCGATCGTCGTGGTCACGTCGGCAAGGGTCATGGACAGGGACGTTGCCGCTCGCGCGAGAGTTGTCACATTGCCGGAGGCGCGGCCGAGAACCTCGCGAATGCTTGTCGTCGCGGCAGACATTCCATCCTTGGCATGGGCGGCCAACACCTGCGCATTGGTCGCCATCGTTGCGATGTCGGCATTCGATCGATTGATTTGCCGGGCCGCCGCCGACAGGGAGTGCAGGGCATCGGTCTGACGCCGCGCATTTGCGGTGACTTCACCGATGTCACCGCAGATGTCGGCGATTTCCAACCCGAGAGTACCGATGCGCTTTGCGATCCCGCGCACGGCGGCGAGTTTCAGGTCCGTTTGCGCTGGCAGAGCGTCCTGAGCTTCGGCACTGCTCGGGTCATGTCGCATCGAGAATCGTCGCAGCGAGGGTGGCCCAATGCTGTCGCGCGGTATGGTTAACGAATACCTAAGAGGCGCCGGCGCGCTGCGTCTTGCAACCCTTCCTTAACCTTGTCGCGGCCTCTTTCGCATGACGCGCCAACCGGTGCGTCTCGGCGGTTCTTGATATCCGGATCTTCCATGCGGCAGACGGCGCTCCGAAACGACATCCTGGTCGCCTCGGCGCTGCTTGTCGCAATGCTGGGTGCCGTGTTTTCCGTCGGAATTCTCGCCGGGCCGGACACCGTCTCCGGTATTCTCGCTGCCGTCGTGGCGATGGCGCTTGGGTGCGCCTATAGCTTGATCGCCGCAGAGCGCATTGCGCAGCATGAAGCCCGCCGCCAGCGCACCTTCGCAGCCGAGACGGCAAGCCATACGACGTCATTGGCCGGCGGGGTCGCCAAAATGACGAGGCCGCTGCTCCTTGTCGACGGGACAGGCCAGATTGTCGCCGCCAGCGCCGGCATCCTGGAATTAAGCCGGGACGTTCCAAGTCTGGTCGGCGGCGGGGTCGGCACGAAGCTTTCCGATCACCTGCCTGGTCTCGAATTGCCTCGCGGCGTTGCGCTGTCTCGCCATCTGCCGACATCGGCAGGGGTCCTCTCCGCGATCTTGACTCCGTTGCCTGACGGCACGCTTGTCGAACTCTCTTGCGATCGCGATCGGATTGCGCCCCTGGTCGAGGCCATCGAGCAGCTTGCCAGCGGTGGGCTGAGCAAACCGGAGGAATTCGACGGCGCGGTCGCGGCGGCGTTGCAAGCGACGGAAAACACCATCGTTGCCGCGATTGAAGACGCAGAAGAAGCGCTGGCGCAGCTCGCGGCTCGGGAGTGGACCTCCCGCATGCCGGGCCGGTACGCACCAGCCTTCCAGCGCTTGGCATCCGCCTTCAACGCGTCTGCTGAGAAGATCGAATCGATCATTCGTCACACCGAGGCCGGGATCGACGGATTCCGTGCCTCTGTCGACGACGTCGCGGCTGGTGCGCGTCAACTGGCCATGCGCACGGAGCAGCAGGCCTCCTCGCTGGAAGAAACCGCGGCGGCCATGGAAGAGATCGCGGCGGCGGCCAAGAACGCGGCCGAGAACGCCGAGCGCGCTTCGAAGCTTGCAACGACAGCCCGAACCGGCGCCGATCGCGGGGCAACCGTTTCATCATCGGCAATTGCTGCGATGGGCCGCATCGAAGAGTCCTCGGAACGCATTGCGCAGATCGTCGGATTGATCGATGAGATCGCGTTCCAAACCAATCTGCTTGCCCTGAATGCGGCGGTCGAAGCCGCGCGTGCTGGCGACGCCGGCAAAGGCTTTGCGGTTGTCGCGTCGGAGGTTCGTTCGCTTTCCGGCCGGACGAGCCAGGCTTCGAAGGAGATCAAGACCCTCATCTCCAACTCGCGCGCATCGGTTTCTTCCGGCGTGGAGCTGGTGCGTTCGACGGAGGCGGAACTCGTCAAGATCGTCGACCTTGTCGCCGACCTTGATCGCATTCTTTCGGAAATCGCCGTGGCGAGTCGCCAACAGTCCGAAGGGATTTCCGAAGTCGCAAGCACCGTCGCAAGTCTGGATGAAATCACGCAGGCAAACGCCGCGCTCGTCGAAAAGACGTCGCTGGCTCTCAACGAGACACAGCGGCGCGCGGGTGAGCTCAAGGACTTCCTGCGAACGGATGCCGCAGCAAGCAAGCACCCGCCACTCCCGTCGGATACGGCTTCAACCAAACCGGCGCCGATCCAGCGTGCACCGTTCTCATCGTCCGTACGCGCACCGGCGAAAGCGATCGCCAGCCCGCCATCTCCTCACCGCGATGCGCGCACGATGCAGGGAGCGTTACAGCGGTCCTTCTCGGTACGCAGCCCGCCAGTAGGCGCAAGAGAACCGCACGCGGCGGCCGTACCGCAAGCCGGCACCGCGGGAGCGAAGGCGCTTCTGGTGCACGACGACGAATGGGAAGAGTTCTGAACATGCGCCGTCGAACGCCGGTGGTCTCTGGATCGGGGAGCGCATCAACGTCGGGCCACCCGTCCTGCGCCGCGAGCGCGCGATGATGCACAAGGCGCTCACGTCCTCGGGAGTTCTCGCAGCCGGATTGCCACGCGAGTTCAGATATGACGTCGCGGACTTCCAGGCGATTGCTCAACTCCTCGAGGAGCGGACGGGCATCCACCTTGCGGCTCATAAGGAGCAGCTTGTCTACGCCCGGCTCGCCAAGCGCCTGCGTCCCCTTGGCTTCACGAGCTTTCGCGCGTATCGCGACTATGTGACGAGCCGCGAAGGCGCCCACGAACTGTTGCGCATGGTGAATGCGCTCACCACAAACCTGACGCGCTTCTTTCGAGAGCCACATCATTTTGAGCACCTGCGTCGCTCTCTTTCGGCCCTTGCAGCATGTCCGCCGCCGTTGCGACGCCTGCGCTTTTGGTCTGCGGGATGCTCGACGGGCCAGGAGGCGTACTCGATCGCGCTCACTCTTGTTGAAACAATGCCCGACATCGATCGATGGGATGCGCGCATTCTCGCGACGGATATCGACACCGACGTCCTCGCCATCGCGCGACGTGGGCGTTACGCGATGGCGGATGCCGACGGCCTCGACGGTACACGCCGATCCTACTTCTGCGAAGTCGAGTCCGGGGACATCGAAGTGCTGCCGAGGCTGCGCTCGTACATCAGCTTCAAACCACTGAACCTCGTCGGTCCGTGGCCGCTGAAAGGACCGTTCGACGCCATCTTCTGCCGCAACGTCGCAATCTATTTCCGTGGTGAAACGCAGTCAAAGCTCTTCGCGCGGTTCCGCGACGTGCTGGCCCCGAACGGATTTCTCTATGTCGGGCACTCGGAGAGCATCGATGCGGCGGCGTGTGGTTTTCAACTGGTTGGACAAACGACTTACCGGCCGCTGTAGGAGCCATCATGCCCATTCGCGTGCTGATCGTCGATGATTCCGCCTTCATCCGCGACGTCCTGGCGGCGTTGATTGCAAGAGACCCCGAACTCGCGGTTGTCGGCGTCGCCCAGGACCCTTACGAGGCTCGCGACAAGATTCGCGCGCTTGATCCGGACGTGATCACGCTCGATGTCGAAATGCCGAATATGAATGGCATCGCTTTCCTTGAACGTTTGATGCGGCTTCGACCCATCCCGGTCGTGATGGTTTCGACGCTCACTCAGAAGGGTGCCGACGTCACCGTGCTTGCGTTGGAACTTGGCGCCGTCGACGTCGTGCCAAAACCCATCGACGGCGGCGAACAAGCCTGGGAAGCGCTCGGAGCCGATCTGCGGGCCAAGATCCACGCGGCGGCAACAGTACGCCCTGTCGCACGGCCGCCGGTGCCGCGGACGGCCGCGGCCGCCCCGTCGATGCCCGGCACGGTGATGCACCCCCGCGCCATCATCGCGATCGGGGCGTCGACCGGCGGGGTCGAGGCCCTCCGTGACATTCTCGGCCGCATGCCGGGCGACTCCCCGCCGATCGTTCTGGCGCAACATATGCCGGCGGGTTTCACCGCACGCTTTGCCCAGCGCCTCGACGACACCTGTGCGCTCACCGTCCGGGAGGCGGTGGCAGGATTGAATCTGCAAAGAGGGATGGCTGTGGTTGCGCCCGGCAACAGGCATCTCACGGTTGTTCACCGCGACGGCAGCTTCCAATGCAACATCGACGATTCGGATGCCGTCTCCGGCCACCGACCTTCGATCGACGTGCTCTTTCGATCTGTCGCCGCTGCTGCGGGCCGGCACGCGATCGGCGTGATCTTAACCGGCATGGGCAAGGATGGCGCGCGCGGGCTTCTTGCGATGCGCGAGGCGGGCGGGCGAACCATCGGCCAGGATGAGGCGACGTCGCTCGTCTATGGCATGGCGCGCGCCGCAGCCGAGATCGGGGCCGTGGAAAGCCTGCTTGCCCTGGATGCGATTGCTGCGCGCATCGTGGCGGAGGTGACTGCGAACGCTGCAGGAGCCGTCTAAATCATCTAAAGGCTTAGCAGAGCTGTTTAACCAGCGGAGGCTCTCGTCACAGGTAGTTTCCAGATTGTCTTAGCCAACGCGAACAGGCTCTCTCCGCGCGCATTAATTGCGTCCTCATCCCAGGCTTCTTGGGTCGTTATTTCGCGGTTCATGACCAGCAGCGAATGATCCTGCAAGGCAGTGCGTTTGCCTTTGACGGGTGCGCCCTTGTCGTTGGTCCAATCCTTGTAGGGACCATTGCTCACGGACGTGTTGAGCGGCTGCGTCAGCAAGGTCAGATTGCCGAAGCTCTGTATCAGCCGGTTACGTCGCACGATGCGCCCGACCGGCGTGTCATCCTCCACGGTATTGTAGAGGGCGGCAAAGGTCTGTTCTGACGTGGGTTTGCTACCGTCAGCCATCGGCCAATGCGCTTCCCATTGCTGTGGCAGGACATGCTCGACAGTGAGGGAGGAAGCGAGGGCGGTGGTTTCGTGATACTTGGTGCGCTTGACGATCTCGATCTCTTGCAACACCGCTCTAGCACGGGCGGGTTGCAGGGTGACGTAAGCCCGTCCGTTGAGCCATTTCCTCTCGAACTCGTCGTCACGTGGGAAGCGGCCGGTTTCGGATTTCTGGGCAAGGAGGAAGGCCGCCAGATTGCCCGCGTTCCAACCCTTTTCGTCGAGATGGGCGATCACCGTGAGAAAGAACTTGTTGTAGTTCTTGGTGGTTAGCTCGCACACGCCACGCCGCACGATGAAGGACAACAGCATGTCGAGCGCGGCGGCCTTCTCGTCATCCTCCATGTCACTGGCCCAAAGGCGCATCACCAGTGGGTAGACGGTCGTCACATCCCAAGGCAGAAGACGGCGCGAGAACGCCACGAGCGCCGAATCCGCCTTGCGTTCGATCAGGTCGCGATAGACTTTGCCGAAGCGCTCCAGGTCTTGCAGCTCCGCCGCCACCGTCGCGTAGCGCGGTCCCTTGCTCTTGCGCGGTTTGAGGAAGGCCTTGTACTCGCTAAACAGCTTCGACAGGTTGACCTCGCCGGCGATATTCCCCGCGATGAAGTTGGACAAGAAGAACTCGATACGGGGTTTCGTGTAGCGCCCCTGCTTTTCCAGCACGCTCCAGAACGGGTCTTCAAAGGGTTTCCAGTGGGTGAGCGGTGGTGCCGGCAGAGGGACTCGAACCCCCGACCCCATCATTACGAATGACGTGCTCTACCAACTGAGCTATGCCGGCGCCGAACGGGCGCCTCTCTTAAGTCGCACGGCACGCCTTGGCAAGGCGCTGTGGCATCCATCCATCACGAGGTGCTCGATGGCTCCGCTACGATACCGGGCGGATTGATTCGTCGTGGGAAAGGCCGCCATGGTCCGTCTCTTCACCGGCCTCGAGATCCCGACCTTCGTCGCCCAGCATCTTGGCTTGTTGCGCGGCGGCCTGCCTGGGGCGCGCTGGATCGAGCCGTCCGACTACCATGTCACGCTCCGCTTCATTGGGGATATCGACGGCCGCCTCGCCGAGGAGGTCGCGCACATGCTCTCGGGCATTCGGCGGCGCTCCTTCACGCTGCGGCTTTCCGGCCTCGGCCATTTCGGCAAGGACAAGCCGCACTCCGTCCACGCCCTGATCGAGGCGTCGCCCGATCTCGCCGAATTGCAGGCGGAGCACGAACGGTTGATGCAGCGGCTCGGGCTTGCCCCGGAAGGGCGGCGCTACACGCCGCATGTGACGCTCGCACGCCTCAACGCCGCCAAGGGCCGCGACGTTGCGGAATGGATCACGGCCCGCTCGCCCTTCTCGACCGCGCCCTTCACCGTCGGGCGCTTCGTGCTGTTTTCCTCGCGCGCCTCGGTCGGTGGCGGGCCGTATCTGGTCGAAGGGGCCTATCCGCTTCTGGCCGCCTAAACATCGTCTCCCGCCCCGGCCTAGGATGCCGCCGCTGCAAGCCCCTGGGCGCTCGCCGCCACCGCCGCCAGGCGCTCGCGTTCCTTGACCGACAGGCGCTCGGTCGCGGATTTAAGCTGGCCGCAGGCCGCGAGGATGTCGCGGCCGCGCGGCGTGCGCACGGGGGAGGAATAGCCGGCATCGAACACGATGCCGGAGAAGCGCTCGATCGTTTCCCAGTCGGAGCATTCATAGCGCGTGCCGGGCCAGGGATTGAAGGGGATCAGGTTGATCTTTGCCGGCAAACCCTTGAGGAGGCGCACCAGGCGGCGCGCATCCTCGGGCGCGTCGTTCACGCCTTTGAGCATGACGTACTCGAAGGTGATCCGCCGGGCATTCGACGCGCCGGGGTAGGTGCGGCACGCCTCGAGCAGCTCCTCGATCGGGTATTTCTTGTTGAGCGGCACGAGTTCGTTGCGCAACACATTCGTCGTCGCGTGCAGCGAGATCGCCAGCATCGCGCCCGTGTTGACGCCGAGCCGGCGCATCATCGGCACCACGCCCGAGGTCGACACGGTGATGCGGCGCCGGCCGAGCGACAACCCATCGCCATCGGACATGACGTCGAGCGCCGTCTCGACCGCGTCGAGATTGTAGAGCGGCTCGCCCATGCCCATGAACACGATGTTGGTGACGAGCCGCGTGTCGTCGCCGACCGCGCCGCGCCCCCAATCGCCGAGGCGATCCCGCGCCACGAGCAATTGGCCGACGATCTCCGCGGCGGTGAGGTTGCGCACGAGCTTCTGCGTGCCGGTGTGGCAGAAGGTGCAGGCGAGCGTGCAGCCGACCTGCGAGGAAACGCACAAGGTGCCGCGCCCCTCCTCCGGAATGTACACGCATTCGATGTCGTGTCCGCGCTGGCCGGGCGTGTCCGCAGGCAGCCGGAGAAGCCATTTGCGCGTGCCGTCGATGGAGATCTGTTCGGCCACGACCTCGGGCCGGTCGAGCGTGTAGGCTGCCGCGAGCGCCGCGCGCAACTCCTTCGACACATTCGCCATGGCCTTGAAGGACGTCACGCCGCGCCGGTAGATCCAGTGCCACAGCTGGTCGACGCGCATCTTGAGCGCCCGATCCGGCACGCCGATGCGCGACAGCGCTTGCGCGAAGCGCGCCCGGTCCGCTCCGGCGAGCGAGGGCATCGCGACGGCAACGGGACGGGTTGGCTCGACGGCGGACATCACCAAACCTCGATACCGGCGGTCTGCCGGCAGGCCATCATATAGAGACATATCGGCGAGAGGTCGAATGCGCGGCGGGCGGTTCCCTAGCGGCATTCCTGCGTGACGCGGTCGAGCGCGGCCGAGACGCCGTTGAGCGGATAGCGGTCGACGGTGTTGGTGCCGCGTTGCGACGTGCCGCGCACCACGAGCTCGCGACCGGAGCGCATCGCCTGCACGAGCTGCGCCTCTTCCGCCGCGTTCTGCAGCCAGGCGCCCTGGTCGCGCGTGAACAGCGTGAACCGGCGCGTATTGCCCTGCGCTACAACCTCGATCGTGGCGTTCGAGTTCGGCCGGAAGGTGTACCCGATCACGACCGAGATCTCGTTGCGCACGTTCTGGCCGGGACGATGGGTGATGAAGAGGTTGGTCGCGCCGCGCCGCGCCGTTCCGGGTTGGATGTCGCGCGGTTCGCTCGTCTGGGGCGTGCCGAGCGCATAGCACTGCTTGCCCCCTTGACCCTGGAAGGAGATCGCGCGCCACGCGCCGAACTCACCGAGGAGGGTCGGCGCCGGCTGCGTCTGGCCGAGCACGGGCACCGGCGCGAACAGGGTGAGCGAGGCGACGGTAAGAAGGCTGCGGCGGTTCATTGCGTTCCCGGAAGTGGCACGGCGTGGTGAACGAAGCGTTAAGCGGATGTCGTTTCGCTACCACGCCGTTTGCGGCGAAACCGCGGCAAAGCCAGGTTCGCGCGTCCGCACACGCGACGCCGCTGCGAAGCTAGGCATGATTTTGCGATCCGGCGAAGCATGCTAGTACTCAGAATCACAATTGACTGACACGTCGACCTTTGAAGCGACGCTGATGAACGACGGGTTTGGTCCAGACGAAGGGCGTTGCGTCAGCATTGTAGGTGTCGATGAAGGCATCGAT
>JBGFRS010000041.1:0-5794 GCA_041694995.1 Pseudomonadota bacterium | reverse complement strand
GCCGGTGCTGTTCGCCATCGATCGCGCCGGGCTCGTCGGCGCCGACGGCGCGACGCATGCCGGCAGTTTCGATCTGAGCTTCCTGCGCTGCCTGCCGAACATGCTGCTCATGGCCGCCGCGGACGAGAACGAATGCCGGCAGATGCTCTACACCGGCTTTATGCACAACGGCCCGGCGGCGGTGCGCTATCCGCGCGGCAGTGGTCCCGGCGTCGCCGCGAACCCGACGATGCAGGCGCTGCCGGTCGGTCGTGCCGACGTGCGCCGCGACGGGAGCGGCATTGCGATCCTCGCCTTTGGCAGCGTGCTCGGGGCCGCGATCGCGGCGGGCGAGCGCCTCAATGCGACGGTGGTCAATATGCGATTCGTCAAACCGCTCGATGAAGCGTTGATCGAGCGAGTCGCGCGCGCCCATGATCTCATCGTGACCGTGGAAGAAAACACCGTCGCCGGTGGCGCCGGTAGCGCAGTCAACGAATACCTCGCGCGCACGGGGCTCGGCATACCTATCGTCAATCTGGGCCTGCCGGATCACTTCATCGAACACGGCGACCCCAAGCAGCTGCTCGCCGAGTGCGGGCTCGATGCCGAGGGGATCTACCGATCCATCCTGCGCCATCGCCCGCGCGGCATTGCGGATATATTAGAATCGGCTTAAACTCGATCGCCCTGCCAACCCGTTCCGCTCGCGATCCCGCATGAAACTGCGCAGCAAAATCGAGCCGCTTCCTATCGCCGACGTCCAGGCGACGCCCGACACGCGCCATCTGCCGATCGACAAGGTGGGTATAAAGGACATCCGCCACCCGGTTAAGGTGAAGGACCGCTCGCAGGGCGAGCAGCACACCATCGCCCACTTCGCCATGTACGTCGAGCTGCCGCACAACTTCAAGGGCACGCACATGAGCCGGTTCGTCGAGATTTTGAACAACCACGACATGGAGATCTCGGTCGAGTCGTTCAAACACATGCTGACCGAGATGAGCGAGCGCCTCGAGGCGCGCACCGGCCACATCGAGATGTCGTTTCCGTACTTCATCAACAAGGCCGCGCCGGTCTCGGGCGTGAAGAGCCTGATGGACTACCAAGTGACGTTCATCGGCGAGGTCAACGACGGCCGCCACAGCATGACCATCAAGGTCGTGGTACCGGTCACCAGTCTTTGCCCCTGCTCCAAGGAAATCTCCGACCGCGGCGCGCATAACCAGCGCTCGCACGTGACCCTCACCGTGCGCACGAATACGTTCGTGTGGGTCGAGGACCTGATCGACCTAGTCGAGAAACAGGCGAGCTGCGAGCTCTATGGTCTACTGAAGCGTCCGGACGAGAAGTACGTTACCGAGCGCGCCTACGACAACCCCAAGTTCGTCGAAGACATGGTGCGCGACGTCGCCGCCAGGCTCAACGACGACGCGCGCATCGACGCCTACCGCGTGGAGTCCGAAAATTTCGAGTCGATTCACAATCACTCGGCGTACGCGATGATCGAGCGCGACAAGCTCGCCAACCCGCCGCGCGCGTAGCGTAACCGCCGCGACCCGCGCCATCCCCACCCGGCGCACGGGGTCATTTCCGCCAATCCCTGAGTTTTTCCGCGCCCCGTGAACGAACGTTCCGGGAATCCCCTCGTTGTCGCGTCCTCTCGGCCGCGACACCCGCCGGAGATTCCACGAACGACTTTGAGGGTTCTCCATCTCACGAACCAGCGGGGCACTGACGTATCGTTGCGTTGCCGCCGGGAAAGCCGGCGGCGATCAATTTCAATCATCGTGCAAAGAAGGAGGGCTGGGAGTGGACACGTCCCAAGCGGGCAGCTCCGCCGCTCAACCTGACGTCCGAACCGCAATTGGTGTCGACGCGGGACCGCCCTTGCCAACGGATGGCCAAGGCCGGCGCAGGGCTTTCTCGTACCATCGCGCCATGGAACACCTCGTTACCGTAATCCGGCAGCTCTCGCTGGCGCGTGACCTCGATCGCGTCATGGCCATCGTGCGCGTCGCAGCGCGGGAACTCACCGGCGCGGACGGGGCGACCTTCATACTGCGGGAGGAGGAGCGTTGCTATTACGCCGATGAGGATGCCATCGGTCCCCTGTGGAAGGGGCAACGATTTCCGATAACGGCCTGCATCAGCGGCTGGGTCATGCTCAACCGTCAAACGGCGGTGATCGAGGATATCTACGCCGACGTCCGGATCCCGGCGCATGCTTACCGGCCCACGTTCGTGAAGAGCCTGGTGATGGTACCGATCCGCACCGAATCGCCGATCGGGGCTATCGGCAACTACTGGGCGGCGCCGCACAAAGCCGACGCTCACGAGGTTAAGGTGTTGCAGGCGCTCGCCGACAGCGCGTCGGTGGCGATCGAGAATGTGCAGTTGTACGGAACGCTGCAAGCCCAGCGCGAGGAGCTGGAACGGGCCAACGTCGCGCTGCAAAGCGCGCTGCATGCGCGCGACGAATTCCTGTCCATCGCCTCGCACGAGCTACGCACGCCGATCGCGGCGCTGAAGCTGCAACTGCAGCTGCTCGACCGGCGGGCGCCGCCCGGCTCGGATCGGACCGTGCCCAAAGACGAGTTGCGCAACGCCCTCGATCTCACGCGGCGCCAAGTGGACGCGCTCGCGCTGCTGGTGAACGAACTGCTCGATATTTCCAAGATCCAGCTTGGGCGCTTCACGCTGCACGCCGAAGAGGTCGACCTCGCGAAACTCGCCCGCGGCGTCGTCGACCGCTTCGCCGACCAACTCGCGCTCGCGCGCTGTCCGGTGGAGCTGACGCTCGATGACGGTGTCCGTGGCCGCTGGGACCACGGAAAGATCGAGCAGGTCGTTGTCAACCTGCTCACCAACGCCATCAAGTACGCGCCCGGCGCACCGGTCCGCGTCGGCGTGACACGTCGGGGCGATACCGCGCTCCTGTTCGTGCACGACCATGGCGACGGCATCGCGCCCGAGATGCACCAGAAGATATTCGAACAGTTCGAGCGCGGCGTTGGCGCCACCCGTGCCAGCGGCCTCGGACTGGGCCTTTATATCGTCAAGAAGATCGTCGACGCGCACGACGGATCGGTACGCGTGGAGAGCGATCGGGGCCGCGGCGCGCGATTCCTCGTCGAGCTACCGCTCGACGCCCGACCGCACGCTGCGACCAACGCCAAGGAGGGCGAAGCAACGTATGTCGAACAAGCGAGTGCTCATCGTTGAAGATGCGGCCGATCTCCGCTCCCTGTTACGCCAGTTGTTCGAGCTCGAAGGCTACCACGTGATGCAGGCGGCCAACGGCCGCGAGGCGCTGGCGCTGCTGCACGCCGCGGCCGAGCTGCCGCAGCTGATATTGCTCGATCTCAATATGCCGGTCATGGACGGCTTCGAATTCCGCCGCGCGCAGACCGCGGACTCGCGCCTGGCCGACATTCCCGTCGTGGTCATGACCGCCGACGGCGACATCGGTAACAAGCAGCGGCGCGCCGCCGCCGCCGACTCGCTGCGCAAGCCGGTCGAGGTCGATCAATTGCTCGCGGTCGTCAGCCGGTACCTGGGGCAGGCCTCGTTGCAATACGGTGCGAGATAACCATGTCGCGCCGGATACTCATCGTCGAAGACGATCCGGCCATCTGCAACGCCTATCAGCTTGCGTTGGAACAGGAAGGGTACGACATCGTCACCGCCGAAAACGGCAAGGACGCGCTCGCGAAATTGGGCGACGGCGTACCGCTGCCGCATCTGATTTTGCTCGATTTGCGAATGCCGGTGATGAGCGGCTGGGAATTCCTGGAAGCGCGGCGTTCGCACCACGCGCTGCGGGCCGTGCCCGTGGTCGCGCTCACCTGCGGCGCCGAACTCGCGCCGGTCGCGGACGCCGACGCGGTCGTCGACAAACCGATGGATCTAGCGGAACTGACGGCGCTGGCGAGGAAATACTGCGCCGACCCGGCCGGTAGTCCGCGCCGCTAGCGGCACTAGCCGCGCGCGCCGCACTCAGTACCTCTGGGTCAGCTCCATCTTCTCACCGTCGCGCTTCATATCGAGCCGGCCCAAGAACGACATGCCGAGCAGCGCGTCGCGCGGATAGCTGCCCTCGATGACGCCGGCGTCGATATTGTGCAATTTGATACCGCCGACCTCGACCGTGTTGAGCTTGACCGCATACATCCGCACCACACCGCCCGCCGTGCCGGCGAAGCCGGGCTTGCCGTGGCGTTTGTAATCGATGCCGATGCGCTCCGCCTGCTGCGAGTTGATGGCGATACTAGTGGCGCCGGTGTCGACGAGGAAGCGGATCGGCGTGCCGTTGATACTGCCGTCAGCGTAAAAGTAGCCGTTCGGCTCGGCGTATAGCGTCACGCCGCCGCCGCGCCCACCGCCGAAGGCGCTTACCACCATCCCGAGCCGCAACACCTCCCGCCGGCCGTTGACTTCGATCGTCGCCTCTTCGGTATTGGTGTCGACCGCGATGAGCTTGACGCCCTCGGGACTGGTGTCGCCCTGATTCATCACGCGCCGTGCACCATCGATGAGCACGATCGCTTTATTCTTAAATAGGGCGTGCAGCGCGAGCTGCTCGATCGCGTGCGCCGGCGCGCACGCGCACAACGCCACTACCCAAACCAATCCACGCATACTTCCCTCTCGTCAAAGTGCGCCGCTACAATGCCGCGCATGAAAAGCGTCGCGATCGTGCGCCATGCCGCCCACGAAGGGCCGGGTTACTTCACGGAGTTTCTCGACCGCCATCGCATCCCGCACCATTTGATCCGCGTCGACGCCAACGACCCCGTACCGCAAAGTCTAGACCGGATTTCCGGATTGGTGCTGATGGGCGGGCCCATGAGCGTCAACGACGACCTGCCGTGGATCCCGCACGTGCTACGCCTGATTCAGGCCGCCGTCGCGCGCGACGTGCCGGTGCTCGGCCATTGCCTCGGCGGGCAGCTCCTGGCGAAGGCGCTTGGCGGCGTGGTGACGCGCAACCCCGTGCGCGAGATCGGCTGGCTGCCGGTGGAGCGCGTCGACGGACCGATCGCGCGCGAATGGCTGAACGATCTGCCGCCGCGGTTCGACGTGTATCACTGGCACGGCGAAACCTTCTCCATCCCCGACGGCGCCACGCGGATTTTGGCGTCGTACGCTTGCCCCAACCAGGCGTACGCCATCGGCAACCACCTCGGCATGCAGTGCCACGTCGAAATGACGCCCGCGCTCATCGAATCTTGGACCGCCACCGGCGCCGACGAACTAATCCCCTCGCGCACGGTGCAAACACGCGAGCAAATGTTGATCGACGTCGACAAAAAAACATCCCAACTCCACAGGATCGCCGATGTCCTTTACACGCGCTGGATTCAAGGCCTGGTGTAACCGTCGCCGTCATTGCGAGCGAAGCGAAGCAATCTCCGTAACGGAGGATCAAGGCATGGGGAGATTGCTTCGTCGCCTTCGGCTCCTCGCAATGACAGGAACTAAGCGATGACTCCCGTTCTCCTCGGCGTCCTCGGTTACGTACTGGCGCAGCTCGCCATCGGCGTGCTCGTCTCACGCGGCATCAAGAGCGAGGCGGACTATCTGCTCGCCGGCCGGCGCCTCGGCCCCGTGCTCGCGACCTTCAGCATCTTCGCCACCTGGTTCGGCGCCGAGACCTGCATCGGCGCCGCCGGCGCCATTTACGAAGAGGGTCTTGCCGGCGGCTATGCCGATCCGTTCGGGTACGCCGCGTGCTTATTTCTCATGGGGCTGTTCTTCGCTATCCCGCTCTGGCGCCGCGGGCTCACTACGCTCGCCGATCTCTTCCGCACGC
>JBGFRS010000024.1:0-140531 GCA_041694995.1 Pseudomonadota bacterium | reverse complement strand
CCAGCATCTCTACAACCATCACCGCCCCCACGGCGCACTCGACGGCCTCACTCCAAACGAGTATCTCCAAATCTCCCGAGACCGGACCCCCAATCCGTCTCATATGTCCTGAGCGCGGACAGACACTTGACAGACGAAGGGAGCCGCCTCTATCACCGCGCGCCTCATGGGCGCGTGGGCCCTTCTCCGCGAGAGTGAGATTTACGCCATGAAGATCCGCAATTCGCTCAAGTCGCTGCGTGGGCGCCATCGGGCGAACCAGCTGGTGCGCCGGAAGGGCCGTGTCTACATCATCAACAAGGTAAACCCGCGCTACAAGGCGCGCCAGGGCTGAGCTGCGTTCTTGGTCCTTCGATTGCTTGACGGGCGTGGGCAACCATGCCCGCTTCCTTTTGTGATCAAACCCTTGCGAGTTGACCGATCGGCGCCAGTCCCGCATTTTAGCGGGCATGAGGTTTGCAGCGCTTGTCCTTCTGCTCCTGACAGCGATTTCGGCCGCCGCGCAAAGCCCGCCACCGTCTCGGGAAGCGCCCCGGGGGGATCGCCAGCCGCAAGCGCGTGGGGACCGTGATGCGGTCGCGCCTGGTCCAAGCCCGCAGGAGCGTGGCAGCCTCGATTCAGCTGAGGTTCGCGCGCGTCTTCTCGCCGATCTCTTCGACAAGCTGAAGGCTGCTTCATCGGCGCAAGAAGCCGATGCCATCGATGATGCGATCGAGGCCATTTGGGCACGTACCGGCAGCCCAACCGTCGATTTGATGATGAGTTGGGTCGCCGAGGAAGTGGCCCGACGCAATGTCGGCCGAGCGCGCGACTACCTCGACGGCATTCTCGTTCTCGCGCCAGACCACGCGGAGGCGTACTATCGCCGCGGCCAGATTGCCTTCGCTCAGCGCGACTATGCCAAAGCGATGGCCGATCTGGAGCGGGCATTGGCCATCGAACCGCGACACTATGGGGCACTCGTCGGCGTCGGCACTATTCTGCGGGACCTGCAGCGATACCGTGAAGCACTCGTGGCCTTTCGCGCTGCTCTTGCCATTCATCCGCAATTGCCCGTCGCGCGCCGTGCCGTCGAGACGCTTCGCCCGCGCGTCGACGGCCGCGACAGTTGATCGCCTCGCGTGATTCCTGAGACGGTAGCGATCATCGCGGCCGTTCCCGCCGCCCTCTATGCGATCGGTCGCGTGGCGGAACGGTTGATCGACCGCGCTTATCCGACGGCTGGTCGTTTGGTTCAGGTCGACGGCATTCCTCTCCACCTCATCGATCGCGGACCACGCGACGCGCCCGCAGTGGTTCTCATTCATGGTGCGAGCGGCAACCACCGCGATCTCTTCATCCCGCTCGGTCATGCGCTGGAAAAGCGATACCGCGTGATTGCTGTCGACCGCCCGGGCCATGGTGGAAGTGGCCGGGTTCCGACGAAAGATGCAGCGGCACCGGACCATCAAGCCGCTGTCATCGCGAAAGCGCTCACGATGATCGGTGTCAGGCGCGCCGTCGTCTTCGGCCATTCGTTCGGCGCCGCAACGGCTGCGGCTTTCGCCGCTGACCATCCCGATCGAACGTCAGGATTGGTGCTCCTCACGCCGGCAACGCATCCATGGGGTGGAAGCGGTATCTCCTGGCACAACAGATTCGTCGCGGTCTCCCCACTCGGCCGCGCCTTCGCCGCGCTGTTTCCCATCCCGATCGGGAGCGCGATCATGCGCCCGGCGCTGCAAAGCGTGTTCAAACCCGACGCCGTGCCCCACGGTTACGCGCGGAAGATTGGCGCTTGGCTCGTGCTTCGTGCAGCAAGTTTTCGCGCGAACGCTGAAGATGTCTCGTCTGCGGAAGAGAACTTCACACGGACAGCACCGCGCTATCGGGGTATCGTGGCTCCCACGACCGTGATCGTCGGCGAGCACGATTCGATCGTTTGGAATCACGTCCACGCCGTCGGGCTGCAGCGCGATGTCCCGCATGCGCGCCTCATGACGCTCCCCGCTGGCCACATGCCGCATTGGACGGCAACAGCCGACGTTCTGCGGCAAATCGAGGAACTGATGGACGCGCCTGATCAGGCTGCAGCAACATCGGGCGGATCGAGGCCGACGGCCATCAACGCGTCTCGCTGACGGCGCGCCAAAACATTGACGTCAAAATCAGCAATCGTGTCGTTGTAAAGACGATAGAAGTTGAGTTCCGCACGAAGGTGCAGGAAGACGCCGCCGAGTCCGATCGCGGCGCGGTCCATAAATACGAACTCGCGCGGCACCGTGACCACGGGCCCTTTCTCTTTTAGGGCCCTATGCACTTCGAACGCTTGGCGCCGTCCATACTCCGCCGGCGATACGCCATCCGCAATCGAACGCACACGATCCTCCAGCAGCGGCCCGTAAATGAAACGTGCCCAGATGTTCAGGATGTCGATCGTCTCCGCATCGAGATTGTGGAATCCCCAGACTTCGTAGGCCGCGACGATCTGATCTCGCCGCCCGTCGCGCAGCCCACGGTAGAGATCTATCACCCCTTGCACGAACCGTGCTGGAAAGATGCGAATGCAGCCATAGTCGAGTAGATTGATGCCGCGC
The DNA here is from genome assembly GCA_041694995.1 of Pseudomonadota bacterium. GTDB lineage: Bacteria > Pseudomonadota > Alphaproteobacteria > Rhizobiales > UBA4765 > Raskinella. The sequence goes on along the minus strand of JBGFRS010000024.1, from coordinate 137,955 downwards.
GGTTCGGTCTTGTCGTCTTGCCAGACGGTGTAATTGCCGAGGTGCGGATCGCCGTGAATGACGCCGTAATGACTAAAAGGATACCACCACGCTTTGAACATGGCGGTGGCCAGGCGATTGCGAACCTCGAGAGCGTCTTGCTTGTGGTCGAGCAAGCGACGGCCGTCGAGCCAACCCATGGTGAGAAGGCGGTGGGTTGACAATTCCTTGCGGACGACAGGCACGCGGATATCGGAATCCCTAGTGAAGATGCTGCTGTAAAGGCGCATGTGCCGCGCTTCGCGAACGTAGTCGAGCTCCTCACGGACACGCGCGCCGATCTCCGCGTGAATCTCGCGCGTGTCAATGACGGCTCCAAGGCGACGATGGAGCCCGAAGAGAAGATCGAGTTGCGTGAGATCGGCCTCCACCGCCGACTGCATATCGGGGTATTGCAGTTTCACCGCGAGAGGCGTGCTGTCCAGCGCGACGGCACGATGCACTTGTCCAAGCGAGGCTGCAGCAGCCGGCACCTTGTCGAAGGAGGCAAAACGCTGCATCCAATCGGGACCAAGCTCGGCGGTCATGCGACGCTTGACGAAAGCCCATCCCATGGGTGGTGCTTCCGATTGCAGCTTCTGAAGCTCGGCCGCCCATTCAGCAGGGATTGCTTCGGGAATAGTGGCCAGAAGCTGCGCCACCTTCATGATCGGGCCCTTCAGATTCCCGAGAGCAACGCGCAAAAGCTCGGCCTCACGTGTACGATCCGCCGCACCGAACATGCGCGCACCTGCGATCCGAGTTGCTGCTTGACCAACACCAGTACCGACGCGGGCGTAGCGCTGGATACGCGAGGTGAAGCGGTTCTTTTCAGTATCGCGATCACTCATGACTAACCTACGATGGGGTTCGGTGACGCGGAGAGCAAGGCCATACGAATGTCGCTCGGACTCGCTGGTTGACCACCAGCACCAACAACGGCGCGCACCGTTCGGGAAACCCAGGCTGTATTCGCATCCCGAGTCCCTAGGGGAGCATCCTCCAAACCGGCGCGGACATGGCCTCCGCGAGTGACCGCCTCTGCAACCAGAGGTACGATGTCCACGCCAAGACCGGCAACCATCCAAGGCGCCGTCGGCGCTTCCACAGCGAGAAGTCTGAGATGAGCTTCCAGCGCCCAAGGCTCCGGCGGGAAACCCCAAGCGAACTGTTCGGAGAACATGAAGCGATAGATTGGTGTCGGAACCACCAATTCACGAGAGAGGAGTGCACCCAGGCGCGTGAAGCCCGGCTCGTAGATCGCGTAACTTGGATGAAAGCCGTGGATCGCCGCAAGCCGCAACCCTTCACGAATGTGATCGTCTGGGTTCAGGTAGACGAAGGGTGATGACGCTCCCTCCGCCCTACTCCGACATGCGAAATTGACGGAGCCAGGATCGACAACGGCCCATTCGACGAGGCCGCGGAGCGCCAGCGCGTCAATATGGCGAAACCGCTCAGTGGCCGTGCCCCCGAGTCCCGACAGATCGGAGCCTGCGATCGGCAAAGTCGGATAGACGATGCAGCCGGTCGCCCGTCGTAGTCTCTCGATGATCGGCGCATAGAGATCGGCATCGTCCTTCTGTTTGCCAGTCACCGGATCGTAGGCATGGAAGTGCAGGATCGCCGCGCCCTCGCCCGCTGCAGCAATGCCGGCCTCCACGATCTCATCGGCGGTAACCGGAATGAGTGGCTGCAACCCGCGACTCCACGGGCCGTTGAGCGCGGCCTCGACCCAGACGGGGCGGCTCAATCCATCTCCTCCAAGTCCCCGATCATCTGGTCAATGAGGCCAAGGCCGAGACTCCAGAAGTTCGGATCGCGTGCATCGAGCCCGAATGGCGCGAGAAGCTCTGAATGGTGTTTGGTTCCGCCAGCAGAGAGCATCGAGAGATATTTTTCGGCGAAGCGTAGATCGCCGCGCTGATAAACCGCGTAAAGCGAATTCACGAGGCAATCGCCAAAGGCATAGGCGTAGACGTAGAAAGGCGAATGAATGAAGTGAGGGATATAGCACCAGTACGTTTCGTAACCTGGGCCAAGCCGAACGGCCGGGCCGAGGCTCTCCCGCTGCACATCCAACCACAGCGCAGAAATGTCGTCGGACGTGAGTTCGCCGCCCGCACGCGCCGTATGGACCTTGCGCTCAAACGTGTAGAACGCGATCTGTCGAACGACCGTGTTGAGCATGTCTTCAACTTTGGCGGCGAGCATTGCCTTGCGCTGGTCCGCATTTGCCGCATCGTCCAACAGGCGGCGGAACGTCAGCATTTCCCCGAAGACAGAGGCCGTTTCCGCCAATGTGAGCGGCGTCGGTGCCATGAGGGCACCGTTCGGCGCGGCGAGAACTTGATGGACGCCGTGGCCGAGTTCATGAGCAAGCGTCATGACGTCGCGCGGGCGACCTTGATAATTGAGAAGAACATAGGGATGCGCGGAGGGGACGGTTGGGTGCGCAAATGCACCCGGCGCCTTACCTGGCCGCACCGGCGCGTCGATCCACCGCTCGTCGAAGAAGCGCCGCGCGATGTTCGACAGCTCCGGTGAGAAGCGCTGATAGGCATCGAGAACGGTTCCCCTGGCCTCCTCCCACGCATATTTCTTTTGCGCCACTTTCGGCAGCGGCGAATTGCGATCCCAATAATCGAGCGCGTCCTTGCCGAACCAGCGTGCCTTCAGCGCATAGTAGCGATGCGACAGACGCGGATACGCCTCGCGAACGGCCGCAACGAGCGCGTCGACCACCGCACGCTCGACCCGGTTCGCGAGATGCCGTGAATCGGTGATGTCCGCGAAACCGCGCCAACGGTCTCCGATTTCCTTGTCCTTGGCGAGCGTATTGGTGATGAGAGTGAAGACGCGAAGGTTTGCTCGGAACGTCTCCGCCAGAGCATCGGCGGCGCGCTTGCGCACGTTCTCGTCGTCATCCTGCAGCCGATTGAGTGTCAGCTCGAGGGAAAGATGCTCGTCTCCCACCTTGAACCGCAGACTTGAAATGGTTTCGTCGAACAGCCGATTCCAAGCGGCCGCTCCTGTCATGCTCTTCTCAAGAAAAAGACGTTCCAAATCATCCTGTAGCTGATGCGGTTTTTCTTTGCGGAGATCCTCGATCCAGGGACGGTAGCGCGCGAGAGCGGCGGAAATCTTCATACCCGAGTCGAGGACGGCGTCATTCAATCGATTAAGTTCCAATTCGAAAAACAAGAGGTGGCGCGATGCGTCCGTGATCTTCTGCTGTACGTCTCCATAGAACTTCGCACGCGCGGCATCTGCTGTATTACCGGCGTAGAGAAGGCTGGCGTAAGAACCGATGCGACCAGCCAAGTCTTGAATCGCCTCATAAGCAGCGATGTGCGCTGCGAGAGTGCCCGGGTCGTTTGCCGCGAGCGGCGCTAAGGTCCCTTTGGCACGCGTTTCAAACGCTACGCATTCTTCGTCCAGGCGTTCCAGATCGCGAACGAGCGATTCGGACTCTATGCTTTCGTAGAGATCGGCGAGATTCCATTCGGGCAGGTGGCCTAGCGACGAATTGGAGATGTTTGCGGCGGATGGTGGCATGAGGTCCCTGCGAACTCTGAGAGCATGTCGTCCTAGCATGGGCTCCTATCTGTGCCCAATGCGCGCCGGTCGCACCAATTCGAGACCGATCGGCAACACCCTGTTTACTTGTTGTGGCCAAGAGTCCTTCCGATCGTGTCGAATCCGTACGGACCGTTTGCATGCCGGAAACCATTCTCGTCATCGACGACGATCCGATCCAGCGTCGTTTGGTCGAAGAAGCGCTGAAGCGAATCGGCCACCGCGTCCTCGTTGCCGACGGGGGGGAGGCTGGATTGGGGGTCATGGCGGGTCGCGATGGGGCGGATGTCGGCCTCGTCGTGCTCGACCTCGTGATGCCCGACCTGGATGGCATGGGCGTTCTGTCGCGCATGCGGGACATGGGGATCGACAAGCCGGTGATCGTGCTCACCGCACAGGGCGGTATTGATACCGTCGTATCGGCGATGCGCGCCGGCGCCTTCGATTTCGTTGTCAAGCCGGTCTCAATCGAGCGACTGGACGTCTCGATCCGAAATGCGCTCAAGGTGAATGCACTCCAGGGCGAGATCCAGCGTATCAACCGGCGCCGCGATGGCGTCATGTCATTTAAGGACATCGTCACCAAGAGCCCGTCGATGGCACGCGTGCTGGAGCTCGGCAAACGCGCGGCTTCCTCCACCATCCCCATCCTGCTCGAAGGCGAGTCAGGTGTCGGTAAGGAACTGATTGCTCGCGCGATCCAGGGCTCGTCAGAACGCCGCGCCAAACCGTTTGTGACGGTCAATTGCGGCGCAATCCCCGCCAATCTGGTTGAATCGATCTTGTTCGGCCACGAGAAGGGGGCATTCACCGGTGCGCAGGACAAACACACCGGCAAATTCGTGGAAGCGAGCGGCGGGACCTTATTCCTCGACGAGATCGGTGAGCTTCCGCTCGACACGCAGGTCAAGCTGCTGCGCGCAATCCAGGAGGGCGAAGTTGAACCCGTCGGGGCGCGTCGGTCGATCAAGACCGATTTCCGCCTGATCTCGGCTACGAACAGGACCCTCGTCGACCTTGTCAAGGAAGGGAAGTTCCGAGAAGATCTCTACTATCGCATTTCGGTGTTTCCGATCTGGATTCCGCCGCTGCGCGACCGGCTCGACGACGTGCCTGACCTCGTCAAGCACTTCGTTGCGCGCTTCGCGGCCGAGGAAGGCAAGCGCATCGACGGTCTGACCGCTGATGCCATGACGCTCCTCTCCACCTATCGCTGGCCAGGGAACGTCCGTCAGATCGAAAACGCCATGTTCCGCGCCATTGTCCTCGCGGATCGCCCCGTGCTCGACGTTACTGAATTCCCACAGATCGCTGCCCAGGTGGATGGATGGGAGCCGCCGCAGCTTCGCGGGGACACCGCGCCGCAGCCAGTCTTGTCGACGCTGGAACCCCGCACGCCGATCCCGGCGGCAAATGTGGTGCCGATGCTTGGCCGGCAGGGTCAGCTGTCCATTCTCGACGACGGGGGCGAGGTACGCCCGCTTGAAGAAATTGAGCGCGATCTTCTACGCTATGCCATCGCCCACTATCGGGGCAACATGACCGAGGTTGCGCGCCGAGTCGGCATCGGCCGCTCAACGCTTTACCGTCGTCTCAAGGAATTGGGTCTCGCTGCCGAGACGACTGTCGCCGCTGAGTAGCGCGCGATCGGAAGGGCACATCCGAAACCAACCTAAGATTGATTCGTGTAACGGAACACGTTGATGTGACGTGGCTTGCCGGATCGTTGCGAGACGAGGGATTTCTCTCCACATGAGTCAACGGCTTTCGGTCGCGGCGGCCTTGAGCTTTCTGGTGATCTCTTCCCCGAGCGTTGCTGAGCCGAACATCGACGCTCGGCTCGCGCACGGCCCCGCATTCACGATCGCAGAAAGCGGATCACAAGGCGGTGCCAGCTTCTCGATTCGGAACCGATTGGCCGAGGCGCGCGCCATCTTCTTTGAAGATCGCCGTATTCGCGATGCCGTAACCGCCTTCTACGAATCCCGGTCTTTCGAACCCGCTTGGCTCGCGCCGAACGGAACCTGGTCCGACCGCGCCGCGCGCGTCGTGGCACGGCTGCGGTTCGCGCGCGTAGATGGGTTCGAGCCGGCCGACTACGAGCGCCCCTCTTTTGCCTCGCTCGGTGCGCGGGCCGCAGACGTCGCGACGGCCGATATCGAGGTATCAAGTGCCCTCGCAGCTTACGCACTTCATGCCTTTGGCGGTCGCGTCGACATCCGTCGCTTGGCGCCATTTGTGTATGCAACGCCTCCCATTCCGGACCTCGCGGGCGTTCTGGCGCGCATCGCGGACACGGACGCCACGGCAGCGATGTTAGAAAGCCTGCATCCAGCGCATCCCGGATTCGTGGCCCTGCGCCTGGAACTGGAACGCCTGCTTGCAACGGATACACAGCCACAGTCGGTCTCGCGCCGCCCAATCCCAAGTGGGCCGGCCCTGCGCCTCGGCATGAGCGACATGCGTGTGCCGGCCCTGCGGGAGCGGTTCGCTCTCACAGCACCTGAAACGCGTTCAGATGTAGTCGATGCTGCCCTTATCGCGGCCGTCCGCGCTTTCCAGCGAGCGCACGGCCTCGAACCCACAGGTGTCGTCGGGTCCGCAACACTTCGGGCGTTAAATCGGGATGACACACGATCCTCTGGGGCACCCGCGGACCGCTTGGCCGAGATTATCGTGAACATGGAACGCTGGCGCTGGCTGCCTCGCGACCTCGGCGATCTGCACGTCTGGGTGAATGTCCCCGAATATCTTGTGCGTGTCGTTCAGAGTGGGCGCGAGCGCTTCGTCGGCCGCACGGTGGTTGGCAAGCGCGAAACACCGACGCCAATGTTCTCGGATGAGTTGGAGTATTTCGTCGTGAACCCGTCGTGGACGGTTCCACCTGGAATTGCTCGGCGTGAGTTCTTCCCGCTTCTTGCATCGAACCCGGAGGCGCTTGCGCGGCGCGGCATCCAGGTCATACGAAACGGTCGCCGTACCGTGTTCCGCCAGCCGCCGGGTGAACGAAATGCGCTCGGCCGCATCAAGTTCATGTTTCCGAACGATCACTCGATCTACCTGCACGACACGCCCGCGCGGGGTTACTTCCAGCGCCAGGTTCGCGCCTTTTCGAATGGCTGCGTGCGCGTCGACAATCCGCTGGCCTTTGCGGAAGCCGTGTTCCAGCGCGAGGCCAACATGACCGTGGGGCGAATCGAAGGCATGTACGGCAATTCAGAGCGACACGTGCGCTTGCGCCACAAGGTCCCGGTCCATCTCGCCTATTTCACGCTGATGATCGACGAGCATGGTGAGTCCCGGCGCCTCGCCGACGTCTACGGCCTCGACGAGCGTATGCGGGGCTTGCTCGGATTGTGACCCGATCACGTCAGGTCGGGCAACCGGGGATGGGGCGTTAAGACGACACCGAGCCATTGCTCGAAATCTGCGCCAAACGTCCAGTGCTGATCCGGGAAACTCGTCATCAGATCGTTCTCGTAGGTCCCCTGAATCGAGGTCCGACACAACACGAACTTCGCGGCCGCGCTGATGTCTTCCCGGTCGATCACGCAAACGATCCGCATGTCCGGGTGGTTCCCGAGCCAGTCCATCACCGCAACGAAGAGCATCGGAAAGCCCGGATGCAGCATGTCGTCGAGCACGATGACCCCCTTCTCGTGCAGGACGGCATAAGCGAGATCGAGGTCGTGCGTCAGCGCGCGCCGCGTGTGCTCGCCATCTATGTGGAAGAAACGGATGGGACCGCCCAGCCGCGCCAGAATCGTATCCGACGTCAGTTGTGACGTATCCGCTTTGAGCGCGATGACCCGATCGTCCGGCACGCCATGACGGCGCACGAAGCTGTGGAAACGATCGAGAAGCCCGGCATCCGGCCACTCGAACGTATCGATACCCAAAGCCCGCTCGCCGTCCTTCAATGCCAGGGCCAGCGCGATGAAAAAGCGCCCTGCGAAGGTTCCGATCTCCGCCACGTGGCCAGAAATGTCCCATTCGCTCTGGCGACGCAGGATGTGCCCGCAAATCATGGCTGCGAACCGCGATGACATGCCAGGTACCGCAGCATAGCCCTCATCGAGATAGCGGTCGACCGCGGGAATGCCACTCGAAAACACCATGCGCAGCCTCCGCCCGCGTTGCCGGCGCGATCGTGAGGCGTAAGCTTCGTCCTGCCAAGTCCGAAGGGCGGGAGCGCGCCATGAACCATGAGGGCACACGGCAACCGACACGCGCGCAGCCTCGCGAAGGGATTGCTCTGGCCCTGTCAGGCGGCGGTTTTCGCGCGATGCTGTTTCATACGGGCGCGCTGATCCGCATGAACGAATTGAACCTGCTGCCGCAGCTTGCACGGGTCGCAAGCGTGTCTGGCGGATCGATTGCAGCAGCACATCTCGGGCTTATTTGGAAGAAACTTACCTTCGTGGGCGGTCGTGCGACGAATTTGACTGAGGTCTACGTGGAGCCGATTCTGGCCTTTTCGAAACGCAGCATCGACATCGCTGGCACCCTCATCGGTTTCCTCACCCAGGGCGCGCTGGTCGGCCCGGTGATGATCCATCAGTATCGGGCGCTGTACGGGCGCGCGACATTGCGCGACCTGCCGACCGATGCGGAAGGGCCACGCTTCATTCTGTGTGCGACCAATCTGTCGACGGGTGCCCTGTGGCGGTTCTCGCGCCCCTACATGGCCGATTGGCGCCTCGGCATGATTCTCGATCCGACCATCGAGGTGGCGACGGCTGTGGCCGCCTCGGCTGCGTTTCCACCCTTTCTTGCACCGGTTCGGCTCGACTTGTCCGGTCAGACCTTCGTTGCTGGACCGGCGGCCCTACCGACATCCGGGCGCGACATCGTGCTCGACACCGTGCAGACGACACTGACGCGGCGCGCCGTTCTCGCCGACGGCGGCGTGTACGACAATCACGCACTCGAACCCATCGACGAGTGGCCGACCGTGCTCGTTTCCGACGGCGGCGCGCCGTTCGGCGGCAACACCACAGGTCTGTGGAACTGGTACGCGCTGCTCCGCCGCGGCTGGGACGTGACCGACTATCAAGTTCGCGCCTTGCGTCGCCGCGACATCGTCGGTCGCTTCACGCTCGGCCGCGTCCTCGATGGGCGCGATCTCCTCGCCGACGTGATGGGCGACACGCCTGAGACGAGCATGGGCGCCTATTGGAGCATCGACTCAGACCCGAACCGCTACAATGGCGTTGGTGGTCTGCCGTGCAACCGAAGGCGTATCATGGAACTCGCGCATACACCGACGCGGCTCAAGGATTTCGGCGACGCGCGGCGCTTCGCCTTGGTCAATTGGGGCTATGCCATCGCCGACAAGGCCATCCGCCGGTGGTACCTGCCCGATGCCGCGGCCGCAGGGGAATGGCCGTTGCCCGGCGGATTGGGTTAGGCAATCCGTGGGACGTCGATCCGCGCGAAGGGCCGCGCTTCCTCGAAGGCACGTGCGAGACGGAGAACGATATCGTCACGGCCGCGCGGTGCGATGATCTGCAGGCCGACAGGCATACCATCACCATCGAAGCCGCAGGGCACGCTGATCGCTGGTTGCTGCGTGATGTTGAAGGGATAGGTGAAAGGGCTCCAGTTCGTCCACTCCGAACCCCAATCGCTGATGTCCGCAAAACCGTCCGGCGGCACATCTGCGCCGAAGGGAATAGCGCCCGTCGGCATCTGCGGCGTGACGAGCGCGTCGTAGCGGGCGTGGAAAGCTTCCATGCTGCGCGACAAGGTCGTCCGCGCGTAGTTCTGCCTCTCGATCAAGGTCGCGGCATCGATTTCTGCGCCGATCTCGGCGACGCGGAGGAGACCCGCATCCATCCGAGCGCACTGCTCGGCCGTCACGCCGCGCAGCGCCAGTGCCGCGCCGGCGAACCACCAATCGTTCAGGATCGCAACCGGATCGGCAAAGCCTGGATCGACGTGCTCGACCACTGCACCGAGCGAAGCGAGCGCCCCGACCGCGTCCGCAACGACGCGCTCCACTGCGGGATTGATGCGCGTGACGTAACCGAGGCGCGGACTGAACCCCACGCGAACACCGCGAATGCCGCCTTCGATCTCCTGCGTGTAGTCATGCGGCGGATCGAGCCACGCCGTGATGTCGCGGCGATCGGGCGCACCGATGATGGATAAGACAAGCGCCGCTTCACTGACAGTTCGGGTCAACGGGCCGATGTGAGCGAGGCCACCCATCACCGACATCGGATAGGCCGGCACGCGCCCATAGGTGGGTTTCAGACCGACGATGCCGGTGAAGGCGGCCGGGATGCGCACGGATCCCGCGCCATCCGTGCCGAGATGAATGCGCCCGACCCCAAGCGCCGCGCACGCCGCCGCCCCGGCCGATGACCCGCCGGTGGTGCGGTCGGTGCGCCAGGGATTGCGTGTCAGGCCCGTCAGCGGAGAATCCGACAAGCCCTTCCAGCCGAGTTCCGGCATGGTCGTCTTGCCGAGCAGGATCGCACCTGCCTCCCGCAGGCGCGCCACGGCCGGTGAATCCTCCGGTTCGGGGAACGCCGGGATCGCGGCCGAACCCTTGCGCGTGGGCAATCCTGCCCAGGCGATGTTGTCCTTGACCGTGGCCGGTATGCCGTCGAGCCGAGACGCCGGAGCGCCTGCAACCCAGCGCGCTTCACTCGCGCGCGCCGCCGCCATGGTACCCTCACGGTCGACCATGACGAAGGCGTTGACGACCGGCTCGAAGCGGTCGAGCCTAGCGAGCGCCGCCTTAGCCGTCTCGACCGGCGAGAGGATACGGCTGGCATAGGCGCGAGCGAGGGCGAAGGCGTCGAGGTCGGTCGGGTCGGACATGCTACGGGCAAGCTTGACGTCGGCAACCGGCGCCGACAAGCGTTTTGCATGGACTTCGTTTCGATTGCTGCCTTGCAGTGTGAACTGGCCGAAAGCCCCGTCTGGGACGACCGACGCGGCATCGTCTTCTTTGCCGACATTGCCGGTCGAGCAATTCACATGGTTCACCCGGAGCATGGACCTGTTGGGCGATACGACTTCGAAACAGAGGTGTGCTCGCTCGGACTATGCGAATCCGGCAGGCTTGTCGTTGCCTTGCGCAAGGACGTGATCCTGTTCGATCCCGACACGCGCGCAAGATCGCATCTTGCCACGCCGAGCCCTGAACCCGCAGGCAACCGCTTGAATGACGGCAAGGTTGGGCCGGACGGCGCCTTCTGGGTGGGCTCGATGGACGATACGCCCGCCCTCAAACCGTGTGGCACGCTCTGGCGGATCGACGCGACCGGCCGTTGCGAGGTGAAAGCGCAGGGCACGCGCGTCTCGAACGGACTTGCGTTTTCGCCTGATGGCACGCGTCTCTACTGGTCCGATTCACGCGGACCCTGGATCGACGTCTTCGACTTCGATGTTGCGACCGTGTCTCTCTCCCACCGACGTCGCTTTGTCGATCTTACCGAGGCCGCAGGTCGACCGGACGGAGCCGCCATGGACGTTGAGGGTCATTATTGGAGCGCAGGTGTTTCGGCCGGCGTGCTTAATCGCTTCGCGCCGGACGGGAAGCTGGTTGCGACCTTTCACGTCCCTGTTCCGGCGCCGACCATGCTCTGCTTTGCCGGGCAGGACATGCGGAGCCTGTTCGTCACCTCGCACCGCAAACACGATGCCGAGACCCTCGTCGGCTATCCCCTGTCCGGTGATCTCATCGTTGCGCGTGCGCCTGTCGCCGGCGCACCAGTGCCACGTTTTTCTGGAGCGTGACCATGGCCAAAACCATTCTGATCACCGGCGCCTCGGGCGCGCTCGGCCGGGTTCTGACGCGCGGACTCGCCGAGGCAGGACACACGCTGCGCCTCACCGACATCGCGCCCTTCCCGGACGCGTTGCCGCCGGGAGCGCAATTCAAGCAGGGTGACGTAGGCGACCCCAGCCTGCTCACGCCGCTCGCCATGGGCACGGACGCAATTGTCCACTTCGGCGCCATCCCGATCGAGGACGGGTTCGAGGCGATCCTGCACGCCAATCTACGCGGAACCTGGCACGCCTTTGAAGCCGCGAAGGCCGCGAATGCCCGTGTGATCTTCGCCTCGTCGAACCATGCAATCGGTTTCCACGAACGCACGACGGTGCTCGACGAAGACTGCGCCACACGGCCAGACACCTACTACGGCCTCTCGAAGGTATTCGGGGAACAGATGGGCCGGCTCTACTACGACAAGCACGGGGTTGAGAGCGCGCATCTGCGCATCGGGTCGTGTCTGCCCAAGCCGAAGGACAGGCGGCATTTGTCGACATGGCTCTCCTACCCTGACCTCATACGTCTGGTGCGTGCCTGCGTGGAGGTGCCGAACCTCGGCTACGAGATCGTATGGGGATGTTCCGCGAACCCGCGCCGGTGGTGGCAGAGCGCGAGTTGGGCACGCATCGGTTATGTGCCGCAGGACAACGCAGAGGTTTATGCGGGCGAAGTGGACATCACGCCAAGTGATCCGATCAGCGAGCGCTATCAGGGATGGACGTTCACGGCAGATGGCTATTCGCGGGCATGACTTCAGGCGAGCGGCAAGCGGCGGAACATACTGGGACGGGTTGGGTCGTGAAACTTGTCGAGCGGACCATCCTCGCAAAAGAGCCGATGGCAATGCGCAAGCCGCGCGCGGTCGAGCGTAACACCAAGCCCTGCGCCATGCGGAACGGAAACGTGATTGTTCTTCGGCTGGAACGGCCCCTCCGCGATGACGTCGAGGGATTGCATATGGAAGAGGGAATTGGCTCGGCTCGCGGATGTGCGGCAACTGATCTGCCCCCAACATGCATGTGCCGTTCGGGGTTGCATGCGTGCAGAACAAACGCCGTAGATGCTTTGCGCACGTGTTCCTCAACAACCTCGCGGCCGAGGCGTGTCATTTGCGTCGCTTCGTCCACCATGGCGCCGTGACGCGCGCAGCTCGTGCGTCGCGGTCGCGTCGGCGCGCCACTGGAACGCCGTCGGTCACGTGGTCACCTCCTTTCCTCGCCGGCGTGATGCACGACGCTGCGTTTCGCCATCTGCTTTGGGTGGGGAGACGAGAGCGCCGAGGGCAGCGACGATCACGTCGAACTCTGGCCGCGGTCCAGCGCAATGCGTATCGATCGCGCGGCGCATCGCGGCCAGATGCGCCGGCGTCGTGCCGCAGCATCCACCGATGATACGGGCACCCGCGTCGATAGCGAGTTCGGCGTAACGCGCCATGATTTCTTGTGTGCCGGAGTAGACGGCACCGCTTGCACCAATGACCGGAATACCGGCGTTTGCTTTAGCAATAAGCGGCATCGTTGGTACCGCCTGCATCATGCCAAGCACGGAGACGACGAGATCGGCAGCACCGACGCCGCAATTGGAACCGATCGCGACCGGCTTTGGCACCAAACTCGCGGCGAATTCGATGAGACCTGCCGGCGACAAGCCCATCATGGTGCGCCCGGCCGTGTCAAAACTTGCCGTCAGCGTGTAGGGGATGCCGATCTCGCCTGCTGCTGTTGCCGCGGCGCGCATTTCCTCGACGGACGACATTGTCTCGATCCAAACCACGTCGACGCCGCCCTCCTTTAGACCGGTGATCTGCTCCGTGAAAATCTCGACTGCGACCCTTTCAGTGAGCGGTCCGAGCGGCGCGAGAAGCTCTCCCGTTGGCCCAACCGACCCCGCGACCACGACTGGGCGACCGGCCCGGTCCGCAACCTCCCGCGCAAGACTGGCCGCGATGCGATTGAGCTCGCGTGCGCGCGCCTGCATATCGTGCAGCATGAGACGCCGCGCATTGGCGCCGAAGGAATTGGTAAGAATGATGTCAGCGCCGGCTTCGACGAAAGCACGGTGGAGCGCCTGGATGCGATCGGGATGCTTGTCGAGCCAGATCTCGGGTGCGTTGCCAGAAGTGAGCCCCATCCCGAACAGGTTTGTTCCCGTGGCTCCGTCCGCGAGCAGAACCGGAACGTCGGCGATGCGTCTTGCAAGCATACGGAAAGCCTATGCCCCGTCCGCCTCCTCTCGCAAGCGCCGCCAACTGCGCTCGCCTGCACCACGCGACGTCATCAACGTGAGGCGATCGGGAAGGCTTGCCATGACCGCGCGGCGTTCCGCCGACGTCATGCCGATCCACCCAGCAATCTCGGCGCGGGTTCGGCCACAGCCGATGCACAACTCCGTCATCGGATCGATCACACAAATCTGCTGGCATGGGCTCTCAATGATAGTCACGATCGGAGCCTTCCTCCTTGCGGGTCGTGAAGCGGCTGCACGGTGATCACAGCCCGACACTCTTGGTCGAGGACGTCGATCGCAAAAACCTCGCCATCCCGCGCGCAAGCGACGACGGCACGTAACCGACGGCAAGGCTCTTGCCAACCCAATGCCCGAACCCACCGGACGATACATGGCCGATGGCACACCGTCCTTCAACACGACCTTGTAACCAACAACGTCGGCATGCGGCGCATCGACCACGAAAGTGACGAAGCGTCGCGGCGGTTCAATTGCCTTCTCCTAGAGATCGGCAAATTCCCAGCCGACGATTAGGCAGCGATCCTCGGCAAGACAAGTGACCGACAGATCGCCCATGATCCGCCCGCGCGGACTCAGCATCGGCGCAATCGCCATCCGCCCTGGCCGCGGGATACGACAGGCGAACACCCGATCGAGCCAGGAGCACACCCTTGCCGGTCAGTTCGTACTTGCCGTAGTTCGTGGTCTCGTACAGGCCGACATTGGTACGGATCGCATGACACACGAACGCGCCGGGCGAGACGGCCATCCGGTGTTGCTGGTCAGCCGCGCTCGCCCGCGCAGCGACCATCTCTTGACCGTTGCCGGTGCGCGGCGCATGTACCCTCGCCGACGGGCGGGAGGATGAGCGATGTCGCAGGTAATGAGTCTCGCCGAAGCGGTTGCCATAAATGTACACGACGGCGACACAATCGCCTGCGAGGGATTCACGCATCTAATCCCTTATGCGGCCGGTCACGAAATCATACGCCAAGCCAAGACCGATCTCACGCTCATACGCATGACGCCCGACCTCATCTACGATCAGATGATCGGCATGGGTCTTGCGAAGAAACTGGTCTTTTCCTGGGGTGGAAACCCGGGTGTAGGGTCACTGCACCGATTACGCGATGCTATCGAGAACGGGTGGCCACGGCCACTCGCCATTGAGGAACACAGCCATGCCGCCATGGCAAATGCTTACGAAGCCGGCGCTGCGGGCATGCCCTGCGCGATCTTCCGTGGCTATCGCGGCGCGGAACTCGCGCGCGTCAACCCGAACATCAAATTCATCACGTGCCCGTTCACGGGAGAGCGCCTCGCTGCTATTCCCGCTATCAAACTCGACGTCGCGGTGATCCACGCGCAGAAAGCGGATCGGCGCGGCAACGTGCTGATCGAGGGGATCATTGGCGTGCAGAAGGAAGCTGTCCTCGCTGCCAAACGGTCGATCGTCACCGTAGAAGATATCGTCGACGACTTCGGGACCGTCTCTTCCAATGCCTGCATCCTGCCACGGTGGACGGTGACGGCGATCGCGCAGGTGCGGGGTGGCGCCTTCCCTTCCTATGCGCAGGGTTACTACAAACGGCACAACGGTTTTTACAAGACGTGGGACACCATCGCACGCGAGCGCGACACCTTCCGTGCCTGGATGTCAGCGAACGTCCTCGCGAGCACGCCAGACGCCTTTGCCGTCCATGCGGCGGCAGCGTGAGTAACGTGACGATGAACACCCTCCTCGGCACCATGACCCACACCCCAACCGAGATAATGACGATTGCTGCGGCACGCGCTCTGAAGAATGACGACGTGTGTTTTGTCGGCATCGGGGCACCGTCGGCCGCCTGCAACCTCGCGCGACTGACACATGCACCCGACATCGTGCTGATCTACGAGTCCGGAACGATCGAAACACGACCGAACGTGTTGCCGCTGTCGATCGGCGACGGTGAGTTATGCGAGACGGCGCTCTGCACGGTGAGCGTGCCGGAGATGTTCCGCTACTGGTTACAAGGCGGGCGCATCTCAATCGGGTTCCTCGGAGGGGCGCAGATCGACCGCTTCGCGAACCTCAACACGACCGTGGTCGGGCCGTATGTCCAACCGAAGGTGCGGTTACCCGGCGGCGGCGGCGCGCCGGAGATTGCGATCTCGTGCGGTGAGATTTTCATCATCATGGCGCAGTCGAAGCGCAGCTTCGTCGACAAGCTCGATTTCGTGACCTCGCTCGGTCATGGCGAGGGCGGGTTGAATGGACGCACGCACCACGGCGTGACGACGAAAGGACCGACACGTGTTGTAACTGATCTCTGTGTCATGGAACCCAATCCGGTCACCAAAGAGCTGACCGTCGTCTCCCTGCATCCGGGGGTGACGCGCGAGCAAGTCGCGGCAGCAACGAGTTGGCCGCTTGTCTTCGCACCTGAGGTTGCGACGACGGCTCCGCCGACCGAACGCGAGCTTGCGGTGCTCCGCGACTTGAGCGCACGAACGAAATTCGCGCACGGAGAGTGACATGGCGAATGCCTACATCGTCGACTACGTTCGTACACCGATCGGCCGCTATGCTGGCGCACTGGCGCAGGTGCGCACGGATGATCTGGCTGCGACGCCGATCCGCGCCATCGCCGAACGCAACCCGGGCATCGCCGCTTCACTCGATGAAGTCGTTCTTGGCTGTGCCAATCAGGCGGGCGAAGATAATCGCAACGTTGCCCGAATGGCCGCATTGCTCGCGGGGCTTCCGACCGATGTCCCGGGCGCGACCTTAAATCGCTTATGCGCGTCCGGTCTCGATGCCGTCGGGGCGGCCGCACGCGCCATCAAGGCTGGCGAAGCCGACCTCGTGATCGCGGGCGGCGTTGAATCCATGACGCGAGCGCCGCTCGTGATGGGAAAGGCACAAGAGGCTTTTCAACGCTCGGCGGACATCTTTGACACAACGATCGGGTGGCGTTTCGTCAACCCGCTGATGAAGGCGCAGTATGGCATCGATTCCATGCCAGAAACCGGCGAGAACGTGGCCGAAGAATTCCAAGTCACTCGTGCGGACCAAGACGCTTTCGCACTGCGCAGCCAACAGCGCTGCGCCGCAGCACAGACAAGGGGTGTGTTTGACGAAGAGATCGTGCCCGTCGTGATCAAGGGTCGGAAAGGTGACACGAACGTCGACCGCGACGAACACCCACGCGCGGATACCACGGCTGAGAGTCTCGCCAAGCTGAAGGCTTTCGTGCGCGAAGGCGGCACGTTGACGGCCGGCAACTCGTCCGGTGTCAACGATGGGGCGGCGGCGCTTCTGATCGCTTCGGAAGTCGCCGTAGCACGTCACGGTTTATCCCCCCTCGCGCGCATCACCGCAATGGCGAGCGCGGGCGTGCCGCCGCGCATCATGGGCATCGGTCCGGTTCCTTCGACGCAGAAGCTTGCGGCGCGGCTCGGTGTCAAAGTCACGGATTTCGACTGGATTGAGCTCAACGAGGCCTTTGCCTCCCAAGGCATCGCCGTTCTACGCCGACTTGGGCTGAGCGAGGCCTCAGATCATGTCAATCCGCACGGCGGTGCAATCGCACTTGGTCATCCGCTCGGCATGTCCGGCGCAAGACTCGCCGGCACGCTCGCACGTCACATGAAGCGCACCGGGGCCAAGCGCGGCCTTGCGACCATGTGCGTCGGTGTCGGACAGGGTGTCTCGCTCGCACTCGAAGCTGCGTGAGCCGCCGACTGTGCCTCTGTCGATCCCTGACATTGCAGACCATACCGACCTACGTGAGGCCGTGCGGGATTTATGCGCTCGTTTTGACGGCGCCTATTGGCGCGCGGTCGACGAGGCGCGCAGCTATCCTGAAGCTTTTGTCGACGCTCTGACGAAGGCGGGCTGGCTCGCGGCCCTCATCCCGCAAGAGTATGGCGGAGCTGGTCTCGGACTGACCGAAGCCTCCATCATCATGGAGGAGATCAATCGCTCAGGCGGCAATGCCGGCGCAGTGCACGGGCAGATGTACAATATGGGGACCATCCTGCGTGGCGGTTCGGCGGAGCAGAAGTGCTTGTACCTGCCGAGGATCGCCTCTGGTGAACTGCGTTTGCAGTCAATGGCGGTGACAGAACCGACGACGGGTACGGACACCACGAACCTCAAGACGATGGCCATGCGTAAGGGCGACCGGTACATCATCAACGGTCAGAAAGTATGGACGTCGCGGCTCCAGCATTCCGACCTGATGATTCTGCTTGCGCGAACGACGCCGCTTTCGCAGGTGACACGCAAAACCGATGGCCTTTCGGTGTTTCTCATCGACGTCAAAGCGGCCCTGGTTAGGGGCATGTCTGTGCGTCCGATCCGCAACATGGTGAACCATGAAACGAACGAGGTCTTCTTCGACGACCTCGAGATTCCCGCAGAGAACTTGATTGGTATCGAAGGTAAGGGCTTCCACATCATCTTCGATGGATTGAACGCGGAGCGTGTGCTGATTGCCGCTGAATGCATCGGCGATGGCGAATGGTTCATCGAGAAGGCGGTACGCTACGCCAACGACCGAATCGTCTTCGATCGCCCCATTGGTAAGAACCAAGGTGTGCAGTTCCCAATCGCTCGCGCTCACATCGATATCCGCGCTGCCGACTTGATGCGCTACAAGGCCGCTGCCCTGTTCGACGCCGGGCTTCCTCATGGGTCGGAGGCGAATATGGCGAAGCTGCTTGCTTCGGAAGCGTCCTTTGCCGCCGCCAACGCGTGCCTACAGACCCATGGCGGTTATGGCTTTGCGGCTGAATACGATGTCGAGCGCAAGTTCCGCGAAACGCGCCTCTATCAAGTTGCCCCGATTCCAACCAATCTGATCCTGGCGTATGTTGGTCAACACGTCCTCGGCATGCCGCGCTCCTACTGAGCGGCCGGCTGTGCTGCGTCCTCCCGCAGCGTGACGTTGCCGCTGGCGAATTCGTAGCGACGCCCAGGCGCCGCATCGAACAATGCTCTCGTATAGGGATGCTTCGGCGCGGCGAACAGCTCCGCCGTCGGCCCCGCCTCCACGACCTCGCCCTTGTGCATGACGACGACGCGATCGCAGATTTGAGCTGCGACACGGAGGTCGTGCGTGATGAACAACACCGCCAGATCAAACTTTTTCCGAATGTCGTCGAGAAGATCGAGCACCTGAGCCTGGACCGAGACATCCAGTGCAGATACGGCCTCATCCGCAATCAGGATCTCGGGCTTCATCGCTAGCGCTCGCGCAATACAGATGCGCTGGCGCTGACCACCGGAAAACTGATGAGGATAGCGGTCGAGAGCATCCGGATCGAGCCCGACGAGAC
This sequence comes from Pseudomonadota bacterium, assembly GCA_041694995.1. GTDB lineage: Bacteria > Pseudomonadota > Alphaproteobacteria > Rhizobiales > UBA4765 > Raskinella. The sequence continues at coordinate 119,018 of JBGFRS010000024.1, read as the reverse complement.
TCATCAGGTCGCGTGCCCGTGCCCAAGCGTCGGATCGCAATGTACCGAAATTCATCGGCCCTTCTATGATCGACGCGCCGACCTTGCGGCGCGGATTGAGTGAGCGATACGGATCCTGGAAGACGATCTGTACCTTGCGCCTATGCGGCAACATCGCTGCACGCGACAGAGAGGCAATGTCCGCCCCATCGATGCGGATTGCGCCGCCGCTCGGATCGATCAGACGCGCGATGCAACGTGCGACCGTCGATTTGCCGGATCCCGACTCGCCGACGATGCCGAGCGTCTCACCGCGTCGCACGGAGATCGTGACGTTGTGTGCCGCACGCACCACGCGCGTGGCTTGAAAGAAACTGCGCCCGCCATAGGTTTTATCGAGACGATCGGTTTCGAGCGCGATGGGCTGATCGGTCTTCGGCTCGCGCGTCGGCGGCGTCAAGCTCGGTACAGAACCGATGAGCATGCGGGTGTAGGGATGTTGTGGCCGCCGCAAGACGTCGTCGGTCGACCCCTGCTCGACGACGCGCCCCTTCTGCATGACGACCACGCGGTGCGCGATCTCAGCCACCACACCGAAGTCATGCGTGATGAACAGAACACCCGTCCCGCGACGCTCTTGCATTTCCGCGATGAGCTTGAGGATTTGAGCCTGCGTCGTCACATCGAGCGCGGTTGTTGGTTCGTCAGCGATGAGCAAGGCCGGGTCAAGGATGAGCGCAGCCGCGATCATGATGCGTTGGCGTTGGCCACCGGAAAGCTGGTGTGGGTAGGCATCAGCCATCTGTTCAGGGTCGGGCAAGTTGACCGAGCGCATGATCTCGACGACGCGCTCGCGACGCTCTCGCAATGACAGGTTGGTGTGAATGTCGAGCACTTCGCCAATCTGATCGCCGCAAGTCATGACGGGATTGAGAGCCGTCATTGGTTCCTGAAAAATCATCGACATACGTTGGCCGCGTAGGTCGCGCATGCGCTGCGGTGTGGCAGTCAGCAGGTTTTCACCTTCGAGCAGAACCTCCCCAGCTACGGGCTGCAATTCGCGCTTCGGAAGCAAGCCCATCACGCTGTGCGCCGTCACCGATTTCCCAGACCCAGATTCGCCAACAACGCAGACGATCTCTCCTGCTCTGACGTGAAAGCTTGCATCTTCGACGGCATGCCGCCGATCAGCGCCAATAGGCAACCGCACCGATAGCCCACGGATGTCGAGAACCGGTCGATCGGTATTCATATGATTACATCCGCTTCGCGATGCGCGGATCGAGTCGGTCACGCAAGCCATCGCCGAGCACGTTGACGGCGAGAATGGTGAGCGCAAGAGCGATACCAGGCCAAAGGATGTTCCACGGTGCAATCTGGAATAGGAGGCGGCCTTCTGCGATCATGTTGCCCCAACTCGGGATGGTCGGTGGTGTCCCGGCGCCAAGGAAAGACAAGATCGCTTCCGTCAGCATCGCTGAAGCGCAGATATAGGTCGCCTGAACAATGAGCGGAGGAATGCAATTCGGTAGCACATGACGAATGAGCGTCAGGTAGAGTGGTGTGCCGACCGCAGTTGCTGCTTCCACGTAAGGCTCTTCGCGGACGGACAGAACCACCGCGCGGACAAGACGCACAACGCGCGGAATCTCCGGCACCATGATGGCGACGATCACGGTGAACGTGCTCGCACCCGACACCGATACGAGCGCAATGGCGAGGAGGATGCCCGGGATCGCCATCAGACCATCCATGATGCGCATGACGACGGCATCGAGCCAACGGATGAAACCAGCGACAAGGCCGATGACGAGACCGATCGCTACAGACAGAACGGCGACGGCGAGCCCCACGAGTAAAGAAACCCGTGCCCCATGGACGAGGCGGCTCCAGACGTCACGGCCGAGATGATCCGTCCCGAGCCAGTTCGCTTCGGATGGCGGACGTAGACGGCGCGTTGGAGCAAGTGCGGTAGGATCTGCCGTCCACAGCCACGGCGCGCACAACGCCGCCACGACGATCGTAACCAGAATGAGCGCACCGAGCGTCGCCAGCGGATAATGGCGCACGGTGTCGAGCGTTCGCACAAACGCCGATGACTCCGCTCTCGTCGCCGCAATCGTCAATAGCGGATCCTCGGATCGACCATCGTGTAGATGAGGTCGATGATCAGGTTGAGCAGAATGTAGACGAACGCAAAGAACAGGATGAGGCCCTGAATGATCGGGTAGTCGCGCCGTGTGATGGCATCGACCACGAGCCGCCCGAGACCTGGAATATTATAGACGCTCTCGGTGACGACAACGCCGCCGATGAGCAGCGCAATACCGAGGCCGATGACGGTCACGATCGGTACTGCAGCGTTCTTGAGCGCATGAACGAAGAGCACACGCCGTTCGATCTGACCTTTGGCACGTGCCGTACGAATATAGTCCTCGTTCAGGACCTCGATAACGCTCGCGCGGGTGATGCGCGCGATGAGCGCGATGTAAATGGCCGAGAGCGTCAGAGTCGGGAGGACGATTTGGTTCGTGAAACGCGCGAAATCGACAAAAGGACTAGTGTAGCCTTGCACCGGAAACCAACGCAGATTGATGGCGAAGCCGAAGATCAGAAAGTAACCCATCACGAAGACGGGAACTGAAAACCCGATTACGGCAAGAATCATCACGGCGCGGTCGATCCACGTGCCCGCTTTCCAGGCTGCGAGCACGCCGAGCGGCACGGCGACGATAACCGAAAAGATGATCGTGGTTGTTGCAAGCATCACCGTCGGTTCAAGTCGCTGCGCGATCAACGTCGTGACCGGCAGACCCGTGAAGAGCGAGACGCCCAGGTCGCCGCGAACGATCTGCCAAATCCAGGTGAAGAACTGGATGTGAATCGGCTGATCGAGGCCGAGTGCGGTGCGGATGCCGGCGATCTGCTCTTGCGTTGCAGTGTCTCCAGCCAAAATCGCCGCCGGATCGCCAGACAAGCGTAGCATGAAGAAGACGACGAGAGCGACGACCCCCATGACGGGGATCGTCGCCACGATCCGTTGCAGGATGAACCACCACACGGCGTGCGGCTCCGCCCTTTGTCAGCCCCTCTTCGTGATGTTCCAGAAGAAGGGCGGCGCGTTGAGAATGCCCGACACGTTGTCGCGGAAGCCGGTCGCCACGAAGAACATGCCCGTGTAGACTTGATACATTTGTTCGAGCGCGCGCGCCTGGACGGCATCGGCCAAGCGTTTCTGCTCCGCGGCGTCGCCCGCTTCAGCGAATTGCGAGCGCAGCGTTTCCATCTGTGGATCGTTCGGCCAGCCGACCCACGCGCGTTCTCCCGCGCCCGACAGTGCGAATTGCACAACCGGATCGAGCAGGTCGGCACCCTCCCACCAGGTGAAAAACATGTTCCAACCACCCTGATCGACCGGATTGCGGCTCGTGCGCCGCTGCAAGACGGTGGCCCAGTCCATCGCCTGTGCATCGACATTCATGCCGATACGCCGGCAGGCGTCAGCCACGACCTGGGCCATCGCTGTCTGGATCGGAATATCCGTGGTCGCAAGAAGGACGAGACGCTCCCCATTGTAGCCGGAGGCCCGCAGCGTCGCGCGCGCCGCATCGAGATTGCCCTGCTGCATGATGGCATTGCCGATCTGCGTATCGAAGGTCGTTCCGCAAGGAAACACGGAGAAGCATGGGCGCAGGAAGTCGGCGTTCCCGATCATCGCCTGCAACAATTCACGCTGGTTGAGTGCCTGAGCGATTGCACGGCGTACGCCCACGTTGTTGCTGGGCGCGACGAGATGATTGAAACGTGCCATGCCGACATTGCCGAGCGGGTTGAAGTTCTGCGTCTTCACACCGGGAGCGCGTGCGGCGATCTGCAGCAGGTCAGCCGGCACCTGCTCGTAGTAGTCGACCTCCCCCGAGATGAGAGCGTTGAGCGCCGTCGTCGGGTCAGGGAAGTTGATCCACTCGACGCGCTCGAGGTTAACGCGCTTACCGCCCGCAGCATTCGAAGGCGGTTCGGAGCGCGGCACATAGTTCGGATTGCGCTCGTAAACGACGCGCGCACCGGGACGAAACTCGCCGCGAACAAAGCGGAATGGGCCTGAGCCGATCTGCTCGTCGGCGGTCGTGCGCTCTGTCGTTGGCTTTTCGGCAAAGCGCCGCGGCATCATGAACGGCACGTTGGTTGAGAGCTTGCCAATCGAGTGCAGCACGAGACCGTAGGGCCGCTTGAGCTTAATGACGATGGTGCGCGGCCCATCCGTCTCGATCGAGTCGACATAGCTCATGAGCCGTTGGCCAAGGCCGTCCACGCGGCCCCAGCGCGTCAGCGACGGCACGCAGTCGGCAGAAGTCACGGGCGATCCGTCGTGCCAAGCAAGGCCATCGCGCAAACCGATGCGATAGGTCAGGCGGTCTTGCGAGATCTCTACGCCAGACGCCATTTGCGGTTGCGGTCGGAGCTGTTCGTCCATCGCAAACAGCGTGTCGTAGATGAGATAGCCGTGATTGCGGACGATGTAGCCGGTAGTGGCTACCGGATCGAGAATCGTGAGCGAAGCGTGCGGAATGACCCTCAACGTACCGCTCGGGCGCGCAGCTTGAGCCAGCGCTCCGGTCCCCCCGAGGGTGGCGGTCGCAGCGGTTGCGGCAGCACCGGCCATCAATTGACGACGATCAACCTTCATCTGTTCGTCCTCCGTGGTGCCGCATTCTCAGCACGCGGCCCTCATGGCGAAGTAGACGTTGGGGCAGGCCGAAGAGTCAATCGCCAGGCATGCCTGCGCTAGGCATGCCTGCTTTCACGGCAGCACTGTTTCCTTCGTCGCCCGGTTCGCTAAGGTTCCGCTGAACACGGAGCTGCCCCATGCGCCTTGCCGAGTATGCTGCCCATGACGCCCTCGGGCTAGCCGCTCTCGTAGCGGCCAAGGAGGTGAGCCCCCGCGAGCTTGCAATGACCGCGCTGCGCGCAATCAAGGCGATCGATGGTGAACTGAATGCGGTCGTCGAAACCTATCCAGACCGCGTCGAGTCTCTCGACGATACGACGCTCGGCAGCGGCCCCTTTCGCGGCGTTCCGTTTTTGATCAAGGACGTGTTTGGCCACGAGAAAGGGCGCAAGATCGAGTTCGGCTCGCGACTGTGCCAAGGCATGGTTGTCGAGACCGGCAGCCATCTGTGCGACCTGTTCAAGACCGCGGGTCTGAATATCCTCGGACGTTCCGCCGCGCCCGAATACTCGATGTCACCGACGACGGAGAGCGCGCTCTTCGGCAAGACCTCGAACCCATGGCGCAACGGCTACTCCGCCGGGGGGTCCACAGGCGGAGGGCAAGCGGCCGTGACCGCCGGTTTGGTGCCGATCGCGCATGGCTCGGACATCGGCGGCTCGATCCGCATTCCGGCGAGCTGGTGCGGCGGCGTCGGTCTCAAGCCCTCGCGGGGGCGCGTCTCGATTGGACCGACGGTTGACGAAGGTGGCTTCGGCATGTCTATGAACTTCGTGCAGGCGAAGTCCGTGCGCGACGCCGCCGTCATGCTCGATTGCCTCGCCGTGCCGCAGCCGGGCGATCCGTTCTTGATCCCGAAACCATCCGAGAGCTATGCCGCGCTCGCACGGAAACCGGCAGCGAAACTGCGCGTGGGCCTCGTTCTCGACCCCTTGTTTGGTGTCGCGCCGGACCCCGAGGTCGCTCAGGCGGTGGAGGCGACAGGCAAGATACTCGCCGAGATGGGGCATACGGTCGAGATCGCCCAGGCCGACATGGGCGGGCCGGCGCTCGCGGACTCGCTGCTCGCCTTTTGGTTCTTCGCCTTCGATACGCGGCTCGACGGCTATGCCAAGCAGACGGGGCGCAAGCCAGGTCCCGACACGCTCGAGCCCCTCATCCTCCTTCTCTACGAATGGTCGAAGACCGTCACGCCTGCGAAATTCATGACGGCACTCGCAGCCCTGAATGTCGCACGCCGCAAGCTTGGTGCCTTCTACACGCGCCACGACATCTGGCTGTCGCCGACTACGGCACGGGTCGCAGAGCCGTGGGGCACCTACGATCTGTCGAAGCCCGGCATCACCATGGACAACTTCGCCGAGCAAACCTTGTTCGCTCCGACCCAGTTCACGGTGCCGCACAACATCATGGGCACGCCAGCGATCTCATTGCCTCTCGCGATGCACTCCACCGGCTTGCCGATCGGCGTGCAGCTCGCGGCGCGCCCCGCCGAGGAACACGTTCTCCTCCAACTTGCCGCAGAGCTTGAACAAGCCATGCCCTGGGCGGGTCGTATTCCACCACTGCATATTGCCCACACCGAGAGTTGAGGTGTGATCACGCGATCGCGACAGGGTGCAGCCTCCCCGAACACGTCGTCGTGAGAGGAGTAACGAAGCGATTGGCCGTGGCGAACATCGCAGCGACAATCCTATCGCCGCGAGAGACGCCCCTTCATGACCACATCAACATCGACCGACATCAAGCGCCCAGAGCAGCGGGACGGCGCGCTGTATGCCGATTTGTGCATCATCGGCGCAGGCTCTGGCGGCCTCTCGGCCGCGGCCGGTGCAGTACAGATGGGTGCCTCGGTCGTCCTAATTGAGAAAGGCGAGATGGGCGGCGACTGCCTCAACACCGGATGCGTGCCGTCGAAGGCGCTCATCGCGGCGGCGCATGTTGTGCACACCGCGGGTTCCGGTGCGCGCTTCGGCGTCAATGGCCATGCGCCTGTCGTTAACTTCGAGAAGGTGCGCGCGCATGTGCATGGAGTGATCGGCGCCATTGCGCCCCATGACAGCGTCGAGCGCTTCGAAGGCTTGGGCGTGCGCGTCATCCGCGCCGCAGCCCGCTTCATCGCGCCCGACATTGTGGAGGCGGGGGGCGAGCGAATCCACGCCCGACGCTTTGTAATTGCGACCGGTTCGCGCGCGGCCGTGCCGCCGATTCCGGGGCTCGACGACGTGCCCTATCTTACCAACGAGTCGGTTTTCGACCAAGTCACCCGGCCTGATCACCTGATCGTCATCGGTGGCGGTCCGATCGGTATCGAGATGGCACAAGCCTTCCGCCGCCTCGGCGCCGAGGTCACTGTGGTCGAGATGCTCGACCTTCTCGTCAAGGACGAGCCGGAAGCGGTTGCGGTCGTGCGCCGTACACTTATCGCCGAGGGTGTCGTCATTCACGAACGCACGATGGTGAAGGGTATCGCCAAGACGGGCAATCGTATCGAGGTGACCATCGCACCGACGTCGGGAACGACGCAGGTCGTCACCGGCACGCATGTCTTGATTGCCGCTGGACGCAAACCCAACATCGAAGATATCGGTCTCGAGGCGGCGGGCGTAGCAGCGACCGTGAAGGGCGTGACCGTCGACGCGCGACTTCGCACGACCAATCCGCGCGTGTTCGCCATCGGCGACGTTGCGGGTGGCCCGCAATTCACGCACGTCGCGGGCTATCACGCCGGCATCATCATTCGAAACGCGCTGTTTGGGCTACCTGCCAGAGTGAACTACGCGGCGTTGCCTTGGGTCACCTACACTGATCCCGAGCTTGCGCATGTCGGCCTCACCGAAGCGGATGCGCGAAAGGCCGGACATGCCGTGAAGACGCTCACCTGGCCACTCGACATGAATGACCGTGCACAAGCCGAACGTGCGACGGATGGGCTCGCCAAGATCGTTCTTGGAAAAGGTGGCCGCATATTGGGGGCGACCATCGTCGGGCCGCACGCGGGCGAGTTGATCGGCACTTGGGGACTTGCCATCTCGGCAAAACTCAGGATCGGCGCCCTGGCAAGCATGATCGCGCCGTATCCGACGCTATCCGAAGTTTCGAAACGAGCCGCCGGCAGTCATTTCACACCGACGCTGTTTGGCCCGCGCACAAAGGCATTGGTGCGCTTCGTGCAACGTTTTCTGCCCTGACATGGATGGGGACCTCGATCATGACGTTCGCTGCTCTCCTCCGCAATCACCGTCTGTGGGTCATCATCGCCGCCCTGAGCGTCTTTCTGGCACTGCAATGGTCGGGGCTCACCAGCTATTTGTCGCTCGATGCCTTACGTGCGCACCGCGAGGCGCTAACCGACTGGGTCTCCCGCAACGCGGTTCTCGCTGGCGCGGTCTACGTCCTCGTCTATACGACGGCCGTTGCGTTCTCGCTCCCTGGCGCTCTCATCCTCACGCTCACCGGCGGTTTCTTGTTCGGTGCTGCGATCGGCACATTGCTCACGGTGATCGGAGCCACCGTCGGCGCGACACTCATCTTCCTATTCGCGAAGACCTTGTTCGGTGACCGCGTCCTGGACCGTTTCGGCACGCAAGCGATCAAGCTTGCGGAAGGCATCCGGCGCAACGCCTGGTCCTATCTCTTGGTGCTGCGCCTCGTACCGCTCTTTCCGTTCTTCCTCGTCAATCTCGTTCCGGCGTTCGTGGGCGTCCCGCTGATAACCTACGTGCTCACCACTTTCGTCGGCATCATTCCGGGAACCACCGTCTTCTCGCTCGCCGGCGCCGGCCTTGGCAGCGTGCTCGACCAGGAAGGGACGATCACACCAGGCGCGATCTTGACCCCTGAGATCGTCGCCGGACTCGTCGGCCTTGCCGCATTGTCGCTCGTGGCCATCCCGATCCGCAAACGGTTCGAAAGGAAGGGAGATTCTCCTGATAACGTTCCCGTGAAGAACAGCGCGCCACCGTAACACGACCGGTTTCCTCTGCGAACTGCCTCGTACAGTCCATCGAGATCACTTGTGACTCCATGAACGCGCCCTTGCGATTTCCCCCCAAGTTTACAGACCCGCTCTGGACCGCGAAAGGCGAAAGGCGCGCTGCCGTCGCGTTGAACGCTCTTGAGACGTTGTGGTTCAACACTGGCACCTTGTGCAACATCACGTGCCGCAATTGTTATATCGAGAGTTCGCCGCGCAATGATCGTCTCGTCTATCTGACGCTCGGCGACGTCACGGCCTATCTCGACGAGATCGCCCGCAATGGCCTGCCCACACGCCTCATCGGCTTCACCGGTGGTGAACCCTTCATGAATCGCGAGTTCCCCGCGATTCTCGAAGCCGCGCTTGAGCGTGGTTTCGAAACCTTGACATTGACGAACGCCATGAAGCCGATGATGCGGCGCAAGCCGATCATCGAACGCCTTGCGCGCACCTATGGCGGGCATCTGCGCTTTCGTGTGTCGCTGGACGACTTCAGAGCAGAAATCCACGACCTCGAGCGCGGTGAGGGATCATTTGCACAGGCATTGGATGGCCTCGTCTGGCTCACCAATGCGGGAGTGGTTGTCGAGGTCGCGGCGCGGCATTTGTCGGGCGATGCCGATACGGACATTCGCGGAGGCTTCGCAGATCTTTTCGCCGCACGTGGAGTCCGGATCGATGCCGGTGACCCACAGCAGCTGGTTCTATTCCCCGAAATGCAGCCTGACGCTGACCCCCCCGAGATCACTGAAGCGTGCTGGGGCATTCTGAAGAAGTCGCCGGATAGCGTGATGTGCTCGAATTCACGGATGGTCGTGAAGCGCAAAAATGCACCCGGTCCAAATGTGCTCGCTTGCACGCTCATCCCCTACGACGACGGTTTTGATCTGGGCAGGAATCTGGCGGAAGCCGCTCGGCCGGTTGCGCTGAATCATCGCTATTGTGCGACTTTCTGCGTCCTTGGCGGCGCAGCCTGCGGCGCGACCCGCGAGCCGAGCATTGATGTACACTGCGACGTGGAGCGCATGCCATGAACCGACGCAATATCCTTCTCGGATTTCTCCTGGCCCTCGGCATGGCTGAGGTCTCGACGCTGCGCGCGCAGACGCCGGACCCGGATGCGGTCTATGACACGCTCCTCGCGCGCTACCTCGTCGTGGCTCCCGATGGCATCAACCGGGTCGACTATGCGCGCTGGGCTGCAAATCGCGACGATCGCCATGCCCTCGATGGCTACATCGGCGCGCTCGCGATGCGGCGACCGTCACAAATGCCGCGCGCGGAAGCATTTGCCTTTTGGGGCAATCTGTACAATGCGATCACGCTCAAGGTGATCCTCGACCGTTACCCAGTGCAGTCGATCCGCGACATCAAGAGTGACGGCGTTTGGCTTGATCCGAAAGCTTGGCTCGGTCCCTGGCGAACATCGCGGGTGACCATCGAGGGCCGGCGGGTTTCGCTTGATGATATCGAGCACGAGATCATGCGCCCGACTTTCAGAGACCCACGGGTGCACTACGCCGTCAACTGCGCCTCTATCGGTTGCCCGAATCTGATGCCCCGCGCTTGGCGTGCCGAGACGCTTGAAGCCGACCTCGATGCCGCAGCGCGTGCCTTCGTCAACCACCCGCGCGGCGTCACCGTTCTCCCGAACGGTTCCCTGCGCGTGTCGTCGATTTATCGGTGGTTCATCGAGGATTTCGGCGGCAGCGATGCTGGCATCATTGCCCATCTTCGCCAGTACGCGGCCCCGGACCTTGCAACACGGCTGCAGGGAATGCCGCGCATCGCCGAAGATGCCTATGATTGGGCACTCAACCGACCGGGTCCGGCCCGCACCGGTTCCTGACGGGTGGTGCAACTACCGAGGCAGGTGGCGGGGACTTCATCCAGCGCGGAGAACGCGGACGAGAAGCCGTGCCCATCTCTCATCCTTCGGATGCACGCGACGCGTGACCTGGCCGTCGGCGTCAATGAGCGTCCGCCCTTCCGCGAGCCACCGAAACAGCCCACCGGAGAGATAGTAAGCCGGGCCAGGCAAGTTCGTCAAATCCCAGTCGAGCGAGTGCAGCAGGCGAGCACTACGGATACCAACCGAGCAATAGAAAACAGGTGGCTTACCGCCGAGCCGCGAGGGGGCCTCGGCAAGGAACACATCGGCACGCAGGGCGGGGTCGACGACAAGCGCCCCGGGCAAGTGCGAAACGGCGAATTCTTCCGGTTCCCGCACGTCGATGAGAGATACGGCGCGGTTCGCCATCGCCGCTTGCAACTCTGCGCAGGCCATGCGCGGAATGCCGAAGATGCGATCGATCGCAGCATCAACGTCGTCGAGCGTCACCCGCTGGTCCGTCGGGTCGGGCCAAACCGAGCCTTGCGCGGCTGCAGGCCGGGTGGCAGCTGTCAACAGGATCGCGGATGTCAAGACCTCTCGCCGGCTCGGTTCAACGCCGATACGGTCGACGATTGCTGTGCGTGCCCGCTCAACCATGGATCAAGCGTAGCTCTCTTGGGCGGTGCCCGACATCAGTAGGAGTGTTGATGACCAATCACGAGAGCGCGAGTAGGCTGGAGGCGACGCCCTACGTGACATCTGCCTTGTGCGGTCTCGCGGCCGTGTTGGTCATAAGTCAGGCGGCGCTCGTTTGGGCGTACGCCGATCTGCATCACGATACCCCCGCACCTTTTGTGTCGTTCTTGCCGCTGGTGCTGCTCCTGGCCGTTCCGGCTGCGCTTGGCCTTGCAGCCGCACCGTGGACCGAGCGTGTTGCGCCAACGCGCACGACCATCGCTGTGATGGTTCTGACTGGGATCGCCATGCGTATTGTTGCCTTCGGCAGCGGCCCCCTCCTGGAGGACGATCACTATCGCTATCTGTGGGACGGAGCGCTCGTCGCGCATGGATTCGATCCCTATCTGCGCGCGCCGCTCGACGTCGCCCGGTCCGGTGACCTCTCTGGGCCGCTCGCGCGGCTTGCGGCGGAAGGACGGACGGTGCTCGAACGCATCAACTTCCCCGAGCTGCGATCCATCTACCCGGGAACGAGTCAGGCACTCTTTGCGCTGGCACATGCTTTGATGCCATGGCGCCTGGATGGGCTGCGCCTTGTGGCAGGCGTTTGCGACGCTGTCACCTTGATCCTGCTGGTCCACGTCTTGAAGCGCATGGGTCGATCGACGCTTTGGGCCGCGTTCTACTGGGTGAACCCGCTCATGGTGTTGACTCTCGGCAATCAAGCGCACATCGACGTCGCGCTGCCGCCGCTCGTGCTGGGTGCTCTCCTCGCCGCACAAGCCCAGCGAGCTGTTCTGAGTGGGCTTCTTCTCGGATTGGCCGTTGGCGTGAAGATCTGGCCCATTCTTCTCGTACCCTTGGTCGCGCGGTTGCTCGGCGCGAATGCGCGCCGTGTCGGCTTGGCCGCTGCCAGTTTCGCACTTGTGACTGCGGTCGTCCTTGGGCCCTTGCTTATCTCCACGCTCCGGGCGGGATCGGGACTGACAGTCTATGCCGGCTCGTGGGCGAACAACAATGCCTCCTACGCTTGGGCAGCTTGGGCGGTACGCGAGGGACCACTCGCCTGGCCCGGAGGCGAAGTGGTGCTGCGCATGGCGCTCGGGCTCGTTGTCGGCAGCGTTGCCATCTGGCAGGCACGACGGCCAGTGACCGATACGGCCGATATTCTGTGGCGTGCGCTCATCATCACTGCCACGCTGTTCTACCTCTCGCCAACCCAGTTCCCATGGTACGCAGCCTGGTTCCTGCCCTTCGCGGCTGTGCTCGCGAATCGACCGCTTCTGCTCGCCTCGGTGCTCTTGCCGGTTTACTATCTTTTCTTTCCTCTTGCCGCCGTGGACAGGATGGACGCTTTCACGTTCGGGGTCGCCTCTCTTCATGCTGTTCCGGTGCTTGCCTGGCTCGCATGGCGTCGCGCAAGGGGGCGGCGCGAGGTGTTCGGATGACTTCTCCATTCGACGCGCGCGTCGGCGTGGTCATTCCGACGCGCAACGAAGCGGCAGCGCTGCCGTCGGTCCTCACCGCAATGCCATCTTGGGTCACTGCCGTCGTCGTCGCCGATCATCGTTCGACGGACGGCACTTCGAAGATCGCCCGCAAGCACGGCGCGATCGTGATCGACGAACCCGAACCCGGGTATGGTCGCGCATGCCTTGCGGGTATCGCCGCTCTCCCGCCCGTCGATGTCATCGTCTTCGTCGATGGAGATGCAGCAGATGATCTCTCCGAGATGGCCGCGCTCGTCGCGCCGATCGCGCGCGGAGAGGTCGACCTCGTCCTCGGTTCCCGTGTCCTGGGACAACGAGAAGCGGGTGCGCTGACACTGCAGCAGATCGCCGGCAATTGGCTTGCCTGCACTTTGATCCGCTGGTTCTGGGGCGCGCGCTTCACTGACCTTGGACCGTTCCGCGCCATCAGCCGCGAGGCACATGCACGACTGGGCATGGCGGACCCAAACTATGGCTGGACGGTCGAGATGCAAGTGAAGGCCGCGAAGATGGGGCTTCGCTGGCGCGAAGTGCCCACCCGCTATCGTCGGCGCATCGGTGTGTCCAAAGTTTCTGGCACCATCTCGGGCGCGGTCCGCGCCGGTACGAAGATCTTATGGATCATCGCGCGCGAAGCCGTGCAACGCTGACGCTTACCAGCGCAGCATCCGCGGGCCGAGCAACGCCCCGGCGGCCGTCACGGCACTGACACCGAGCAGGTACCAAACCGCGAGAAACAGAGGCGAGTCGTCCGGGCAATGGACAGCATAGATCGCCGCTCCGATCGCGCCGGCGAACACTCCGACCATTGCTCCCGCAACCCGTGGCTCGGTCGGCGCTGCACGCGCCATAACCGAGAGACTGACCATCAGCGGCAAGATCGAAAGCAGCGGAATGAAGACGAGGCATTTCAGCGCGTTCTGCCCTACCAAGAGAGGCAGCAACGCACTACCCGGCTGCGTCGCGATCTCAAACGCGATGCCCGAGAGGAGAATCCCAAGGGGAACGGCGAGCCGCGCCAAGGGAACACGCGCTCCCGGGCGTCCGGCAATGTCGACGAGCATTGCCGCTGCGGCGACAAGAGCCACGACGATCATGACCTTCATACCGAAAGACAGGCTTACGAACGGGGCACCCGCCGGATCACGCAGGCCGACCAACGCATAGAAGGGAACTGCCGTCAAAAGAACTGCGGCCCCGCTTGCCGCGAGGAGCACCGCAAGCATCGACCACTCGCGAACTGCAGCGTCGCGGGACAGGGAGGTGATGAGGTCTTCGGTGCGCATCTCAATCCTTTGCCCGCACGAGAGCCGCCAGCGCCTTGATGCCGCGATGGAGTTGCACGCGCACCGCCCCTTCGCTGAGCCCGAGCGCGAGCGCGGCTTCCGCGGTCGACGACCCATCGACGAAGATGGCCCGCACGACGGCGCGTTGACCGGGGGCCAAGGCATCCGTGTGCCGCAAGACATCGCGGGCCGGCAAACTCGAGCGCTGTTCCGGAGCCGCGAGGCTGTCTGCGAGCTCGTCGATCGCAACAGCGCCGCTGGCGCCACGACGGCGGAGCACGTCGATCAATTTGTGACGAGCAATCCCACGCACCCATGGCCCAAGGGGCTCAGTCGGATTCCAGGTGTGCCGTTTGATGTGCAACGCCAGCAGAGTTTCCTGTACCACGTCCTCGGCATCTGCTGTCGAGCGGCCAGCACGGGCGAGGCCGTTCCTCGCGAATGAACGCAAGCGCGGCGCGATCTCGGTCAGCAATCGCCGATAAGCACCTTCGTCGCCCGCGACAGCCGCAATCATCCACGCGCTCCACCGCGCCTCGACACCGTCGGTCGAGGTTTCTGTTGGCTCTTTCGCTCCGATGGTTCCCTTCGTTACGGTCTCGACGTCCATTCTCACGACACCGTGATCTCATTCCCGCCACCGTAACGGCTTGAACAAGTCTAGCGAAGTCTCGACGAAAAGTGAACGGTTTCTGACCAAGAGGGCAGCGGCATACATGGCCTTGGACAGCGGAATCGCGGGTGAAGCTGGGCGGTGCTGCCCGACCGATTATCGAATAGACCCGGCCGAACTCGATCGCGCGCCCAACATCATCGCTGATACTATTTACGTTGTCGGCGGTCTCTACGGTAACGCATTTGCTTTGAATGCGGTCGAAGAGCTTGTTGCGCGTGAAATGGGCACCGTCGCACTTGTCTTCAACGGAGACGCCCACTGGTTTGATGCCGAATGTGAGGCCTTTTCAATTCTCGATTCCCGTTTAGCGGCGTACCCGGCAATCCGCGGCAATGTCGAGACAGAGATCGCGCGTCAAGGTGACATCGGTGCCGGCTGCGGTTGCGCCTATCCACCGACCGTCGATCAGAGGGTGGTCGAACGTTCGAATGCCATCCTCGCGCGTCTCAAGATGGTCGCATCGGGCTTTGATACCACTCGTGAGCGTCTGGCGGGACTTCCCACGTCCTTGGTTGCCACCGTCGGCGATGTACGCATCGGTATCGTTCATGGCGATGCGACATCGATCGCCGGTTGGGACTTCGCCAGGGAACGGCTTGACGACCCGGCAATGCAGCCGTGGCTCGCAAGCGTGGCCACGGCGGCTCGCATCGACGTCTTTGCATCGACACACACTTGCGGCGCGGTCATGCGACGGATCGGCACTGCACAACGCCCAGTGATTGTCGCAAACAACGGTGCGGCTGGCATGGGCAACTTCCGAGGTGATCCACACGGTGTTGTGACTCGGCTGTCGACGACGCCGATAGAGGGCGCACTGTACGGCACCGTTATCCGCAGCGTTCACGTCGACGCCATATCGGTCCCCTACGATGTTACCGCTTTCCTCGCGGAGTTCGATCGCATCTGGCCTGCTGGCTCGCCCGCAGAGGTCTCGTATCGGCAGCGTATTCTTGCTGGTGCCAACGACGAGATTGGCGCCGCCGCCCCACGGTGATCTCCCTTACGAGCCCAGCAACCGTCGCGTTGCAGCTGCAGGCCCTAGACCGCCCACCCCCGAGCGCAGATCATCCTCAAGCCGCGCGAGCGAGGGGCCGTCATCCACATCGTACCATTCGGGAACGTCCTCCACGGCAATGCCGTGCTCTGCCGCACGGCGGCGAGTTTCGTTCATGACCGTAGCCGTGCTCCACGTCATATTCTGGAACAATGGCGCTTGCCGTGCGCTCTTGATGCCGACGAGATAATAACCGCCATCACTCGCCGGCCCGAATACGGCACCGTCCTGCATCATGCGCAACCGGCGCGCAGCTTTGATGACGTGCGCGGCCGGTAACGTCGGCAAGTCAGAGCCAATCAAGATAGCTCCGTCCGGACAGGTGCCGAGCATGTGCCACAATGCACCGAACATTGCGGCACCGAGATCCGGACCGTCCTGCAAGACGAGAGGTATTGTCGCGGGCACAAACTGACGCAACAGATCTTCGGCGCCGGGGGGCTTGAAGAAAGCGAAGAGCGAAACGTCCGAATCGCGCGCGGCCGCTTCGATCGTAGCGACCGCGTCAGCGAGAAAGGCGGCAGCAAGCACCGCGGCGCGGTCGGCGCCCACGTACGCGGCGAGCCGCGTCTTACTCGTGCCCGCCTGCGGGGGTTTGCACATCAACCCGAGGCCAATGCGTCCTGCATTCGATTTCAGAACGCGCATCGCTTTTTCAACGCTCATGTTCGCGCACATCGTCAGGTTACAACACGATGTCAACGTCGAAAGCGATTGCACAACTTCACGTGTTCGTAGGCGGCATCCGCGCGGAATGACGGTCGAGAAGGTCAATGACCTCGGCATCCTCAAGCTGCGCGAAATCGCTGTAGTAAAGCCCGACGGCGCGCAAACGAGCAGGGCGTTCCAGGCAAATGATCTCGTCTGTCAGCTCCTCCAGCTCCTGCAAGGTGTCCGGAGCGGCGACCGGGACTGCTAGCACGAGACGAGACGGCCTTTGCTGCCGCAATGCTGTAAGCGCCGCGCGCACCGTCGTGCCCGTTGCTATGCCGTCGTCGATGACGATAACCGTGCGGCCGGAGATGGGAACTGCAGAACGCCCGCGCAGATAGAGCGCACGCCGCCGCGCGATCTCCGCAATCTCACGTGCAATGTCCTTGGCCAGATCTTGCTCGCTGAGGTCGAGAGCGTGCATCACCGAGCGGTTGTAGACGACGACAGGAGTAGCACCATCGACAACCGCGGCCGCAGCAAGTTCGCGTTGGCCAGGGACCCCGACCTTGCGCACGAGAACGAGATCAAGCGGTGCGCGTAAAGTGCCTGCGACCTCGAATGCGACGGGAACGCCGCCGCGCGGCAAAGCGAGGACCACCGGCGCATCAAAATCGCGCGCCGTCAATGCGGCGGCAAGTCTTGCGCCGGCATCTTGGCGATCAACGAACAAACTTGCTCTCCGTCAGATGATCACACCGCATGGAACAGCGATGTCTATGCAGCTCAAGTCAGACATCGAAGAACACGGTCTCTCCCAGTCCTTGAAGGCGGATGTCGAATGCATATCGCCTCCCGTCTTGTGCCACGGCAATCAATGTCGAGCGCCGTCCTTCGGGCACGCATGCAAGCACGGGGTCGCCTGCGTGCCGAGGATCATCATCGAAATAGATGCGCGTTACGAGACGGTTCAGCATGCCACGGGCGAACACACTCACGACGATGTGGGGGGCTTGCACGGCACCATTCGGACCAGGCACGGGCCCCGGCGCGATGGTGCGGAAGGAGAACGCGCCATCCCCGGCCGTTTCCGAACGCCCAAAGCCGATGAAAGCCGCATTCGACGGGCGCCGCGGATCAACGGCGCTCTGGTAGCGGCCTCCCGCGTCGGCCTGCCAGATCTCGATCATCGCGTCAGGAATGCCGACACCGTCACCGTCGAGCAGGCGTCCGAAGATGACGATGCGTTCTCCCTCGGTGTCCGGTGTCACGAGGTCATTGGTCACGAAAGGAGCACGCCCGTAGAGTTCCGGGCGTGGCGTGAGACCGAACGAGAAAAATGGTCCGACCGTCTGTGACGGTGTGAGTCCTCTTGGTCGGTCAGTCATCGTGGTCGCCCTCGAACGGGATCGCTGCCCGCCCGCGAAGGACAATGTCGAACCGATAGCCCAGCGCCCACTCGGGCTGCGTCGCGTCCAGGTCGAAGCGCGCGATCATGCGATCGCGCGCCGCCTTATCGGGGACAGAATTGAAGATCGGATCGAAGGGAAAGAGCGGGTCGCCCGGGAAATACATTTGCGTGACGAGGCGCGTCAGAAAGGACGGGCCGAACAGCGAAAAGTGGATATGCGCCGGCCGCCAAGCGTTGTGATGATTGCGCCAAGGATAGGCGCCCGGCCGGATCGTGACGAAACGATAGCAACCCTCGGCGTCGGTGACGGCTCGGCCCGCCCCTGTGAAGTTCGGATCGAGCGGCGCTGGATGCTGGTCGACAACATGAACGTAACGACCGGCGGCATTGGCTTGCCAAATTTCTATGAGAGTGCCTGGTACGGGCCGACCGTCCTCGTCCACAACCCGACCCGTGATGATGATCCGCTCGCCGAGTGGCTCGCCAGCATGCTGGCGGGTCAGGTCGCCATCATTAGGGACGACGGCGGCATGGCCGTAGACCGGACCCGACACCTCCGACAGCGTTGGCTCGATTGCAATGAGAGCCTCGCGCGGGTTTCGCTTCACGGTGGACTTGTAGTCCGGATAGATCAACGGAGGATGCGACGCGAGGCCGTCGCGCGGATAGATCACTGTCATCGGTGCACGTCTCCCACCACAACCTAGCGCGCTACCGCTCCGGAAAACAGTCGGTCAGGTTCGCGGCGTGAAGACGGGAACAGGCTCTGCTCGTCCAGCCACGGCGATGGTACCGAGCGATTGGAACCGTGCCCCACCGATGCGGAGTCCGCACTCGGACCGACAAGAATCGACGCGCCGAGCATCTTGTTCGCCGCCTTGAGGCGAGCGGCCATGTTCACCGCTTCACCATGCGCAATATAGTTGAGTTTCACCGCGCCGCCGATATTGCCGACAACTGTCCAGCCGGCTTCAGTACCGATACGCGTCTGCCCAGGTCAGAGGGCGGCAGGCTGCGGTGGCGCTCCCGTGAAGAATCTGGCCCACGACGCTTCCTTCCGTTCCAGCGATAAAGACCGCACCATTAAAACGCGGGATCAAAGAGCTAGCCGCGGCGATAGAGGAGCCGGGCGCGGATCGTGCCAGGCAAGGCGCGGATCTCGTCCAGAACAGCGTCAGCGTCTTCAACGAACCCGTCCACGTCGAGCACCACGTAGCCGAGGTCTCCCTCCGTCTGATAGAATTGACCAGCAATGTTGATCCCTCGACCGGCGAACACCTCGTTGAGCTTGCGCAGTTCACCAGGCAAGTTGCGTTGAACCTGGATGAAGCGCGTGCCGAGCGGCCGTGAGGGCAGTTGAACGGCCGGGAAGTTGACGGCGCCGGTCGTCGAACCCACATCCGAATATTCGATGAACTTGCGCGCAACCTCCGCACCGATGCGCTCCTGAGCCTCCTCTGTAGAGCCGCCGACATGCGGTGTCAGGATCACGTTATCGAGTCCTTGCAGCGGTGAGCGAAACACATCCTGGTTCGACGATGGCTCGACTGGGAAGACGTCGACCGCAGCGCCGCGCAGATGACCCGACCGTAACGCCATCGCGAGCGCTTCCAAGTCGACGACAGTACCGCGAGCATTATTGATTAGAAATGCACCTGGTTTCATCATTGAGATTTCGGCGGCGCTGATCATGTTTCGTGTCGCGTTCGTCTCTGGCACGTGCAAGGTCACAACATCGGCCGCGGCGAGAAGATCGGCCAGTGACTCCGCTGGTTCCGCATTCCCGTGGCGAAGCTTGTCCGTATGATCGTAGAAGATCACGCGCATGGCCATCGCCTCGGCCAGGACAGCAAGTTGGTGGCCGATATTGCCGTAACCGACGATACCGAGCACCTTGCCGCGAACCTCGTGACTATCGACGGCGGACTTATCCCAGCCGCCCGCATGCGCCGCCGTCGACTTCGGAAAAATACGCCGGAACAGCATGATGATCTCGGCGATCGTCAGTTCAGCGACGCTGCGCGTGTTGGAAAAGGGTGCGTTGAACACGGGCACGCCGGCGCGCTTCGCAGCACCGATGTCGACCTGATTGGTACCGACGGAAAAACAACCGATCGCGATCAGGCGATCCGCCGCAGCGATCACGTCTTCGGTCACCTGCGTACGCGAACGGATGCCGAGGAGGTGCACGCCTTTGACGGCCTCTCGAAGCGCCACATCATCGAGCGCTTTCGCTTGGCGCTCGAGATTGGTATAGCCTGCGGCGGTCAGCGTCGTGACCGCCGTCTCCGAAATACCTTCAAGGAGAAGGACTCGGATGCGGTCCTTTGGCAGGGACAGGGATTCTCTCATGAAAAGTGCTCTCGGTAAGTCGCGGCGCGCGCCCCATGCCAGTACATGCAGTCCACCGCAAGAGCGGTGAACACCTTTGGGTTGCGTCAGAACCGTTCCGCGGCGAACGGTGCGATCGGCACACTTGGAGTTGCGTTTGTGATGATCTCGGCGACCAGCTTGCCTGTAACCGGCCCGGTCGAAAGCCCGATATGACCGTGCCCGAAGGCGAACACCAGGTTCGGATAGCGCATGCTGCGGCCGATCACCGGAAGACCGTCCGAGGTCGACGGGCGCGATCCGAACCAGGGTGCGGCCTCGACCGATTCGCCGAGAGCAATGGCTGCACGCGCCTCCTTCTCCATAGCAATGATCTGTGCCGTGTTCGGTGGCGCCCAGCGGTCCGTGAGCTCAATCCCCGTCGTGATGCGGATGCCGGCCGCCATCGGTGCCATGATCAACGGTCCACCCGTGTCATAAACCGGTCGCGTCAGGGCATGATCACCAACGGCCCGAAAATGCTTGTGGTAGCCGCGCTCGGCCGCGAATGGGATTGCAATCCCGAGTGGGCGGAGGAGTTCAGGTGTCGCCGCGCCGGTCGCAACAACGGCCGTTTTCGCTCGAACAACGCCGCGCGCCGTGCGGATATCGACACCGTCGGACCCCACATCGATGCGCCGCGCCGTGTCCTCATGGAATGTCGCGCCACGCGAGCGGCAAGCCTCACGCCACGCCGCCACGAGCGCGCCTGGATCGTGCACCGATCCCGTCTCGGTGAATAGGAGCGCTTTGGCATAGGAGCGGATCAAAGCGGGTTCGGCCTGTTGGATCTCTTGGCCATCAAGGACCTCTGTTCCCACACGGTGGGTCCGCAGGAGGTCGCGTTCGAGTGCCGAAGCCGAAAAGACTGCTTCGCTGCGGTAAAGCTTCATCCAACCGCGACGCTGAATGAGGTGCCGGGCTCCAATCTCGCCCGCAACAGCCCAATGGGTATCATACGCCGCCGCGCACAGGGGATCGAGCGCAGCCGCAGCAGCGCGCAGATGAGCCTCGGTGCAGGATCGCAGGAAGGTGGTGATCCACGGGAGAAGCCGCGGCAGGGCGGCATAGCCGATGCGGACGCCGGGATCACGATTGAGCGCATAGGCGCCGAGCTTCTTCCAGATACCGGGACCAGCTAGCGGCAGGATCGATCCGCGCGAGATGACCCCGGCATTGCCGAACGACGCCGCTGCGCGCGGATCACCCGGGTCGATCAACGTGACGGTCAGCCCGCGCTCGCGGCAATGCCACGCGCAGGCGAGACCGACCATGCCGCCGCCGATGATGACGACGGCGACACGCCCGCTCACAGGCCGAGCCCCCCGTCGGCATGGATGATTTGCCCGGTGATGTAGCGCGCGTCGGGGCCGAGGAGGAAGGCAACGAGCCCCGCGATGTCGTCGGGCATCGCAACCCGGCCGAGCGGCACGCGGCTGCCGATCGTCGCCCAGTCCGCTTCGGAGAGCTGGGAACCGCGCGCCGCGTCCTTGCGCACATAGCCCGGCGCAACGGCATTCACCGTGATGCCATAGGGCGCGTAGCTCGCCGCCGCTGCTTTCACCAAGGCTTCGAGGGCAGCCTTGGCCGCAGCCGAGGCGGCATAGATCGCATCCGGGGGGAAGCGGTGCGCGACGAACGACGATACAGCGACCATCGCCCCCTGCCCGCCTTGCGCCATCGCGCCGCGCGCAGCCGACGCGATCTCCACGAAGGCGGCCGCCATGGCATTGAAGGACCGTGCCAGTCGCGCGCGATCGAGCGCGTTGAACGGGACCTTGTCCGCAAAGCCCGCATTGGAAACGACAGCATCGAGGCGCTGGAACCGATCCAGGGAACGGGCGACGAGATGACGGCCGGCACCATCCGCCGAGAGATCGAGAAGGGTAGTTTCGACGACCGCCCCCTTCTCGCGCGCTGCACGCGCGGTCGCGTCCAGACGTTCGGCGCTCGCCCCCGCGTGCAACATCAAGCTGACACCCGGTCCGGCGAGCCGCCGTGCGGTCGCAGCCCCAATACCGGACGACGCACCGGTAATGAGAACGGTGCGGGTCGCAGCGTCCGTCATGCTTCAAGCCGCCCGTCGCGGAGACGCATAAGGCGATAGGTCACGGTCGAGAGGTCGAGAATGACACCGAAGCCAACTCGGCCCACGACGCGCCCGGCTTCAGCGACCACTTCGCCGCGGAGAATGGTCATCACCGGCCACCCGGTGGCGGCAAATCCTTCCCAAGGCATGTAGTCCGCACTGTGATGCAGTCTCTGCTGCGTGATGGTCTTGCACCCATTGGCGTCCCACAGGGTTATGTCGGCGTCGTAGCCCTCGCAATGGACCATGACGAGTGCTCGTTCGCGTCGGGCGACATCGAACACATCCGGCAGATGCTGGTCGTTCAGAACGAGGTCGTCATGGGTCATGAGCGCCTTGAACGACGTGAAACCAGCTTTCACACGCGCCGATAGCTCTTGGCGGAGGACTTCCGGCGCCGGGGTAGAAATGATCAGGTGAAACGACATGTCGACGTGGCACCGCCCCTCTGCCAGCGCACGACACTTCTCGCCGCAGGCGCGCCGAGATCGACCTCGGATCTGCAGCGCGAATGGCATGATGCAGGTATTACCGCCCGCCGTTGCGGCCGCCGTCGCCGAGGCGAAGCTATCCGCCATGACAATACCCGGGCCGAAAGGCTGTGCAATGTGAGCGTGGCTGTCGATTCCGCCGGGCAAGACGAGAAGATCGGTCGCGTCGATCTCCCGCGAAGCCCCCGTCGCCGTGGCTGCGACGGAAACGATCTTGCCGTCACACACTCCGACATCCGCAGGAAAAGTATCGCTTGCGGTTGCAATCGCACCTGTATCGCCGCCGATTGCTAGGTCGAACACATGCATCACCGCTCGATGTCATTGGCCGTCTCGATGATGACACTTAATGAGGCCAGCTGGCCAGAGGCCGCCACGCGATTGGGCAGGGTTACGTCACCCATCGGTGAGTCACGGACCCGTGACGCAATTGGCATGGAACATGCCACAGCAGAATGCTACACGACCGGGTTCCTGAGGAACCTGCGCTTTCCTCGGACGCTTGGGCATTGATCGACCCGGGGCGGGTCAGTTTGGACGACGCATGCGTTGGTATTGGCAACTCGCGATCATCGGCGTCGTTGGCGGCGGCGCATATGCGGCTTACGCCAATTGGGACCGCGTTCGTCCGCTTCTCCCGGGCGCTACACAACAGGCCGCCGGGCCATCGCCGCCCGGTCAGGCGAATACCCCGCGCCCGAGCGGACCACCAGGCGCCCCTGGCGCCGGACCGCCTCCCGTTGTCGAAGTCGTGACGGTTTCGACGGGCCGGGTGGTCGAGGTGACGGAAGCAGTTGGGACGACGCGGGCGCTCGAAAGCGTGATGGTGACTGCCAAAGTTTCGGGCATTGTCGAGCGCATTTTGTTCGAGGAGGGGCAGTTCGTTCAGACTGGTCAGGAACTCGTGCGGCTCGATTCCGCAGAGCGGCAGGCCGATCTCGAGGCCGCCCGCGCGGCCATCATGACCGCGCAAGCCCAACGCAACGAAATCAATCTGCGCCTCGAACGCGCCCGCCAGTTGCGAGCGACCGGCGCGGGAACGGAAGCGCAAGTGGCGGATCTCACGCTCCAGTTGCGCACCTCGGAGAGTGCCATCGTCGCCGCGCAGGCCCGCGAGCGTGCCTCGGCTGCCCGTTTGGACGATCTCGTTGTGCGGGCGCCGTTCGCTGGCCGCGTCGGCGTTCGGCAGGTCTCCGTTGGTGCGTTGCTCGAAACGCGTACGGCGGTGACGACGCTCGACGATCTCACCAAAGTTCGCCTCGATTTCTCTGTGCCCGAAGTATTGCTCGCGAGCCTGCGCATCGGCACGCCGGTGCGCACGCGCAACGTCGCCTTTGGTAACCGTTGGTTCACGGGTGTCGTCGCGGTCATCGACACGCGCATCGACCCCCTCACGCGGTCGGTTCGATTGACTGCGCTGATCGACAATCCGGACACGGTGCTGCGCCCCGGCATGTTCATGAACGTGGCCCTTGAAGTCGCGACGCGCGAGAACACCGTACTCGTTCCCGAGGAGGCGATCGTTGGCGAGGGACCGCGTCAGATCGCTTTTGTTGTCCGCGATGGTCGCATCGACCGCCGTCTGGTCCAGATCGGACAGCGTCAGGAGGGTAAAGTCGAGGTGACGGAAGGCTTGCAGCCTGGCGAAATCCTCATTGTTCGTGGTGTTCAGCGCGTTCGGCAAGGCATGCAGGTGGTGGCTCGCCCCCTCGGACAGGCAGGAACGCCGACCAGCAACACGACGCAGCGGCCGCAGGCGCAAAACGCTCCCACGGGTTCACCCGTCCCGCCGCCTGCCACGCCGACGACGACTAACTGAGCGCCCGCGAGGATCACGATGCAGCTCTCCGACGTCTCGATCCGCCGCCCGGTTTCAGCAAGCGTCTTGTCGTTGCTGTTGATCGTGGTCGGTATCGCGGCTCTCGTGAACCTGCCCGTTCGCGAATATCCAGCAATCGACCCGCCGATCGTGTCGGTAAACACAGCCTACCGCGGCGCATCAAACGAGGTCATTGAGAACCGGGTCACCGAGGTGATCGAGCGCGCCGTCGCCGGCATCGAGGGCATCACCGAGATCCGTTCGCAGAGCTTGAGTGATCGCTCGACGGTCACGATCGAGTTCAGCGTGAACCGCGATCCTGACGCGGCCGCAGCCGACGTGCGGGATCGCGTCGGCCGCGTTCTCGCGCGCCTTCCGGACGGTATCGACCCGCCCGTCGTTGGTCGTGTCGATTCGAACGCCCAGGCAATCATGTGGATCGGCGTTTGGTCGGATACGAAAGACGCACTCGAGCTGTCCGACTTCTTGCGTCGCAACGTTGTCGATCGCCTCGCAACCGTACCCGGTGTTGCAAACGTCAACATCGGTGGCGAGCGTCGCTATGCGATGCGCATCCAGATCGATCGCCAGGCGCTCGCCGCACGCGGCTTGACGGTGCAGGACGTCGATACTGCTATCCGGCGACAGAATGTCGACATTCCTGGCGGTCGCCTGACCTCGACCCAGCGCGAAATGGTGGTGAAGACGGATTCGAAACTTTCGAGCCAGGCGGAGTTCCAGGCCATCGTCGTTGCCGTTCGCAACGGCTACCCAGTTCGCCTCGGCGAAGTCGCCCGTGTCGAGGTCGGTGCCGAGGACGAACGCTTCGAGTTCTACAACAATGGCCGGACGTCGATCGGCCTTGGTATCGTCCGCCAGTCGACGGCCAACACGCTTGCCGTCGCCGAAGGGGTCCGCGCCGAGGTCGATCGTATGCGTGGCATCGCCCCAAATGCCGGGCCGGGCTTCTTCATCACCGCCGCGAACATCCTTCTCGAACATGCCGGCATCGAGCTGAAACCGCGGCGCGGCTTCCCCTGGGTCGAAGTCGTCCGCGCCTCCGCGTTCGATCCTTGGGAGGAAGAGAACACCGGCCCGCGTGTTGCCCCGTCGATGTTCCCAGACGACGTGCACGTGCAGGTTCTCTACGACGAGAGCCGCTTCATTCAGGCTTCGATCAACGGCGTTCTGACCGTGCTCGCGGAAGGCATCGCGCTCGTCGTTCTGGTCATCTTGCTCTTTCTGCGATCCTGGCGCTCGACCATCGTCGCTTCGATCGCAATCCCGGTGTCAATCATCCCGACCTTCGCGGTGCTGATCGCACTCGGCTTCTCCATCAACGTGTTGACGCTGCTCGCCATCGTGCTCGCGATCGGCATCGTCGTCGACGACGCCATCGTCGAGGTCGAGAACATCCACCGCCGGATCGAGGAGGGCGAACCGCCGTTACTCGCCTCCTTCATCGGTGCGCGCGAGATCGCCTTTGCCGTGATCGCAACGACGATCACGTTGATCTCCGTGTTCATTCCAATGGCATTCATGGATGGCCAAACTGGCCGTCTCTTCCGCGAGTTCGGAATCACGCTGGCGGCCGCGATCTTCTTCTCCGGCGTCGTCGCACGCACTCTGACGCCGATGCTCTGCTCGAAGCTATTGTCGGCGCACCACGGCCGCATCCATGTCTGGACTGAGCCGTTCTTCGTCGGCATGCAAGAGGCCTATCGTTGGCTCCTGACGCGTGCGCTCGCGGCACCTATCATCGTGCTCGCTGTCGCAGGGGCCGTGTCGGTTACGGCCATTCAGCTCTTCAACATGGTGCCCAAGGAATTTGCGCCGATCGAGGACCGCGGCGTCATCATTATCCCGATCACGGCGCCGGAGGGGTCGTCGCTCGATTACACACGCGAGCGCGTGCGCGAAGTGGAGCGGCTGCTCGTGCCCTACGAACAACGTGGCGTGATCGCGAGCTATCTGTCGATCGTTGCGCCAGGCTTCCAGCGCCCCGCTCCGGTCAATGCTGGTCTCGTCATCGTGCGCCTGCAGCCTTGGGGGCAACGCCCGATAAGCCAGCAGCAATTGCAGCGCGAGCTTCTGCAGCGCGTCGGTCAGATTCCGGGCGCACGTGTCTTCCCGATCAATCCACCCTCGCTCGGCCAGCGCGGATTCCAGCAGCCGGTGCAATTCGTCCTCGGCGGGCCGGACTACGAGACGTTGAAGACCTGGCGCGATGCCATTATACAGCGCGCCCAGGCGACCGGACAGTTCCTCAATCTCGATTCCGACTTCCGAGAAAACCAACCCGATCTGCGCGTCCGCATCGACCGCGCCCGCGCCGCCGATCTCGGGGTCTCCGTGGAACTCATCGGGCGAACGCTCGAACTGATGTTCGGCGAGCGAGAGATCTCGACCTTCGTTGACCGCGGCGTTGAATATCCGGTGATCATTCAAGCGCGCGCGCAGGATCGCGCTTCACCATCTGACTTGCGCAACGTCTTCGTGCGCACCGCGTCCGGCGACCTCGTTCCGCTCTCGAACCTCGTGACGTTGACCGAGGTCGCGGGTCCGCAAACGTTGACCCGGGTCGATCGCCTGCGCTCGATCACCATCCAAGCCTCGCTTGCCCCCGGCGTGGCGCTCGGCCAGGCACTTGGAACGCTCGAACAGATCGCAGCCGAGGTTCTGCCGCCGGAAGCGCGCATCGGTTATGCCGGCCAATCGAAGGAGTTCAAGCGCGCATCGAACTCGCTCTATTGGACCTTCGGTATCGCGCTCTTGGTCGTCTTCCTCGTCCTCGCGGCACAGTTCGAGAGTTGGATCTCGCCGGCCGTGATCATGCTCGCGGTCCCCCTTGCATTGACCGGCGGGCTTGCGGCTCTCGTCTATCTCGGCATGTCGCTCAACGTGTACAGCCAGATCGGCATGATCCTGTTGATCGGCATCATGACCAAGAACGGTATCCTCATCATCGAGTTCACCAACCAGCTCCGCGAGCGTGGCTACGCTATGTATGACGCGTTGGTGGAGGCGTCCGTCCTGCGTCTGCGTCCGATTCTCATGACCTCGATCGCAACAGTGGCCGGTGCCGTGCCACTCGCCTTGTCCTATGGCGCGGGCTCGGAAGCGCGTGCGACTATCGGAACCGTCATCATCGGCGGCGCTTCGCTTTCGACCCTGATGACACTGTTCGTTGTTCCTGCCCTCTTCCTCTTGGTTGGGCACTTGACCAAACCGCGCTCGACCATCGGCGACATCATTGAAACGATGATGGAGGGACGCCGCGAGCCGAACGGTCCGCACCCCCACCAGGCCGCGTCCACACCGTCGGCTTCTGTGGCAACGGCGACAGCCTCCGCGAGGAACACAACGCGGGAATCGGAGACACCGCGTCCCGTTGCCGCCGAGTGACGCGTTCGGCAAGTTCTGTATGATCCGCACATGTCGCTCATCGACGTCGTCGACCTCCGCAACTTCTACAGTTCGCCCCTCGGGGTTGCCGCAAGTCGAATTTTGAACGAGCGCGTTCGCGCCCGGTGGAACACCGTGGTCGGCGCGACCATCGTCGGTCTCGGCTACGCCGTACCCTATCTCTCGCAATTCCGCACCGACGCCATGCGAACGCTCGCCTTCATGCCGGCCGAGCAGGGCGTCATGCATTGGCCAGTGCCTGGCGAACCGAACTCAACGGCCCTCGTGGAAGACGAGGCGCTACCGCTGCCGTCATCGTCGGTTGATCGAGTGCTTCTCGTGCACATGCTCGAGATCGCGCGGTATCCGGGCAACATCCTGAACGAGGTGTGGCGCGTGCTCGATTCGGGCGGGCGTCTCCTCATGATCGTGCCCTCGCGGCGCGGCTTCTGGTCCGGCGCGGAGTGGACGCCCTTCGGGCACGGTCGACCTTACTCGAAAACGCAGCTCACCGATCTCTTGCGCGAAGCGATGTTCACGCCGATCGATTGGGCAGAGGCGCTATACATGATGCCTTCTAATCGCACGACCCTCGTCCGATCCGCGATGATGTTCGAGCGACTCGGCCGAATGGTCGCATCCCCCTTCGCCGGGGTGCATGTCGTGGAGGCGACAAAGCAGGTCTATTCCGCGATACCCGCACGGCGCGCATCGAAACTGGCAGCGCAATTGAAGCCTATTTTGGTCCCCGCCCCGGTCGCTGAGCCGCGGCGGGACTGGCGGTCAGCTCTTGGCCAGAACGAATAGGGCTTGCGGCGCGATAAGATTCGCGACGGCAGTCGGTAGTCGCTCGACGACAGGGCGGCCGTAGCGATCGAGCGGAACGGCGCGCTCGACGCGCGCGCCGACATCCTCGACCAGCACGATGAAGTCGCGGATCGTGCATAGGTGTATGTTCGGCGTATCGTACCACGTGTCGCCGATTGTGCGCGTCACAGGCATGCGTCCCCAGGCGAGGATCTGCCAGCGGATGCGCCAATGGGCGAAGTTCGGGAACGAAACGATCGCCCGACGCCCGATCCGCAAGAGTTGCTGAAGTACCGCCTTGGGTCGGCGTGTCGCTTGTATGGTCTGCGACAAAATCACCACGTCAAAGGCATCGTCGGGATAGGTGTCGAGATCGGAATCGGCATCCCCCTGAATGACCGACAGCCCCTGTGCCACACAAGCGTTGACGTTCTCGCGACTCACGTCGATGCCGCGTCCGTCCCCACGCCGCTTCTCACGCAGAAGGCGGAGCAACGCACCGTCACCACAGCCAACATCGAGAACACGACTGCCCTCCTCGACCATCTCGGCGATGAGCACGAGGTCGACGCGGCTTTCGGGAAGGCTGGGAACGAGATTGGCCACGCTTGACCTCATCCAAGCCCCCGCGCGCGCGCAGCGGCTTCAAGGAACCCACGCACGGTCGCGAAAAACTCCGGCTCCCAGAGCAGAAACGCGTCGTGGCCCTTGTCGCTTTCGACCTCGACGAAGGAGACCTTCGCATTGGCAGCGTTCAGAGCGTGCACGATCTGGCGCGAATCGGACGTCGGGAAGAGCCAATCCGAAGTAAAGGAAACGACGCAAAAGCGAGTCGCCGTGCCCTTGAAAGCGTTGGCGAGGTTGCCTCCATGATCGAGTGCCAAGTCGAAATAGTCCATGGCCCGCGTGAGATAGAGGTAGGAATTCGCGTCGAAGCGCTCGACGAACGAGACGCCCTGGTGGCGGAGATAACTCTCGACCTGGAAGTCAGCATCGAAGCCAAAGGCCACCGCCTCACGATCCTGGAGATTGCGCCCGAACTTGCGGTGCAGTGCAGGCTCCGACAGATAGGTGATGTGTGCGGCCATGCGGGCAACCGCAAGGCCCTTGCGCGGGCTCGTGCCCTTCACGAGATAGCGACCCTGGTGCCACTCCGGATCGGCCATCACGGCCTGGCGACCTACCTCGTGAAACGCGATGTTCTGCGCAGTGTGGCGAGCGCTCGTTGCGATCGGAATCGCGGCGAAGACGCGTCCGGGATAGCTCGCCGCCCATTGCAACACCTGCATCCCGCCCATCGACCCACCGATGACGGCGAAGAGACTCGGAATGCCCAGGTGGTCGAGGAGTTTCGCCTGCGCCCGAACCATGTCGCGGATGGTGATGACCGGCAGATCGAGGCCATAGGGTCGCCCGGTCGCGGGGTTCGTGCTGGCCGGTCCCGTCGTTCCCATGCAAGCGCCAAGCACATTGGTACAGATCACGAAATAGCGGTCCGTATCGATCGGCTTGCCAGACCCAATCATGATCTCCCACCAACCCGGCTTCCCCGTCACGGGATGGCGATTTGCGACGTGCTGATCTCCGGTCAAAGCATGGCACACGAGAACAACGTTTGACTTCTCGGCGTTGAGTTCGCCATAGGTTTGATAGGCGACTTGGAGCGGTGCGAGCAGCGAACCGGCGTCGAGCGGCAATGGGTCTGCGGCGGTAAAGCGCACGACCTGCGACCGCGGGGCGTCCGCTTCGAGGCGCGCTTGCCCCTCGGCATAGGGGAGAGCCCTGTCCGTGACGGTCTCGGCGTGCTCGGTCGTCTCGTCGTGCATATATGCGTGGCGTTCGCCGGAACGAACGGCTCCGGAGCGGCAGCGATTAGGTTCAGCCCTGGTCGACGTCAATGTTTTCTTTGCTTTCGCCTAGGGGCGCCGCTATGAGCCCTCTCCCATGCCGGACACTGCCATCTCACCGGACCTCGCCGCGGCGCGCGCGGAAATCGACGCGATCGACGCAGAAATGCATGCTCTCTTGATGAAGCGTGCGGGCGTCGTCGCGCGGATCGAGGCGGCAAAGCGGGTCGCGCCCGGCCGTTCGGCATACCGGCCGGCGCGGGAAGCGGACATGATGCGCCGGCTCGTTGCACGCCATCGCGGCCCCTTTCCGCTTGCTTCAGCCGAGCATATCTGGCGCGAGATCGTCACAGCCTTCATCCGCCTCCAAGCACCATTCACTGTTCACCTTGCCGCCGCGTCTCCTGATGCACGCGACCTCGCGCGGTTCCAGTTCGGATCGGCAACGCCACTCGTCGTGCACCCGGATGCGCAGACGGCGATTGCGCAGCTGGAAAGCCGCCCATCCGACATCATTCTGATCCCCTTCGCCGAGGACGGCGCCGGTGCTTGGTGGGACCGTCTCGGCGGAGCAGACGGGGCCATGATCGTGGCGCGCATTCCGTTCCTACTGGGTGCTGTGTCACTGCCGCCCGCCTGGGTCGTGGCTCGCATCCGGCCAGAGCCCTCGGGTGACGACCGCACCTTGCTCGCACTGAGGGGACCGGCCTCGCTCGCGCCCGATACCCTCTCCGGCCGGCTTGCCGCCAAGACACTCGCCGCACGTATCGTCGACGGGGAACACTACGTTCTCGCCGCACTCGACGGTTTCCAGCCGCCTGATACTGCTTTTGCCTATGGCGCCCGCGTCGTAGGTGCCTACGCCGTACCGCTCAAGACCGAGTAACCGCATGACCAACAGCACTCTTCGCCCCGAGCCGCGCCCGGGCATCCTCGACATCGACGCCTACGTGCCGGGCAAGTCGACGGCACCGGGAGGCGTCACGGTGCACAAGCTCTCCTCGAACGAAAGCCCGCTGGGTGCTTCACCGCAGGCAAAGGCCGCCGTCGCCGCAATCCTGGACAAGCTCGCCCTCTATCCGGATGGATCGGCAATGCTGCTGCGCGAAGCGATTGCGCGACGCTACGGTCTCGACCCGGCCCGCATCATTTGCGGTGCGGGTTCGGATGAAATCCTGTCGCTCGTCGCCAACACCTTTCTTGGCCCGGGCGATGAGGCGATCTATTCAGAGCACGGGTTCCTCGTCTATCGGATCGTCATTCTAGGCGCCGGCGCGACACCGGTCATTGCGCCCGAAAATGCCTACACGACCGACGTCGATGCGATGCTTGCCCGGGTGACACCGAAGACGAAGGCGGTCTTCCTTGCCAATCCGAACAATCCGACCGGGACGTACATCCCCTTCGACGCCGTCAAACGTCTGCATGCCGGTTTGCCGAAAACCTGCCTCCTCGTTCTGGATGCAGCCTATGCCGAGTACGTGCGGCGGAACGATTACGAGGCCGGTGTCGCGCTCGTCTCCTCATCGGACAACGTGCTCATGGCACGCACCTTCTCGAAGATTCACGGGCTCGCGGCGCTGCGCATCGGCTGGGCCTACGGACCCGCGCCCGTGATCGATGCCATGAACCGTATCCGCGGCGCCTTCAATATGAACGCGGCGGCGATCGCGGCCGGCGCGGCGGCGATCGAGGACCAAGCCCACGAGGCCGCGGCGCTGGCCCACAATGAACGCTGGCTGCCCTGGCTCACCACCGAGTTGAGCAAGATCGGCCTGATGGTGACCCCCTCTGTGGGGAACTTCCTCCTGGTGCATTTCCCGACGGCGGTTGGAAAAACGGCGCGGGATGCTGACGCGTTCCTGACCACCCGCGGCTTGATCTTGCGTCGGATCGATGGCTACGGCCTGCCAGGCGCGTTGCGGCTGACCGTCGGCTCGGAAGACCAGAACCGCCTCGTCGTCGCTGCGCTCGCGGAGTTCATGCGCGCGTGATGCAAGAACGCCCCTTCGAACCTTTCGAGACACTTGCCCTGATCGGCATCGGTTTGATCGGTTCTTCGCTTGCGCGCCGTGTCATGCGCGATGGGCTCGCGCGTCGCATTGTGCTCTACGACGCCGCGCCTATGGTCCGCGATAGGGCACGCGCGCTCGGGCTTGGCGAGGTCGTTGACGACGTAACCGTCGCGGTCCGCGAGGCCAACCTCGTCATCCTCTGCGTGCCGGTCGGTGTCTCGGGAGGAGTTGCGAGCGACATCGCACCGCACCTGAAACCGGGCGCCATCGTCTCCGACGTTGGCTCCACCAAATCTTCGGTCGTCGCGCAAATGGCACCGCATCTGCCGCCTCAGATCCATCTCGTCCCCGCACACCCGGTTGCGGGTACCGAGCACTCTGGACCCGACGCCGGCTTTGCCGAACTCTTCGACGGTCGCTGGGCGATCGTTACACCACCGCTCGACACCGACCGTGCCGCGGTCGACCGCATCGCAGACTTCTGGCGCGCCTGCGGCTCGAACGTGGAGGAGATGACGCCGGAGCATCACGACATGGTGCTCGCGATCACAAGCCACATCCCGCATCTCATCGCCTACAACATCGTAGGGACCGCGGATGATCTCGAGACGGTGACGCAGTCGGAGGTCATCAAGTTCTCCGCCGGTGGCTTTCGTGATTTCACGCGCATCGCCGCATCGGACCCAACGATGTGGCGCGATGTGTTCCTGCACAATAAGGAGGCGGTGCTCGAGATGCTCGGCCGCTTCTCGGAGGATCTAGCGCTGCTTACCCGCGCGATCCGGTTCGGTGACGCTGAGTTCTTGCATCGCCACTTCTCGCGCACGCGAGCGATCCGTCGCGGCATCCTGCAAGCGGGTCAGGACACGGCCGTCGCAGACTTCGGACGACGACAAGGCGCCGCAGGTGATCAGAACACCGGCGGGAAAGCCAAGACCTGAACCGCACCGATCGACAACATGCCCTCGTCGATGCGGAGCTGCACTTCCGTGCCGCGCCGTCCATCGACCTCGGTCGGCCGCCCAACGAGCGCGAGCGCAGGCAGGAGTATGAGCGCCGCGTCTCCGACGCCCGGGATGGCGAGGCCGCCGAAGAGCATGTTTGCGTCCGTGACCGTCGCGCGGAATTCGCCTTGCGCGCGACCCGACGCCGTGAATGCCAAGGTGCCATTGGCAGCGAGCACGCCGTTGCCGCGCGTCAGCCTTAGCCCCTGGACCTCGAAAATTCCTCCGGAGCGGGCCCATTGCGCGACGAGACCATCCGACCCGGTCGCCGCCGGATCTGGCCATCGCCGCGCCGTGCCCGAGAAGTTGAGATCGGCGGCTTGGTCCGGCCGAGCCCCTGCCGGACCGAGCCGACGCGCGCTCACGGCCATATCGAAGTCACGCACTTGGGCTGCCACGGTGGGGGTATGGCGTGCATGCAGTTCGATCTGATCGGCTCCGGCATCAGCGCGACCACCCTGCACGCGAGTGAATATGGGTCTATCGAGCACGAGGCTAAATCGTTCAATTACACCGTTTGTCGAATGCAGGCTTGCTTGCGCCCGCTGGAACTCAACCGTCCCAAGGTCGGTACCACCTTGCGCAAGTATGAAGGGCGACCGGAGGTCGGCGATCACATGCTCCGGTCGATACACCTGCGCGACGAAGGTGGCCCCCCCGAGCCGAACCTCGGCCGGACCCGCTGGTGTCGCAATGATCGCGATGGGATTAGCGCAGCGCACCTCGATGCGAAACGGGAAGCCGCCAACATCGCGCTGCGGGCACTGATGCGGCCGACCGGCCGCCGCCTCCGCAGCGAGCCAGCCCGTAACGCGGGTTTCAACCTCGCTCTTGATGTAAAGCCAAACGCCGCCCCAGATGGCAAAACCCAAGACGAAGATTGCCAGCGGTGTGGCGATGGCCAAACGGTTGCGGGACCTTGGCATGCGATCCGGTCTCGTTCTCGCGCGGCGTTGACGTGCGGCGCGATCTCGGCGATCTGCGACGCACAACTGAAGGTCGCGAAGCTATGCGCGAGTTCTGGGTATTTGGCTACGGGTCTCTGATGTGGCGGCCCGGATTCGCGCATGAGCAATGCATTCCAGCGCGCCTATCGGGTTTCCATCGTGCGCTGTGCGTCTTCAGCCATGTCCACCGAGGAACACCCGAACGGCCAGGGCTCGTGCTCGGGCTCGACCGGGGAGGTGCCTGTCGCGGCGTCGCGTTCCGTGCCCCCGCGCACGCTGCAGAGGCCACGCTCGCCTATCTGCGCGAGCGCGAACTCGTGACCAACGTCTACCGTGAAGTCGTGCACCGCGTGACACTGCTCGACGGCTCGCAGCGGGCGGTTGACGCCGTCTGCTACGTCGTCGATCGCTCGCACCCGCAATATGCCGGCAAGCGCGCTCCCGAAGAGCTGCTTGCGCTCGTCCAGCAGGGGCTGGGCAAATCCGGCACCAACCGCGACTACGTCGTCGCCACGCAGGAGCATCTCGACCAGATGGGTATCCGCGACCCTGTCCTCGATTGGCTTGCACACCGCCTGCGCGCCGTTCAACCGGCGGGCGTTTGAACGGCCGCTTCCAGAGCCTTCACGCGCGCTGCGGCTTCGGGCGATAGCGGCGGCGGGTTCGGGCCGTGGGCTGTTTCGAGCAAAAGACGATCGGAGGCGCGCTCGATGACCGCCTGCACCTCCGCGAAGAAGGTATCGCGATCGAGGCCCGGCGCGATGGGCGGTAGGACCTGGACGATGATCGTCCCCGGATGGCCGTTCCAGAAAAAATTGGACCAGAACAGGCCAGAATTGAGTGCGATCGGGGTCACCGGCCGACCCGTCGCCTCGTAAAGTTTCGCGATACCGAACTTGTAGGCTGGCGCAGAGCCTGGGCGCTTGCGCGTTCCTTCCGGGAAGATCAGCACTTGCCGACCCTCATCGACCGCGGCCCGCGCTGCATCTCCCATGGTCTTGACAGCTTGGGATCCGGCGCTGCGGTCGACGGGGATCTGGCGCAGCTTTCGCAGGTAGGACCCGAACAGAAGGATGTGTCCGAGTTCCTTCTTGTAGACGAAGGCTGGGAAACGCACGAAGGCAACAAGTGCGAAGGTCTCCCACATCGACTGGTGCTTCGCGGCGATGATGCCCCCTTCACGTGGTAGGTTTTCTGCGCCGCGCAGATCGAGTCTGATCCCGAATAAACGCTGTAGAGCGAGTTGGGTGCGCACAAGATGCCGGGCGACTGCGAACGTGACGGTCCACGGCAGCAGGAAAAGAATTGGAAACAGCAGCATGTAGGCGATCAACAACCCGTAGAAGAGGGTGTTGAACACGAACGCCTTCACGGAAGTCATCGGACGGTTGGGGCTACCAAGGAAACGGGTCGATCCGTCGTGCGGGAGAGCACGACGGACGGCTCCGGCGCAAGAGTGCGGCGCGCAACGCCCACCAAGTATTTCGCATATTCGAGTGCGAGCGTCTGCATCGTCGCCGGGCTCTCCCACCAATTCTCGAAGGCACCACGTCGATTGGCAACCGGATAGGGAACGAGGGTGACGTCGGGCATACGATGGCGCAACTCGGCGAGGGAACGCGGCATGTGATAGGCGGACGTTACAACGATGAGTGACCGGAAGCCGTGCTTGCGCGCCCATTTGCGCGTCTCTTCCGCGTTGCCGATCGTATTCAGAGCTTCGTAGTCGAGGTCGACACAGCACGACGTCCAGCGCGCCGGGATGTCGAGCTGGCGGACCACATCCGCGCGCGGCGTGGCCGAATGCACGCCGGTCACCAGCAGGCGTTTGGCGCGCCCTTCTGCAAGAAGTCGCGCCGCATCGCCCAAGCGATGGACGCCACCCGTGAGCGCCACGACGCCATCCGCGTCCGGCACGCGGTCCGGCTCGGCATTAGCGATCTCCGAGGCAAACCAGATGAAGCCACCGACGAGCAGGGAAACCGCGGCAAGGCACGCCCCGGCCAACAGCTTCACACCCGTCGCCAGCATCGATCGCATCGGCTCCACAGATCACAGCTCGTGATCAATCTACATTATTCTAGCGATTCTTACTCCCTTTGGGCATCCGCAGGACTATGTGTCCGCACCATCCGCTTCATCGGGTCGCGGAAAGATAGTTGCGCACCGTCCACCGCGACGTCACGGCCGTCACCGCTGCCACGACGATCACCGTCAACAGAATTCCGAAATACCCGGTTTGACCGATGGTGAGGGAGCCAAAGAGCGCATCGATCTGCGCTTCGCCCACGGGGCCCGAGATGCCGCGCGCCAGGATGCCGGCAAGGTGGAAGGCCACGACAGCCGCAACGCCTCCGATAGCGCCGCCTTCCAATCCAAGCCGCATGAACCGACCTTGAAACGTCGCTGCGATGAAGCGGTCTTCCGCTCCGACGAGATGAAGCACATCGACGATGTCACGGTTCGTCGCCATGGCACCACGGGTTGCGAAGACAACCGAGAGCGCTGTCGCCGCCAGGACGAGAACAAGAATTCCGACCCCTACCACGATGACAGCTCGTGTCATGGCGGCGAGCCGCTCGTGCCACTGCCGATGATCGTCGAGCGTCGCACCGCGCACCTCGCGTTCGAGCGCCTGGCGCAGCATCGCCAGATCGATCACGCGGCCCCGGTCGAGATCAATGACGATGAGGCGCGGCACCGGCAATTGGTCGAGGCCAAAACTGTCGCCGAGCCACGGCCTCAGCAAGCGCTCGTTCTCCGCGCGCGACAGCACGCGCACATTGCGCACGCCTGCCGTCCGGCGCGCGAGATCAGAAGCGCGCGTAAGCGCGCGCTCAATGTCGATGCCTTCGAGCGGCCTGATCTGAATCGTGATCTCTCGCATCACCTCGCTCTGCCAGTCCCGTGCAGCGTCGGTCACGAGCGTGACCGCTCCAACCGCTAGACATGCGAGAAAGCACATGATGGCGATGACTGCGACGAGGGCCCGCCCCGCGATCGAGTCTGGCGGAACGATCGGCGCAAGCGGTCGCAAACGCCCCTGCGACGACTCCGTGGGGGGTGAATGCGCGCGCCTTGGCGTCGTCGATGCGGTCATCCGCGATCCTCCACCACATGACCATCCGTCAAAATGAAATGACGATCATGCGCGACCTGATCGAGCAGATGGTGGTCGTGGGTAGCGATCAGAACAGCCGTTCCGAGGCGGTTGAGCTCGACGAACAAGCGCAAGAGCCGTCGGGCGAGATCGGGGTCAACATTGCCCGTAGGTTCGTCCGCGAGTAGGAATTCCGGCTTGGTAATCACAGCCCGGGCAATCGCCGCGCGCTGCTTTTCGCCACCCGACAGAATTGGCGGCAAAGCGTGCAGGCGAGCGCCAAGCCCAACCCATTCGAGGAGATCGATCACGTCCGCTCGATAGCTCACCTCTTGTCGGCCCTGGACGCGATAGGGAAGAGCCACGTTCTCGTAGGTCGTCAGGTGATCGAGAAGCCTGAAATCCTGGAACACGATGCCGATCTTGCGGCGCGTTGCTGCGACTTCTGTCGCTTTCATCGAACTCGTATCGCGTCCGTGGAATGTGATGAGCCCGCGAGTCGGCCTCAGCGCCAGAAACATGAGGCGCATCAACGTTGTCTTGCCAGCCCCGGACGGGCCGGTGAGGAACTGGAAGGAGTGCGGTTCGACCGCAAAGCTCACATTGCGTAACACCTCGGGGCCAAGCCCGTAACGCAATCCGACGTTTTCGAACCGGATCAAACCCGACCCCACCCGTCTGCTCGCGGCGGCCCGTCGAAGCCGACGCTTGGTTTCCGAACCGTTAACGCTTGGCGGCCTACCGTCCCGCTTCGGGAGGCGCTGTCAACGCGATTCGACGTTATGCTCATCGTCTGTCCAAGCTGCGCTGCAAGCTATGACGTTCCGCCGGAGTCGATCGGACCTGCGGGACGGACCGTGCGCTGCGCGGCTTGTGGCACGAAATGGTTCGCTGCGGCGCCGGAAGCAGAGACCCCGGCCCTGCCGATCGAAGTTCTGCCGCCTCCGCCTCAACCCACGCCTCCAGAGACGGCGGCACCCCCGCCCGAGCCCGTCGCACCGCAAGCGAGCGTGTCGCGAAGCGGAGTGAGCATCGAAGCCGCGGCGCGACGCCGACGACAACAGAAGCCGGCACGTAACCCGCAGCACTCCAAACTCAATTTGCCGAGCGCTGCGGACACGGGATGGTTCGCCGTTCTGGCAACCATCGTGGCGCTCATTCTCGCGGTCATGTATCGCGAACACGTCGTTCAACTCGTACCGAACACGGCGCGGCTCTTTGCTGCGATCGGCGTTCCGGTCAACCTCCGCGGCATGGATTTTCGCGATCTCGCCGCACGAGTCGAGTTCGAGAACGGCCAACCAGTCGTCTTTGTCGAAGGCCGCATCGAGAACCTGACGAACAGTTCGTTGGCCGTGCCGCGCCTGCGGCTTGCTGTCAAGGGTGCAAGCGGTAGGGAATTGCTGAGCTGGGCGGTGACCCCCTCGCGCCCCACGATCGCGCCAGGGGAGTCGCTGCCGTTTCGAAGTCGCTTGACGGCGTCGGTTCAGGGAGGCAACGAAATTGAGGTTCGCTTCCTCAGCCAGCGCGACCTGCAGACAGGTGCCGTTCGATGAAGATTGCCGCCGATGTCAAGAAGCGTATCCGCGCCCTTTACTCGGCTGAAGACATATCAGTCCGCATTGAACAACTCGCCCGGGAAATCGTGGCCGCTAAGCTCGTTGACCCGCTGGTTGTCGCTGTCCTGAAGGGCAGTTTCATTTTTGCCGCTGATCTCTTGCGCGCATTGCATGCTGCCGGCCTCGAGCCCGAAGTCGAATTCATCACGGTGTCGAGCTACAAGCGCGCGACCGTCTCCTCCGGGCGCGTCGAGGTGGTCCGCGACGTCGAGTCCGAAGTGAAGGGCCGCGATGTCCTTCTGATCGATGACATCTTGGAGTCGGGTCGCACGCTCGCCTTTGCGCGCGACCTGCTGATGGCTCGTGGTGCGGCGCGCGTCTTGAGCATTTGTCTGTTGGAGAAGCCGGGAAAACGGGCCGTCAAGATTGACGCTGACTTCGTTGGTTTCGTCTGCCCCGACGTCTTCGTTGTGGGCTATGGCATGGACATGGCCCATTCCTTCCGCGAATTGCCGTTCATTGGTTACGTCGAGACGAAGAAGGGAACGTAGCCACAGCATGGCACGGATCCTGCTGGCTGAGGATGACGAGTCCGTCCGCGCCTTCGTTGCCCGCGCCTTGGTTACGGACGGTCACGACGTCGTGACGGCGGAGGATGGTGCAATCGCTCTCGGCATTTTGACGCGAGAACGCGGGCGGTTCGACCTTCTGCTGACAGATATCAAAATGCCCGTAATGGACGGCATCGCGCTCGCGCTCGCGGCGGGGCGCGACCATCCAGCTCTGAAGATCGTTCTGATGACCGGCTATGCTGATCAGCGCGAGCGCGCGGCGAACCTCGAAGCGCTCGTCGCAGACGTTGTAACCAAACCATTCACGCTCGCAGAAATCCGCACCCGCGTCATGGCCGTCCTGACGAAGAACGCGCGGTGACTGGTGGGCCGTCTCATGCATTATAGACGTGGCAATATCCTGCAATCGGATCGTGAATGTCGACCTTCTTTTACTATCTGAGCTTCGTCGCGGCCGCCGCCGTGCTCGTGGTTCTCGTGATGGGCCTTTGGAACATGGCGAAGGCCGGTTCCCCCAACCGATCGCAATCCCTGATGCGGATGCGCGTGATGCTTCAGGCGCTTGTGCTCGCAATACTTCTAGGCTTCCTCTGGTTGTCCGGCCGCTAGAGCGCTATGTCATGCGGGCAAGGAGGCCGCCATGGTCGTCTTGAACCGCATCTACACACGCACCGGCGACGATGGGACGACCGGCCTTTCGACCGGCGATCGTGTCAAGAAGTACGATTTGCGTGTCACAGCCTACGGCACGGTCGACGAGACGAACGCAACCGTCGGTCTCGCGCGCCTGCACACGGCAAGCGAGGCTCCGGACGTCGATGAAATGCTGGAACGAATTCAGCATGATCTTTTCGACCTCGGCGCGGACCTATGCACGCCCCGCACGGATAAGGATCTCGGCTGGGAACCTTTGCGTATCGTTCAAACCCAGGTCGATCGGCTGGAGCGCGAGATCGACACGATGAACGTGCATTTGCAGCCGTTGCGCTCGTTCGTGCTCCCGGGTGGAACGCCATCGGCCGCCTTTCTGCACCAGTGCCGCACCGTGTGCCGGCGCGCAGAGCGCGTGATGGTCGAACTTGCGGCAGACCCGGCAGAATCGGTTACCGAGCCGGCGTTGCGCTATATCAATCGCCTGTCCGACTTCTTTTTCGTTGCAAGTCGGTACGTCAATCAACGCGGCGCGCGGGACGTGCTATGGGTGAAAGGTAAGAATCGGTGAGGCGCCGCTGCGAGTATGTCGTGTGCCGCTTTCAAATCATCCTCGCCTGCGCCCTGTTGGCAACTTTCAGCGTCGCATCGGCCCAAACACCTGTCCCTGTGCCGCCGCCGACCGTGGCAGCGCCCGAGCCGGCGCCGGGACCGCCGCCCGATCCTGATCGGGTGGTGAGCGAGATCGACCCGGACACGCTTGCGGCCTTGATCCGCCGCGAAGGCGTACCGCAGGTCGACGTGCTGGAACGGAGCGGCGCAAACCCCCTTGTCACCTTCCGCGACCCCGCAGGTTTACGCGTCAACGCTTTTCTTCTCGATTGTCGCACGCAGGCCAACCGCTCCTATTGTAAAGCGATTCATTACGGCGTGTGCTGGACGGCATCGGAGATGCGCCGCGCTCTGCCGACCGCCCAGGAGATCAACACGTTCAATCGCGAACGGTTCATCGGGTGGGCCGTTACGCGCGAAGTCGCAGGCCAACCAGCGATCTGCATCCATCATGCCCATGTGGTAGAAGGTGGCTCGATGCTCCGATCGGTCACGGAGAATATCATGGCCTACGGTGCGGTGGTGAACTTGTTTCGACAGACCTTCGGGCTCTAACGACGGCACATGTTCGTTCCGCTTCACGACCATAATCCTCGACGTCACGTCGGCGTTCCGTTCGTCACCTGGGGCCTGATCGTCATGACCGCAGCCATGCACCTTGTCGTGACGTCTGGCCTGGTGTTACCGGCGGACGCCGCGCACGCCGCGACGTTTATGCTGGGGCTCGTGCCCGCGGTCTTCAACGACCACGCTGACCTCCCGCGCCACTGGCAACTCGTGCCGGAGCTCGTCACGCCCGCGACTTACATGTTCCTGCATGCAGACTGGATGCACCTTCTTGGCAATATACTGTTCCTGTGGGTGTTCGGCGACAATGTCGAGGACGCTATGGGTCATTGGCGGTTCCTCGTCTTCTATCTGCTCTGCGGCATCGTCGGCGGCCTCGCCTTCGCTCTTCTCGGCCCGCAGGCCTCTCAGGCACCGTTGATCGGGGCCTCCGGCGCGGTTTCCGGGATCATTGCCGCCTATCTCATGCTTTACCCGAAGGTCACCGTGTGGGTGCTGATCGCCTGGCGCATTCCGATTCCCCTGACGGCCGCCTGGTGCCTTGGCGCCTGGATTGCCTTCCAGTTCTGGCAGCTCGCCTTCGCGTCCGATACATCGAACGTGGCGTGGCTCGCCCATATCGGCGGCCTTGCGGCCGGCGTGATCTTCGTCGTCATCCTCAAGCGGGGCGACGTCCCGTTGTTCGGGCGCGTGTGAACCGTGCTGCGTGCGTTGATTTCGCCCCCTCGGCCCGCTACGGTCCGCGGCCTGCCGTCCGGACCGTGGCTACACACGGCCAGCGCCTCACCAAAGAGATGAATTCGGGAGCCCTGGTTTCGATGAAGATCCTCGTCCCCGTGAAGCGGGTGGTCGACTACAATGTGAAAATCCGCGTCAAGGGCGACGGCTCTGGAGTGGAACTCGCCAACGTGAAGATGTCGATGAACCCTTTCGACGAGATCGCCGTTGAGGAAGCGATCCGCTTGAAGGAGAAGGGCGTCGCCTCGGGGGACATCGTCGCGGTCTCGATTGGCCCCGACAAGGCTGCCGAAGTCATCCGCACCGCAC
This sequence comes from Pseudomonadota bacterium, assembly GCA_041694995.1. GTDB lineage: Bacteria > Pseudomonadota > Alphaproteobacteria > Rhizobiales > UBA4765 > Raskinella. Next base: position 76,346 of record JBGFRS010000024.1, on the reverse strand, counting down.
TCGCTATGGGCGCTGACCGCGGTATCTTGGTTAAGACGGATCAAACGCTCGAGCCGCTCGCGGTTGCGAAGATCCTGAAGGGTATTGTCGAGGCAGAGAAAGCGGACTTGGTGATCCTTGGCAAACAGGCCATCGACGACGACTGCAATCAGACCGGTCAGATGCTTGCGGCGTTGCTCGGCTGGCCACAGGGCACCTTTGCCTCCAAGGTCGAAATCGCTGGCGGCGAGGCGCTCGTCACGCGCGAAGTGGATGGCGGGCTGCAGATCGTAAAGCTGACACTGCCGGCGATTGTCACGACGGACCTTCGCCTCAACGAGCCGCGCTACGCGTCGCTTCCGAACATCATGAAGGCGAAGAAAAAGCCACTCGAGGAAAAGACGCCCGCCGACTTCGGCGTCGACACCGCGCCACGCCTCAAGGTCTTGAAGACCGCTGAGCCGCCGGTGCGCAAAGCCGGGGGCAAGGTTGGCTCGGTCGCCGAACTCGTCGCCAAGCTCAAGAACGAAGCCGGCGTGATCTGATGGAATTGGAATGGTTCACATGAGTGTTCTTCTTCTTGCCGAGCACGGCAATTCAGTCCTCAAGGACGCGACCCACAAGGCACTCACCGCTGCCGCGCAGCTCGGCGGCGATGTGCATATTCTGGTCGCCGGCCACGGCTGCCGCCCCGCTGCGGAAGCAGCCGCGAAGCTCGCGGGCGTTGCCAAGGTGCTGATTGCTGACGACGTCGCCTTCGACCATCAGCTCGCCGAACCGACCGCGGCCCTCATTGTCTCACTCGCCGGGCCTTACGCTGCGATCGCTGCGCCCGCGTCGACGACGGGCAAGAACGTGATGCCGCGCGTCGCAGCGCTCCTCGACGTGATGCAGGTCTCCGATGTCACGGCGATTCACTCGCCTGACACCTTCGAGCGCCCAATCTATGCGGGCAATGCGATCCAAACGGTGCAAGCAACCGACGCAAAAAAAATTATAACTATTCGAACGGCGTCCTTCAAAGCGGCCGGAGAGGGCGGCGATGCACCGATCGAAGCCGTCCCTGCGGCCGGTAGCGCTGGGCAGTCGAGCTTCGTCGGCGAAGAGCTGTCGAAGTCGGATCGGCCGGAACTCGGATCCGCCAAGATCATCATCTCCGGTGGCCGCGCGCTCGGCTCTGCGGAAAAGTTCAAGGAAGTGATCGAGCCGATCGCCGACAAACTCGGCGCAGCCGTCGGCGCCTCGCGCGCCGCGGTCGACGCGGGCTACGCGCCGAACGACTATCAGGTCGGGCAAACCGGCAAGGTGGTCGCCCCTGACCTCTACGTCGCCGTGGGCATCTCGGGAGCCATCCAACATCTCGCCGGGATGAAGGATTCCAAGATTATCGTCGCGATCAACAAGGACGAAGAGGCGCCGATCTTCCAGGTGGCCGATTACGGTCTGGTCGGTGATCTCTTCACGATCATTCCCGAACTCCAAGCGGAATTGACCAAGGCCGGTTACTAGGCAGCTGAGGATCGCTGAGCGATGGGTTTTGAAATCAAGAAGGTCGGCATCATCGGCGCTGGTCAGATGGGCAACGGGATTGCTCATGTCTGCGCCCTCGCAGGCCTCGACGTCGTTCTGAACGATATTACGCTCGAGCGTATCCAGTCCGGGCTTGCAACCATCAATGGCAACATGGCGCGCCAGGTCGCGAAGGGCACCATCGACGAGGCGCAGCGCACCGCCGGATTGAAGCGCATCGCTGCGGGAGAAACCTACGAGACGCTTGGCGATTGCGACCTGATCATTGAATCCGCGGTCGAGAATGAAGAGGTGAAGAAGAAAATCTTCACGCAGATCAAAGCGCTCGCGAAACCAGACGCCTTGCTTGCGACCAACACCTCGTCCATCTCGATCACGCGCCTTGCCGCCGCGACGGATCGGCCAGGACGGTTCATCGGCATCCACTTCATGAACCCGGTGCCGCTGATGCCGCTCGTCGAGGTCATCCGCGGCATCGCAACCGAGGACGAGACCTTCGAGATCACCAAAGGCTTCGTCGCCAAGCTCGGCAAGACGATGGCGGTCGCAGAGGACTTCCCAGCCTTCATCGTTAATCGCATCCTGCTGCCGATGATCAACGAGGCAGTCTATACGCTGTACGAGGGCGTCGGCTCCGTCGATTCGATCGACACCGCCATGAGACTCGGCGCGCATCATCCCATGGGGCCGCTGCAACTCGCCGATTTTATCGGGCTGGACACCTGCCTCGCCGTAATGCAGGTGCTGCACGATGGCCTGGCGGATTCGAAGTATCGCCCGTGCCCGCTCCTCGTGAAATACGTCGAGGCGGGCTGGCTCGGCCGCAAGACGCAGCGGGGATTCTACGACTATCGCGGCGAAAAACCGGTGCCAACGCGCTGACGGCGTTTACCGATCGTCAAGCTTCCTCTCGTTTCTCTTGCCGCGAAGGAGATCGCGGTCATGGGTCCAATGTGGAAGCGCTTCAAGGGTACGCCGAGCCTCTGGGGCGAGATGCAACGCTGGAGCGAGCGTCGCCGCGCCTTCGCCGAAGATGCGATCGCCCAGAACGACATGGCCGTGAACGGCTTCCTCACTGCGGTTGGCATGCAAATCCAAGGTCAGCAGGACCTGACCGTGCAGCGTGCGCGCGCAACCAATGAAGCCCGCATCGCAAGCCGCTTCGATCGTACCCTATGAACTGCGGAAAGAGCGCCTTAAGCCGGACGCGCTAGACGGTGTTCATGGACCCCGTCGCGATCGCTCATCTCTCCGTCGCTACCAGCACTGCCAAGGTGCAGATGGCGCTCGCCGCGAGGATAGCGAAGATGAACGCCGGCCATGAAGCGTCGATCGCCGATCTCGTGCAGCAGGCTTCCAAGGCATTGAAGAGCGCCCTGCCAGCAGGTGTCGGCGGCGCGCTCGATCTCGCGGCGTAATTCACGCTCCAGGCAAAACGGTGCGGACGAGACGGAGCGCGTCATCCGACGACCACTCGGCCGGGCCGGACAGATGGCCGAGAATGCAGCCCGCTGGATCGAGCAACAGCGTCGTAGGCATGCCGACCGCGCGCCCGACCGCGCGCAGTTCCTGGAACACACGCCCCGACGGATCCTGGAAGAAGGCGAGGCGTTGGATCCCAGTCTCGGTGTAGAAGGCGCGCGGCTTGTCCGCTGCCCCGAGGTCGATCGAAACCGCGACCACCTCGAATGCCGGGCCGCCGAGCGTGGCCTGCAGACGGTCGAGCGCCGGCATTTCGTGCCGGCACGGGGCGCACCAGGTTGCCCACAGATTGAGAAGCACCGTGCGGCCGCGGAAGGTGTCGAGGCGTAGCTCACGCCCCTCGATGTTGCGGAAGGTCAGGTTCGGCACCAGCGTCGGCGACCGTTCGACGAGGAAAGCGGCCACCTCGCCACGGGCATGGGGTACGAGACGCTCGGCGACGGCCGCCGCCGCCCGGCACTCGGCCGCGACGCCCCGGTTGCCGGAAAAGGCGCCCGTCATGTAGAGGACGCCGACCCCGGCGGCGAGGCCGGCGACCCCGGCGAGCACAACAAGCTTGCCGAGGGACCTTTTCGCCGCTGCACCGTCCGCCATTCCGTCTCGCCTCCATATGGAGTTTCGATGAGCAACCAGATGTGGGGTGGCGCTTTCGCCACCGGCCCGGCCGCCATCATGGAGGAGATCAATGCCTCCATCGGCTTCGACCGCAAGCTCGCGCACCAAGACATCGCGGGTTCGAAGGCCCACGCGGCCATGTTGGGCGCAACCGGCCTCCTGTCGGCTCAGGACGTCGCTGCCATCCACCGTGGGCTTGATCAGGTCAAGGCCGAGATCGACGCAGGCACGTTCAACTTCTCGCGTGCACTCGAAGACATCCACATGAATGTGGAGTCACGCCTTGCCGAACTGATCGGCGAGCCGGCGAAGCGCTTGCACACCGCCCGCTCGCGCAATGACCAAATCGCGACCGATATCCGCCTCTGGGTCCGCGACACGATCGACCATCTCGATGCGCAGCTCGCCGCTTACCAGAAAGGGCTCACGACCCGAGCACTCGAACACGCCGACACGGTGATGCCCGGCTTCACCCATCTTCAAACGGCGCAACCGGTGACCTTTGGCCACCATCTTCTCGCCTATGTCGAGATGGCGGCGCGCGACCGCGCGCGTTTCGCCGATTGCCGCAAGCGTCTGAACGAGAGCCCCCTCGGTGCGGCCGCCCTCGCCGGGACATCGTTTCCGATCGACCGGCAGGCGACCGCATCGGCGCTCGGATTCGACCGACCGATGGCGAATTCGATGGACGCGGTCGCTTCGCGCGATTTCGCCATCGAGGCGCTGGCGGCCGCCGCGATCACGGCGACGCACCTCTCCCGCCTCGCCGAAGAACTCGTCATCTGGACGACGCCGTTCTTCTCCTTCGTGCGCCTGTCCGATGCCTTTTCGACCGGCTCCTCGATCATGCCGCAGAAGAAGAATCCGGACGCGGCCGAGCTCGTGCGCGCCAAGACGGGGCGCATCACTGGCGCGCTGATCGCGCTGCTCACCGTGATGAAGGGCTTGCCGCTCACCTACGCGAAGGACATGCAAGAGGACAAGGAGCCGCTGTTCGACGCCCTCCCGAACCTCTCCCTCGCATTGGCCGCCATGACCGGCATGGTCGAGGATATGACAGTCGACACGGCGGCGATGAAGAAGGCGGCGGGCGCGGGACATGCAACCGCAACCGACCTCGCCGATTGGCTGGTGCGCCGTCTCGGCCTGCCCTTCCGCGAGGCGCATCACGTGACCGGCCGCATCGTGAAGCTTGCGACCGACAAGGGCACGACGCTGCACCGCCTCCCCCTCGCTGACATGCAGGCCGTGCACGCCGGCATCACCGACGAGGTGTTCGCCGTTCTCTCGCCGCAAGCGTCGGTCAGAAGCCGCACCTCCGAAGGGGGAACGGCGCCGAAGAACGTGCGCGCGCAGGCCAAGCGCTGGCTGAAACGGCTCTGACAGCCTTTTCATTCGCCGCGCGCCCCGCTTCGTGTATCGTCCAACCGTGCTTTGGAGCTTCGCCTTGTCCTGTTCCGCTGCCCGAACGCTCGCAATCATTGTCCTCGTCTTCGCCGCGACGAACCTTGGCGGGTGCGGTCGCCGTACGGCGCTCGAAACGCCGGTGAGCTGGGACCAGGCGACGCCGCTAACGGAAGAGGGCCAGCGCGCCATGAATCCGCCGCGCGATGAGCGCGGGCGACCGCAGCGCGCGCCGAGCAATCCCGGTCCCGTGCCGGCCGCGCAGTCCTTCCCACTCGACTTTCTCCTGCGCTGACACCAACACGATGCATCACTTCGCCTATCGCGATGGCGCGCTCCACGCCGAGGACGTCAACCTTGCCGTTCTCGCCGCCGAAATCGGCACGCCAGCCTATGTTTATTCGACCGCGACGCTCAACCGGCACATCGAGGTGTTCCGCGCCGTCTTCCAGCCGCGCGAGGTCGGCGTGTTCTTCGCGATGAAAGCGAACGGCAACCTCTCCGTGCTGGCGACCGTCGCGCAACTCGGCGCCGGTGCCGACACGGTCTCGGAAGGCGAGGTGCGCAAGGCGATGGCGGCCGGCATTCCGCCGGAGCGGATCGTTCTCTCCGGCGTCGGTAAAACCGCCGAGGAGCTTGCCTTCGCGGTCGATGTCGGCGTGCACCAGATCAATGTCGAGACGCCGGGCGAACTCGACACGCTCGACCGGGTTGCCGCTGCGCGCGGCAAACGCGTGCCGATCGTCTTCCGCGTCAATCCGGATGTCGGCGCCGGCGGGCATGCCAAGATCACGACGGGCGGCGAGGACAACAAGTTCGGCGTGAGCTTCGACGAGATCGAGGCGCTCTACGCTCGTGCCGCGACGATGCCCGGCGTCCAACCGCTCGGGCTCGCCGTGCATATTGGCAGCCAAATCCTCGATCTCGCGCCCTTGCGAGCGGCGTTCGAACGCATGGCCGAACTCGTGCGCCGCCTGCGGGCGCAGGGTCAGCGCGTCGAGCGTCTCGACCTCGGCGGCGGCCTCGGCGTCGACTACCGCCCGAACCAACCCTATGAGGAGGGGCCCGAACGCGTGCAGGAATACGCCGCGATGGTCCTGCATGTGACGCGCGGTCTCGATGTGCACCTCGCCTTCGAACCGGGCCGGCTCATCGTCGCCAATGCCGGAATCCTTCTTGCGCGGGTCGTCGCGTTCAACCGTCGCGCGAACCGTACCTTCGCCGTGCTCGACGCTGGCATGAACGATCTGATCCGCCCGGCCATGTACGAATCCCACCACGAGATCGTGCCGATTGTCGCGCCGAAGCCTAGTGTCGTGCCGGTTCTTTACGATGTCGTCGGCCCGATCTGTGAATCTTCCGACCTGTTCGCCTCAAATCGCCTGCTGTCACCGCTCTCTGAAGGCGACCTCATCGCCTTCCTCTCCGCCGGCGCTTACGGAGCAACGATGTCGTCAACTTATAACATGCGCCGGCTGGTCCCCGAAGTGCTCGTTAATCGCGACCGCTACGCTATCGTGCGACCTCGCCAGACATGGGACGAACTCATCGGCCTCGACCGTATGGCTCCGTGGCTCACGAACCGGTGAGAAACGCGCCGAATTCATCCCAAATCCCATGATCGGCCTTGGAGATGCCGCCTTCCGTGCTACCCTTAGCAAGTTGATCCGTCTGATTTGCAGCACGGAGGAAAACGGTTGACCGAGCAACAGCGCGTCAACGCCCCGTCGCGGACGACGCGCGGCGATGAGCAAGACGAAGCGATCCGCGCGCGTCTTGAACGGCGCATCGCTCTGTCGCGCGCGGTCTTGCTCTGGGAGGCGCTGTGGCCCGCCCTCGTGTTGCCGGCCTGCGTGCTGCTGGTCTTCCTCGCCGCATCTTGGTTCGGCGTGTGGACCGCGCTCAGTGAGACGACACGATTCTGGACCCTTATCGGGTTCGCCGTAGCCCTTGCGCTTGCGCTTATTCCGATCGCGCGCGTGGAGTACCCGTCCCGCAGGGCTGCGGTGCGACGGCTCGACCTGTCCGAAGGAATTACAAACCGTCCTGTCGGGGCGCTGTCTGACCGGCTGCCGCCGACGAAGGACGAGGCGACGCAGGCGCTGTGGCGCGCGCACGTCGCGCGTGAAATGCAACGCGCCGACGCAGTGCGTGTCGAACGCCCGCACCCGGCCGTATCGCGGCGCGATCCGTATCAATTGCGCGTCGCGCTCGTTCTCGTTGCGCTCGTCGGCCTCGTCTACGCTGGTCCCGGCGCGATCGAGCGCGTGACCTCGGCGTTCCGCGGCGCGCCACCGGCCGTGGTGATACCGCCGCGCATCGACGCCTGGGTAACGCCGCCGGCCTATACCGGGCGCCCGCCGATCTTTCTTGCCGCCGAACGGCGCAGCGACGAAGGCCCGCTGCGCGTGCCGCAAGGCAGCGTGCTCACCATACGCGTCGATCGGGGCGAGGACATCGACCTCGCCGTTGCCGGCACCGCCGTCGAGAGCGAGAGCGAGGTCGCCGCCCTCGGTACGCCGCGCCTCTTCCGCGCCACGCTCACCGCCGATGCTGGCGCGACGCTCACGCAGAACGGGCGAGCAACCCGTGAATGGACCTTCGTCATCGAGCCAGACCGGGTGCCGACGATCACGCTTGAAGGTAAGGTGCAGCAAACGCCCGGCGGCGCCTTGCGCGTGCGCTACAAGGTCGAGGACGACTATGGCGTTGCGACCGCCTTCGCGCGCATCGAGCAGACCACGCGTCCGGCTGCGAGCACGGCGCGACCGACACTGGCACTCGGGACGCGGCCCGATGCGCGCCCGCTCTACGGTGCGCCCGATTTTCCACTGAGCCTGCCCCAAGCCCGGCCCCGTTCGGCGACGGGAACGACCACGCGCGATCTGACGAGCCACCCTTGGGCCGGCGCGCGCGTGACGCTTACCCTCGTTGCGCGGGACGACGCCAGCCAGGAAGGCACGTCCGCGGCCGTCTTCATCGAGCTGCCGCAGCGCCGCTTCGAGCAGCCGCTGGCGCGCGCGGTCGTCGAACAGCGCCGCCTCCTTGCCATGGACGCAACGCAGCGCCAGGCCGTTGCCACTGCGCTTGACTTCTTAACCCTCGATCCGGAGCGGCGCGTGCCCGATACCAAGGTGTTCCTCGGCCTGCGCACCGCGTATTTCCGGCTCCTCAACGCGCGCGGCGACGATCAGCTGCGCAGTGTCGTCGATCATCTTTGGGATGTTGCGCTGCTCATCGAAGACGGCGACCTGTCAATGGCGGAGCGCGCCTTGCGCGATGCGCAGGAGCGGCTGGAACGGGCGCTCGAACGCGGCGCTTCTGAGGAAGAAATCCGCCGCCTGATGGAAGAGTTGCGCCAAGCGCTCGCGCAGATGATGCAGGAGATGATGCGCCAGGCCGAGCGCGACCGCCAGCAAGGCCGCCAGATGCCGCCTCTGACCGGCAATGAGCGCATGCTGACGCCGCAGGACTTCGAGCGCCTGATGCGTGAAATCGAAGAGCTCGCCCGGTCCGGCAATCGTGACGCAGCGCGCAATCTGATGTCGCAACTGCGCAACATGCTCGAAGCGCTGCGCAATGCCCGTCCGACACCGCAGGGTCGCCAGGGCCAGCAGCAGGACATGCTCGACGAGCTCGGCAACATGATCCGCGAGCAGCAGCGCCTGATGGATCAGACCTTCCGTGAACGCCAGCAGCGCCAACAGCAGGGCCGGCAAGGCCAGCAGCGCGGGCAGCAGCAAGACCAGCGCGGGCAACCGGGTCAACGCGGGCAGCAAGGCCAGCGGGGGCAAGGCGAGCAAGAGGGTCAGCAAGGCGGCGGTGCGATGGAGGGCTTGCGCCAGGGCCAGCAGGCGTTGCGCGACCAGCTGCAGCGCTTCATAGACCAGCTCCGCCAAGGCGGGCGCGATCCGGGCCGTTCGCTCGGGGATGCCGGCGACCAGATGGGCCAGGCGGAAGAGCAGCTCGGCCGTGGTAATCCCGGCGATGCGCTTGGGCCGCAGAACCGCGCCCTCGACAATCTGCGCCGCGGCGCACAACAGATGGCGCGCGAGATGATGGGTGACGGGGAAGGCGACCCGAACGGCATGCCGGGCGACGGCACGGGCAATTCCGGTCAGGCGCAGCGCCGCCCGAACATGAACGACCCCCTGCAGCGCAATCTCCCGCCGGATGACACGCTCTCCTCCGACGTGCGCGTGCCCGACCGCGCCGATCGCCAGCGCATTCAGGAGATTCTCGAAGACGTGCGCCGACGCCTGTCCGACCCGAACCGGCCGACACTCGAGATGGACTATCTCCAACGCCTGCTGCGGCCGTTCTGAGCGCGCTATGCTGCGTGCTTAGCCCTCGACTTCGAGCGGGAAAGGGGAAGGTTCCCAATAGGGTTCGAGCTTCCAGTAGGCCATGACAGCTCGCTCGAGCTCGTGCAAGGCGTGGGCGACTCCTTGCCAGTCGTCCGCCGCGATGCCGTCGCGTATGGCTCGCAGCAGCGCGATTTGATGCTGGATGCCCGGTGATGCTTTCGGGTCCACGGTTTTCCATGCATTGCGCAACAAGTGCGCCTTGGCCTGCGCGCGCACCTTGTCGCCGCTTGCGGCGTAGAAGAGCATCGCTGGCTCATGATAGGCGTCGAGCGGATAGCCCCAAGGGTTTTGGGCTGCGAAGGCCTCCACGTCCGCGAAGGTCGAAGCCGCGCGCAGCGCAGGCAGCGCCTGATCCTCGATCGCGGTGAACAGGCTCTCGGGCATGTCGGGATGGTTCCAGCGCCAGATAACCGACCCCGGAGGGGCGTGCTTGAGCTGGCGATGCCACTGGATCATAATCCAGTGGCAAGTCATACTCACATGATAGGTTGGCGCAAACCGGGTCGGGTCCGATGTTCTATCGAGGATGATCGCGCGCGAGATGTGGCGGATCGGCCGCACGAAGATGTCGCGGCCCACCATGAACAGGTCGGGATGGCGTGCGAGTAGAGGCTTGAGCAGTTTCCTGATCTGCGGTCCGGCCGGCATGGTTCACTCCGACGCGGGTCGCATCTCATAGACGAGAATGCGACGGGTTTCCGGGAAGTACCGCCGCGCGAGAAGAGCAAGACTGTCCATACGGCGAGCGCTCAACGACCGTCGCCCCGTCTTGATATCCGGCATGCACACCGTCCCGTCCCCAATGTTCTCCAGAATGTCAGCGCGGATCGAGCCTTGCTCACCATAGCGCGTATTGCCTCCGCGAGCATCGACCCACGAGACCTCGGCACGCAGGTTCTGGCGGCCGCTCCGGTTGATCTCCTGCGCTACCAGCATGTGCGCGCGCGAGCCGAGGGCTGCCGGGTTATCACGCCCGACCTCGCGCACTGCCTGCTGATAGGCGTCGTCGACGGTTCGCTGGATGCGTCCCTCCCGGTCACAAATCGCCCGCACCTCGTCAGTGGCGAGCGTGCCGACCCAAGCTACACCCTCTGCGTCATCCCCCGCATACTCCCGGGCCCGGATGTCGAGCACGGCGATGCCGCTGTGCGGTTGCGCCGAGAGCGCATTGTACAGACGCGTGGCCGCATCGAACACGCCGCGGGCGAGGCGGCCTCGCGCCACCTGATCGGCGACCGGCTGTTCGACCGGGCCGTCGGGCGTCCAAGTCGTGCGCGCGAGGACTTGGCCCGAGGCGCCGTCGCGCACCACCTGGTCGCGGCCGATCGTCTCGAACACGGTCGTCACGCCGTCGGGCGAAGTGACCGTGTGCCGCGCATCCCACGCCCCATCGCTGCGCGCGGCATCGAACTCCGAACGTACACGTGTTCCGTCGGGCAGAGTGGTCGTGCGCGCCGAAGTCGCGGACGCGCCTTCGTCACGACCGCGCGAGTTGCCGCCTTCCGGCCCGTCGCCGTCCGTCCACCGGCCTCCGCCAGGTTGGCCGCCCGGAATGCGTGGCTGGTTCGGGTCGTATTTCTGGCGGAGCTCCGAGTAACGCCAGCGCCAGTATGAGCCGTGCGCGCGTTCGAGGTGAAGCGCGCTCTTGAAGAGGAGGAACTCGTCGCGGGTAAGAACGACATGCGAGCGATACGTAGCCATGCGCAACTCCGTGTTCTTCGTTTGTTCTAGTATATGATGATATTCCTGTCAACCCGATCGACGACTGCCGCGTCAGTCCGCGCTCCGGCGGATTGCGCAGTGCCCGCGTTACGAGATGGCGAACCTCGCCGTGAGAGTCGCGCGCGGCGCCAGATGTCAGCCGCGGATCAGCTTCAGCGCGAACAGGACCACGACCGCCCCGATGGTCGCATTGATGATCGCGCCCACGAGGCCGCCGGCGATCACGATGCCGAGCGTGTCGAGTAGCCAGCCGCCGACGAAGGCTCCGATGATGCCGACGATGATGTTTCCGATCAGGCCGAAGCCTCCGCCTTTCATGATCAGGCCCGCGAGCCAGCCGGCGACGGCGCCGATCACGCACCAAATCAGTATGGCTTGCAGCGTCATGGCGATCCCCCTCCGCGCCACGAATTGGGCGCGCATGGTGCGAAGATGCGGTGCGCGACATGAATGCGGTGTGAGCAGGTGAGGCTGCAACGCTCTCCGCTCTTGTGCACTGCACAAGAACGAGGCAAGATTACCGATCGAGGTCCCGGAGACGATTGCCATGACCGCCGCCGCCAAGAAGCCGAATCTGGTGAAGAACATCTACCATATCGGCGAGATTCCCCCGCTCGGCCATGTCCCGCGTGAAATGTGGGCGTGGACGATCCGCAAGGATCGCCACGGCCCGCCCGAGACCTCGATGCAGCTCGAGACGGTGCCGACATGGACGATCGCGGATGACGAGGTGCTGCTCCTCGTGATGGCCGGTGGCGTCAACTACAATGGCGTATGGGCGGCGCTCGGCCAGCCGATCTCGCCGCTCGATGGGCACGGCGTGCCCTACCACGTGGCCGGATCGGACGCCTCGGGCGTGGTCTGGGCGGTTGGGGCCAAGGTCAAGCGCTGGAAGGTCGGCGACGAAGTCATCGTTCACTGCAATCAGGACGACGGCGACGACGAGGAGTGCAACGGTGGCGATCCGATGCTCTCGCTCTCCCAGCGTATCTGGGGCTATGAGACGCCGGACGGATCGTTCGCGCAGTTCTGTCGCGTGCAGTCGCGCCAGCTGATGCCGAAGCCGCGGCACCTCACATGGGAAGAGGCGGCGTCCTACACGCTCACGCTCGCCACCGCCTACCGCATGTTGTTCGGTCATGCGCCACACACCTTGAAGCCGGGCGACAACGTGCTCGTCTGGGGCGCGTCCGGCGGCTTGGGCGTGTTCGGTGTGCAGCTCGCCGCCGCCTCGGGCGCGAATGCGATCGGCCTCATCTCCGATGAGGGCAAGCGCGACTACGTCATGGGGCTCGGCGCTAAGGGTGTGATCAACCGCAAGGACTTCACCTGTTGGGGCCAGATGCCGACGGTGAACACGCCCGAATACGCCGCTTGGGCGAAGGAGGCGCGGCGCTTCGGCAAAGCGATCTGGGACATCACGGGCAAGAGGGACGTCGACATCGTCTTCGAGCATCCCGGCGAGTCAACGTTCCCGGTATCGTGCCTCGTCGTGAAGCGCGGGGGGATGGTCGTCTTCTGCGCCGGCACCACCGGGTTCAATCTCACCTTCGATGCGCGCTATGTGTGGATGCGGCAGAAGCGCATCCAAGGCTCGCACTTTGCTCATCTGAAACAGGCCTCGGCTGCCAACGAGTTCGTGCTGCGGCGCCTGATCGATCCGTGCATGTCCGAGGTTTTCCCCTGGGACAAGATCCCCGTGGCCCACACCAAGATGTGGAGGAACCAGCACGCACCGGGCAACATGGCGGTCCTCGTCAACGCGCCGCGGTCGGGCTTACGCAGCTTCGAGGACGTGATCGAAGCCTCGGAGCAGAGTTGACGCCCGTGCGCGCGGCCGGTCAGGCCGCACTCCTTCTGTCGCTTGCTGCGATAGCGGCCGCTGCGCCTCGTTCTCAACCCAAGCAGTCGAGGGGCAGAACCGACGGCATTGATCGTTCGAGGATGTCGACCGGCCGGCGAACGTCGTTCGGCGCATCTTCGGTCACGGTCACCCCATTCGCTTCGAGGAAACGGCGCGTCGTATCCAGCGTGATGCCGAAATTGATGTTCTGGGCTGTGCGATCGCCGGGCAGCTTGTCGAATTGCGCGACCACGACGCCGACGACGAGACCGTACTCGTCGATCACCGGTCCACCCGAGTTCCCGGGCTGCGTCGGCGCCGTGTACTGGAATTTCGACTGGTCGCCGCGCGGCCCGCGCAGGGCGCTCACGAGCCCTTCAGTGACGTTCACCCCGCCGAGCTGATTGCGCACGGGATAGCCGACGAGCACCACGCGCTCGCCGGCGCGCACCGCCGATGCGCTACGGCGGAACGACATCGCAGGCGTCGTGGCCTCCGCCTCGTGAAGAAGGGCAAGGTCGTTACCCTCATCCTCGGCGAGCACACGCAATGGGACGCGCCGCCCATCGGGCCGCACATAGGCCACCGCCGAGCACCCATCGATGACGTGCTGGTTGGTCAAGATGTGACCTGTGCCCGTAACGTAGAACCCGGTTCCGGTCGAAACCAATGCGCCGGCAGGACCGCGCCGCCCGATCGCCATCTGCTGTTGATCGCACAGGTTTTGGTCGCGCCGCTCCTCGTTCGCGCCGCCACGATAGACAATGCGAATATCATAGCGGCACTCGTTCTGCGGCAAGCGCAATTCCAAGCGCGCGCGTCGCGGCAGAGTATCCGCGCCGAGCAGATCATCACCCCAATGCGTGTCGCTCACAGGGGTTGCGTAGATTTCCATGATTTCGGTGCGGCCATCATTGACGAATGCGAAGGGGCGCCCATCCGCCGGTCCGCCTCCGTCGACGTTGCGCACCGGCGATCCAGTAAATGTGAAGTCGCGCGGCTGGCAGATGTTCTGGCGCATGCGCCGCTCTTCGCGGCCACCTTGGAAGCCAACGAGGATGTCAAAATTGCACTGGCCATCGCGCTCGATGGGCAAGGTCACGCGGCCGCCGGGCGGAATCGTCTGCCGCGGCTCGAGACGATTGTCGCCCCATTCCTGCACACGCGACGACGAGATCGCGACCGAGTCGATCGGCAGCTGGCCGCCATTGACAATGGTCACTTGCGAGACCTGGACGGGGCCAGGCCGGCCATTGGCCGGTGGCGCACCCTTGCGCTGGCCGCGACCGGCCGTGCGCTGTGGTCCGGTGAATTCGAAGGCGGTTGTCTGGCAGATGTCCTGGTTGGCGCGCACTTCCTCGCCGCCACCGTCATAGCTCACGCGGATGTCGAAGATGCATTGCGAGACGGCGCGCGGCACGTCGAAGGAGTGGCTGCGGCCGGCTGGCAGCACTTCGGTGCCGAGACGATCAACGCCCCAGCCGGCACTGCCGCCAGAAGGCCGCGTATTGATCACTTGGATCGTCACTCGACCATTGTTCGTGACCGTGAGCTGCGTGGTCGTCTGCGGGCCTGACGGCTGACCGCCGCCGGCCGCATGTTGCGGTCCCGTGAATGCGAACGCCGTCATTTGGCAGATGTCCTGGTTGGGACGGACTTCCTCTTGACCTCCATCATAGATCACGAGGATATCGAAGGCGCATTGCGAAGCCGCCCGCTGCACGTTGAAGGTGTGATTGCGTCCGGCCGGCAACACGTCGGCGCCGAGATGATCGACACCCCAGCCGCCGCCGCTACCAACGGCCCGCGTATTGATCACGTTGATCGTCACCGGGCCATTGTTCGTGACGGTCAGTTGCGTTGTCGTCTGCGGGCCGGAGGGTTGCGCGCGCGCCTGTCCGCGCGCCGGCGCGTCACCGCCGAATACGATCTCACGCACCGTGCACAGATTGACGTTTGCCCGCTGAAGTTCCGGGGTTTCGCCGGCGCCGACATTGTAGCGACAGTCGGACGAACGCTGGACGCGGCCGGTGAAGGTCTGACCATTCTCGAGCACCGAGGCGCCGAGGACGTCTTCAGCTTCGCTCGCGTGATCGTCGACGCCGAACACGTTGAGGCTTGGAATGGTTTGACCCGTTCGGTTGCGCACGAGGTAGAAGGCGACGTCGCTGCGCCGCGGCGGCGTCGCGGAGCCACGCGCTTGGCTCTGCGGGGTAAGCACGATCTCGCGGTTGCGGCACAGATTGATGTCGAAACGCGTCTCTTCGCCGCCATTCGCGTAAACTGCGCGCATGTCGTAGCGGCACTGGCCAGATTCCAGCGTGACAGTGTAGCGGCCGCCAGCGGCAACCGTGTCGGCGCCGAGCCGATCTTCACCCCACGAAGTTTCGGAGACCCCGACAAGAAACAGGTTCTGCAATGTCGCGCGCGTGCGGTTCTGAATGACGATCTCAGGGGCGCGCTGGCCTTGCGCCGAGGCCGTCACGGCAAACGGCGGGACACCGACCGGGAGAGCCGTCAGGGCCAATGCGGCGGCAAGCGCACCGGCAGCAAGGCCAGCGGCTCGAAGTCTCGGGATCATCATGGAGAGGTGTCCTTCATTGTCGCGGCGCCCGGCGCGCGTGGCTCCTGCTTCATCCTATCTGCCGCGAGTGTTGCGGCAGGATTGCGTCGCAGCCTCAGCGGTCGATCGGGAGCATGGTCCGGTCTGGCGGTGGAATCTTCGCCTTCTGCGAACGCTTCCAGGCCGAGTTCAGTTCGCCGCCGAGGATGAAAATCACCGAAATGAAGTAGAGGAAGACAAGCGCGACCATCACGGCCGCAAAACCGGCATAGGTCGTGGCATAGCTTGCATAGGTTGTCAGGTACCAGGCGAAGAGCGAGGCGGCCACGATCCAGGCCATCATGGTCAGAACCACGCCCGGCAGAACCTCGAGCACCCCCAGGCGACCGTTCGGCAACCACACATGCGCGCCGAGCAGGGCGGAGAACAGGATCGCGGCGGTCACCACGTAACGCTGGGTGAAAACCTGGTCCTGCAGTTCACGGATCTGCATTGCGTATTGCGGGAAGACGGCGACGGCCGCCTGAAAGCCCGCGGGCGCCAGCACAATCAGGAAGGCGAGCGCAAGCAACGCGACCGCGCCAACCACGACGAAGAAGATCGATTGTGCACGCGTGCGGTACCACCATCGCGTCTCGGCGAAGCCGTAAGCGCGATTGAGGCCGACGCGCACGGCCTCGATGCCCGACGAGGAAAACCAAAGCATCAGGGCCGCCCCGATGGTGAGGAGGTCGCGCCGTTGCCCGGTGAGAACGTGGTATACTTCGCTCTCAAGCGGAGTGACGACGCTATCCGGCCAGGCGGAGAGCAGGAGTTGTACGACCTGCTCGGCAAGCTCCCGCGTGCCGAGAAAGCCGGCAACGGCCGTCACGAAGATGAGGAATGGGAACAGCGCCAACAGGATCGACAGGGCCAGATGCGAGGCGATCGCCCAACCATCATTGGTGGTGAAGCGCCAATACGCATCGAAAGCGACGAGGGCGCAGCGGCGCAGAAAAGCGAGAACTGGCAATCCATCGATCTCCGCAACGGCCTCCTGAGATAACCACGCGACCTGCCATGCGCCAGCCGGGATTTGCCTCGGGGAGCCTTTCGGCTACCTCCGGCCCATGTCGCTCGGTCTCGTCCTGCGCGTTGCACCCTTCCTCTTCGTGCTGATCTGGTCCTCGGGCTGGATCGTGGCAAAATACGCCGCGCCGCACGCAGACCCGCTCACTTTCCTGTCGCTGCGTTACGCGCTGGCGGCGGCGCTCATCGGCGGTTTCGCGCTGATCGTGGCTGCGCCGCGCCCGCGAAACAGCGCCGAGGCCGGTCACATGCTCCTATCGGGCGTGCTCATCCACGCGCTCTATCTCGGAGGTGTGTGGTGGGCGATTGCACATGGCGTGCCCGCCGGGATCTCCGCCCTGCTCGCGGCGATTCAGCCTCTGCTCGCAGCGGCGCTGTCGCGCTGGCTCACGGGCGAGGCGATCTCACCGAAGCGCTGGTTCGGTGTTGCGTTGGGGTCTGTCGGCCTTGCCGTCGTGCTCGAACCGAAGCTCGCCGCAATCGACATCACGCGCCTCGATGGGCTCGCCCTGCCGCTTCTCGTCAACGCCTTCGCCATGGTCGCGGTGACGCTCGGCACCTTCCACCAGAAGAGCATGTTGCAGAATGTCGATCTGCGCATGCTGGCCGCCTGGCAGTTCATCGGCGCCTTGATCGTGACGTTGCCCCTTGCGCTCGCTGTGGAACCGATGCGCATCGACCCCGCACCCGAAACGCTCTTGGCGCTTGCCTGGTCGGTGCTGGTGCTCTCCATGGTTGCGATCGGCCTCATGCTCCTGATGATCCGCCACGGCTCGGTCGCTAGGCTCTCGGCACTCATCTATCTCGTGCCGCCGACGGCGGCCGTGCAGGCCTATCTCATGTTCGGAGAGACGTTGACCATCCTGCAGATTGTCGGCATGGGCATCGTTGCCGTTGGGGTCTATCTCGCCACGCGGGATTGACGCCGGGCAAGAGATGTCGCACTTGCGCCGCGTCGTTGTGCAATGCAGCATTACCGATCGAGGATATCCATGACCGTTGCCGCCCGTCCAGCGCCGAAGACCCCGCCTGGCGATGAACTGGCCGCCGCCATCACCGCTGTCGAAACCTTGCTTCACCGCGCAGCGGCAGCCGTCCGCGCCCGCGTCAGCCAGGAAGGGCGCCTTGCCGCGGACCTGCTGGAGCGCGAGCAGCGCGCCGTGCACGGCCTCGCCTGGCTGGCGACGCAGATCGAGTGCCTGCGGCAGCTGTCGAGCTACGCCGCACGCATGTCGGCCGAAGGTCGCTTTGGCACGGTCGAAGACCTGCTCGTGCGCATCGGTGCGGGTGAGTATCTTGCGCAGGTTTTCGGCGGCATTCCGATGAATCAGGGCGAGATCGTACGTCCGGCCGATCTCTATCTCTCCACGAGCGACGTTGCGGCCGCGCGGACCGCCGCGGTCGAGACACTGCTTGCCACCGGCAATACGGCCGAAACGCGCGCCGCGCTTATCGCGGCCGTTGCCGACTGGTCGGGCCTCGGCACCATCGGCGACAGCGGACTCGACGAAACGCTCGAACAGATCCGCGATCAGATGCGCAAGTTCTGCGATGCGGAAGTGACGCCCCATGCGCATCAGTGGCATCTGACCAACAGCTACATCCCCCTCGAGACGATTGCGAAACTCTCGAGCCTCGGGGTGTTCGGGCTCACTCTGCCGGAGGACTTCGGCGGCATGGGGCTTGGCAAGGAATCGATGTGCGTCGTCTCTGAGGAGTTGTCACGTGGCTATATCGGCGTCGGCTCGCTTGGCACACGCTCGGAGATCGCGAGCGAATTGATCCTCGCCGGCGGCACGGACGAGCAGAAGGCAAAGTGGTTGCCGAGGATCGCCTCGGGCGAGGTGCTGCCGACGGCCGTGTTCACCGAGCCGAATACCGGCTCCGACCTCGCCTCCTTGAAGACGCGGGCGGTGCGCGACGGCAACGTCTACAAGGTCACCGGCAACAAGACGTGGATCACCCATCCCGTCCGCGCCGACCTGATGACGCTTCTCGTGCGCACCGATCCGAACGAGGCGGGCTACAAGGGCCTCTCCATGCTCCTCGCCGAAAAACCGCGCGGAACGGACGAAGACCCTTTCCCCGCGAAAGGCATGTCCGGCGGGGAGATCGAGGTGCTCGGCTATCGCGGTATGAAGGAATACGAGATCGCCTTCGACGGCTTCGAGGTCAAGGCCGAGAACCTCCTTGGCGGCGTCGAAGGCCAAGGCTTCAAACAGCTCATGCAAACTTTCGAGGCCGCGCGCATCCAGACGGCGGCGCGCGCCGTCGGCGTCGCGCAATCGGCGCTCGACCTTGCGCTGAAATATGCGAATGAACGCGTCCAGTTCGGCAAGCCGCTCATCGCCTTCCCCCGCGTCGCGGACAAGATCGCGATGATGGCTGCGGAGGTTTTGATCGCGCGCCAGATCACGTACTTTGCCGCGCGCGAGAAGGACCAGGGCCTGCGTTGCGATCTCGAGGCGGGCATGGCGAAGCTGATCGCGGCGCGCATCGCGTGGGCCGCCGCCGACAACGCGCTCCAGATCCATGGCGGCAACGGCTTCGCGCTCGAATACCCGGTCTCGCGCGTTCTATGCGATGCGCGCATCCTCAACATCTTCGAGGGTGCGGCCGAAATCCAAGCGCAGGTGATCGCGCGGCGCCTTCTCGAAGGGGCCAACTGAAGGGCCCGCCTGAGCAGGGCACGAGCGCCAACGCCCTTGTGCACTGCACAAAAGCCCGGCAGAGTCGCCGGCGTGAGATCATTCGGAGCCGCGCCATGAGCTCGACCCGCGACAAGCCCCCAAGCGACGCCCCGCGACGCGACAAGCCTTGGATCTTCCGCACCTATGCCGGCCACTCCACGGCCGCGAAGTCGAACGCGCTCTACCGCTCGAACCTCGCCAAGGGGCAAACCGGGCTCTCCGTCGCTTTCGATCTGCCGACGCAGACAGGCTACGACTCCGACCACGTGCTCGCCAAGGGCGAGGTCGGCAAGGTCGGCGTTCCCATCTGCCATCTCGGCGACATGCGCGATCTGTTCGCCGACATTCCGCTCAGCGAGATGAACACGTCGATGACGATCAATGCGACGGCCGCCTGGCTGCTCGCGCTCTACGTCGCAGTGGCCGATGAGCGGGGCATCCCACGCGCAAGCCTCGCCGGCACGACGCAGAACGACATCATCAAGGAGTATCTCTCACGCGGCACCTATGTCTTTGCGCCGGCGCCATCCTTGAAGCTGACCAAGGACGTCATCGTCTTCACCAATCGGCACGTGCCGAAATGGAACCCGATGAATGTCTGTTCCTATCACCTGCAAGAGGCAGGCGCGACGCCGGTCCAGGAACTTGCTTTCGCGCTGGCGACCGCGATCGCTGTGCTTGACACGGTGAAAGTGTCCGGCGAGGTGAGCGACAAAGAGTTTGCCGGCGTCGTCGGCTCGATGTCCTTCTTCGTCAATGCCGGCCTGCGCTTCGTCACTGAACTCTGCAAGATGCGCGCGTTCTGCGAATTGTGGGACGAGATCACGCTGCAACGTTATGGCGTGACCGATGAGAAACAACGGCGCTTTCGCTACGGCGTGCAGGTGAACAGCCTCGGCCTCACCGAGCAACAGCCGGAGAATAACGTCACCCGCATCCTGATCGAGATGCTCGCCGTCGTCCTGTCCAAGAACGCGCGCGCGCGCGCGGTACAGTTGCCGGCCTGGAACGAGGCGCTCGGCCTGCCGCGGCCGTGGGACCAGCAATGGTCGCTGCGCATGCAGCAAATCATGGCCTACGAAACCGACCTTCTCGAGTATGGCGACATCTTCGACGGCTCCGCCGAGATCACCGCAAAGGTGGAGGCCCTGAAAGCGGAGGCGCGCGCGGAACTCGCATGCATTGCCGAGATGGGCGGCGCGGTTGCCGCCGTCGAGTCGAGCTACATGAAGCAGAAGCTCGTCGAGTCGAACACGCGGCGCCTCGAGGCGATCGAGCGTAAAGAGACGATCGTCGTCGGCGTCAATGCCTTCACCGACAGCGAGCCCTCACCGCTCGGCGTCGGCGAGGGCGCGATCCAGGTGATCGATCCGGCCGTCGAAGCCGAGCAGATCGCGCGACTCGAGGCCTGGCGCGCGCAACGTGATAGTTCCGCCGTGCGCGCTGCGCTCCAACACCTCGAAGCCGCTGCGCACGCCGGTGAAAACGTGATGGAGGCCTCGATCGCCTGCGCCAAGGCCGGCGTGACGACGGGCGAATGGAGCACGGTCCTGCGCGCGGTGTTCGGCGAGTATCGCGCGCCGACCGGTGTTGGCCGCGCCATGCGCGACAACGTCACCGGCCTCGATGCGGTGCGCAGCGAGGTGGAGCGCGTGTCGAAAGCGCTGGGGCGGCGCCTCAAATTCCTTGTCGGCAAGCCCGGGCTCGATGGCCATTCGAACGGTGCCGAGCAAATCGCGGTTCGCGCCCGCGACTGCGGCATGGAGGTCGTCTACGAAGGCATCCGCCTCACGCCCGCGCAGATCGTCAACGCGGCGCTCGAAGAGGGCGTGCACGTCGTCGGCCTGTCGATCCTGTCCGGCAGTCACGTGCCGTTGGTGAAGGATGTGATGGCGCGCCTGGAGGCGAAGGGCCTTGCCGACCTGCCGGTGATCGTCGGCGGCATCATCCCGCCGGAGGACGCGGCGGAGCTGCGCGCGGCCGGCGTTGCGGCGGTCTACACGCCGAAGGATTTCGACTTGAACCGCATCATGGCGGACATCGTGCGCATCGTCGGCACGGACACGCGGCGCGCCGCCTGAGCCGGCTTGTTTGCGACCGATCAGACTTGCACCAGAGCCGCTGCGGCGAGCGCGGCGGCAAGGAGCAAGACGTTCACATAGGAAAGGCGCCGAGCGCCGCCGGATCGGGGGAACGCTCTTCATGATGGCAAGCTTAGTAGAGCGAGATCACGGTCCGGTGCCCAGTTGACCAGGCGGCGCACGTCGTCGGGCGTAGCCCCGGCCGTGCGCAGCGTGTGCAGGGATTCCGAACCGCGGGACTTGGAGAGCTTGCGCCCATCTGGGCCGAGGATGAGCCGGTGATGGTGATAGAGGGGCGACGGCAGCCCGAGCAGCCGCTGTAACAACACGTGCACGCTGGTCGCGTGGTAGAGATCGCGCCCGCGCACGACATGCGTGATGCCTTGCCGTGCATCGTCCACCACGACGGACAGGTGATAGCTCGTCGGTACCTCCTTGCGCAGGAGAACGACGTCTCCCCAAGCCGCACAGTCAGCCGCGATTGTCTCGTGTAGTCCGGCACCGGTCTCGGTCCAAGAGAGCGGCCCACTCGCGAGCGCGGCCAGCGCCTTCGTCATGTCGAGGCGCCAAGCCGGGGCGCCGATCGCTGCATGCGCAGCGGCCACGGCTCCCGGCGCCGCGCCACGCCAGAGACCCGGATACAGCGGTGCGCCGTCGGGATCGCATGGCCAATCGGATTTGGTGGCAACGGCGGCCGTAATCTCCCCGCGCGTCGCGAAGCACGGATAAACGAGGCCTGCGGCCTTGAGCCGCGTGAACGCCTCGCGATAAGCCGCCATGTGCTCCGACTGCCGATGCACCGGCTGCTCCCACGCGAGCCCGAGCCAGGCGACATCGTTCAGAACACCGGCGACATGCGCCTCGATCGCGCGCGAGGGATCGATATCCTCGATGCGCAGGAGGAAGCGCCCACCCGTCCGCCGCGCCGCCTCGGCGTTGAGCAGGGCCGAAAGCGCATGGCCGAGATGCAAGCGTCCGTTCGGTGACGGCGCGAATCGGAAGACGGGGCGCGGCATCCCCTGCTACTAGCACCGCATGACCACACGTATCGACACCGACGCCGATATCGCAACGGGCCTCGCGCATTTGACCGCCGTGTGCCCGACCATGCGCGCGATCGCGGCGGAAACCGGCCCGCCACCCTTGCGCCGGTGGGAGGGAGGGTTCCCTGGCCTCGTGCGCATCGTCGTCGCACAGCAACTCTCGGTCGCCTCCGCCGCCGCGATCCAGAAGAAGGTGGAAGTCGCAATCCCGAGACTCGACCCGCGCCGCTTTGCGAAGGCGGATGACACAACCTTGCGCGGCGCTGGCCTGTCGGCTCCGAAGATCCGCACCCTGCGTGCCGCGGCGGAAGCGGCGGTGGCAAAACGCATCGACTTCGAC
The DNA here is from genome assembly GCA_041694995.1 of Pseudomonadota bacterium. Classification (GTDB taxonomy): domain Bacteria; phylum Pseudomonadota; class Alphaproteobacteria; order Rhizobiales; family UBA4765; genus Raskinella. The sequence goes on along the minus strand of JBGFRS010000024.1, from coordinate 53,619 downwards.
CATCTCGCCGACGCGCCGATCGACATCGTGCACGAACGCCTCACCGCGCTTCCCGGCATCGGACCGTGGACGGCGGATATCTACGCCTTGTTCTGCCTCGGCCATGGCGATGCCTTCGCGCCCGCCGATCTCGCCTTGCAGGAAGCAGCGCGCATCGCCTTCAGCCTGAAGGCGCGCCCGAAGGACGATGTCTTCGTCGCGCTGTCCCGACATTGGAGTCCGTGGCGCGGCGTCGCCGCGCGCCTCCTCTGGGCGTACTACCGCGTCGCGAAGTCCCGCGAAGGCGTGACGGAGGGCGCATGAGCGGGTTGCCGCATCGCCTTGCGCCGTCTATCACGCGCCACCGCTGAACAAGGGGCGCAACGATGGCGAGTTTCAATGTTCTCATGTTGCCGGGGGATGGCATCGGTCCCGAAGTGATGGCCGAGGTTGAGGCGATCGTCGCGTTCCTCAACAAGGCGGGGATCGCCCGGTTCGAGATCGAAAAGGACCTCGTCGGCGGGGCCGCCTACGACGCCCACAAGGTCGCAATCGCGGAGGCGACCATGGCGCGGGCGCAAGCGGCGGACGCCGTGCTGTTCGGCGCCGTCGGCGGGCACAAATGGGATGCGGTGCCCTATGAAGCGCGCCCGGAAGCGGGCCTTCTTCGCCTGCGTAAGGATCTCGGCCTTTTCGCCAATCTCCGCCCCGCCATCTGCTATCCGGCGCTGGCCGATGCCTCCTCGCTCAAGCATGAGATTGTCGACGGTCTCGATATTCTGATCATCCGCGAGCTGACCGGCGGTGTCTATTTCGGCGAGCCGAAAGAGATCGTGACGCTTGAGAGCGGCGAGGAGCGCGCCGTCGATACGCAGGTGTACACGACGCACGAAATCGAGCGCATCGCCCGTGTCGCTTTCGAACTCGCGCGCAAGCGCCGTAACAAGGTAACCTCGTCGGAGAAGCGCAACGTCATGAAGTCGGGCGTGCTCTGGCACCGCGTGGTCTCGCGCGTGCACAAGACCGAATACCCTGACGTGACGCTCGAACATCATCTCGCCGATGCGTGCGGCATGCAGCTCGTTCGCTGGCCGAAGCAGTACGATGTCATCGTTTGCGACAATCTCTTCGGCGACATGCTCTCCGACGTCGCCGCGATGCTCACCGGTTCGCTCGGCATGCTACCCTCCGCCTCACTCGGAGCCGAAGATGCGGCGACAGGTAAGCGCAGGGCGCTCTACGAGCCCGTGCACGGCTCGGCCCCGGACATTGCCGGACAGGGTCTCGCGAACCCGCTCGCGATGATTGCGTCGCTCGGTATGGCGCTCAAATACTCCTTCGGCCTTGGCGAGGTTGCAGACAAACTCGACGGCGCCATTGCCGACGTCCTCGCGGCCGGAACACGAACGAAGGACATTGCCGCGAAAGGCGCCAACGCTGTCGGCACACGCGACATGGGCGGTGCGGTGTTGAAAGCGCTGCAGAAGCGGCTCGGGTGAGGATCGGCTGCCGCACGCGGCGTCCTCGTGCTATGCTGAACATATGAACATCCGAGCAACTCTTGCTGCCGAAGGTCTTCCGCGCCGTGCCTTTACGGTCGATGATGTCTTGCGCATGGTCGATGTCGGCCTCATCGGCGAGGACGAGCGCCTCGAGCTGATCGGCGGGGAGCTGGTCCCGATGTCGCCGAAAGGATCTAGGCACGAAGTCATCAAGCGCGCATTGCTGAACCGTTGGCTGCGAGGAGAACTCGATCCGACGGTTGATGTTATTGTCGAGACGACATTGCGGCTTGATGGCCTTTCGTTCGTCGAGCCGGATATCGTGCTGGTCGCGGCACGAACGCGCCTTGACGATCTGGTGCCGTCCAATGTCCTGCTCGTCATCGAGATCGCGGACTCCTCGCTCGGCTACGATCTTGGCCCGAAGCCTGCGATCTACGCAGCGCATGGCCTTCGAGAGCTGTGGGTGATTGATGTCACGACTCGGCAAACGCACGTCCACCGGGAGCCGTCACCATCCGGCTACAGGAGCGTCACGGTGACGTCGGCGGAGCTGTCGCTTGAGCCACAGCTCCTGCCGCACCTGTCTGTCACTCTAGCCAACCTGCCGCTCGACGAATGAGCGACCGCAGGCGCCGTTCCGCTGCGGGACAGACAGATTGCGATTCCGGAATTTATCTGTAGAGTTATATATCAGCGGCTGCGACGGAGAGACGGCCGATGCTGGTGGAGGACAGCCATCATGACCACGCCTCGTGAACGTTCCATCGAAGAACTCTATCGTGACGATCCTGAGCGCGCCGATGCACTAACCTTTGGCCGTCGCACCGGACCGAACCGCCGCGGTTTCCTCGAAGGCGCGGGCCTTGCTGCCATGGGCGCTGCGGTCGGCGGCACCATCCCCTTCGCCGCCAACATGCCCGCAGGTCTCGTTCCCGCCGCCATGGCGCAAGGGGCTCAACCGGCGGCGCAGCCGCAGGGGCCGCGCCGCCTGGAATTCCCCGGCAAGGATGGTGGGCTGATTCTCCTGCAGGAGCGGCCGCTCGTCGCCGAGACGCCGGAGCATCTGCTCGATGACGAGACCACACCGCTCGCCAAGTTCTTCATTCGCAACAACGGCCAGATTCCGGACGAAGTGCAGAACCGCGACGCGTGGAAGCTGCGCATCGATGGTGAGGTCAACACGCCGCTCGAATTGACGCTCGCTGAGATCAAGTCGCGGTTCCGCGCCAAGACCTTTCACATGCAGATGGAGTGCGGCGGCAACGGCCGCTCCTTCTTCCAGCCGCCTGCGAGCGGCAATCAGTGGGGCAATGGCGCCATCGGCGTCGCGGCGTGGACCGGCGTCTCGCTCGGTGACGTACTCCGGGCGGCCGGGCTCAAGCCCTCGGCCGTGTACACGGCGAATTACGGAGCTGACCCGCATCTCTCCGGCGACGCGCAGCGCCAGTCGATTTCGCGCGGCGTGCCGATGGCGAAAGCCATGGAGGAGCACACGCTGCTCGTATGGGCCATGAACGGCCAAGACCTGGCGCATATCCATGGTGCGCCACTGCGTCTCATCACGCCGGGCTGGCCGGGATCCGCCTCGCACAAATGGGTCAATCGGATCTGGATTCGCGATCGTGAGCACGACGGGCCGGGCATGACCGGCACGCAGTATCGTGTTCCGATCGCGCCGATGGTGCCAGGCTCGCGCGCGGTCGACGCGAATATGCGGGTTCTCGAATCCATGCCCCTGCGCTCGGTCATTTCGAACCCGGCGAACGGCACACGTCTGCCGGCCGGCACACGCGCGATCGCCCTGCGCGGGGCCGCGTGGGCGGGCGAGAAAACGGTGCGTGCAATGCACGTCTCGGTCGACTTCGGGCAGAGCTGGGTCGAAGCGCGCCTCGGGGCGCCGCGCAACAAATATGATTGGCAGCGCTGGACCGCGACCGTCCGCGTGCCGAGTGACGGCTACTATGAGCTGTGGTCCCGCGGCACCGACTCCGACGGCATCATGCAGCCGCATGCCCCCGCGAATTGGAACCCGCAGGGCTATGGCGCCAATCCCTTCCATCGCATAGCGGTGCTGATCGGTTAGTCATGCCGGCACGTGTCCTCGCTGCCGCGGCGGTTGTCGTCGCGGCAACTCTTACAGCAGCGCCGCCTCTGTCCGCGCAAAGCTTCCAGCCAAGCGTGGAGGCCCCTGAGGATCTTCCGGCCCATCCGGGGCGCGAGGAGACCTTCTATCTGTGCGTCGCGTGCCATGGGCTGGCGATCATCAAGCGCCAAGCGCTCACCCGCGAGGGATGGGACGACATGCTGCGCTTGATGGTCACTCGCCATGGCATGATGGACCCGGTCGGTGAGGAGCGGCGCATCATCCTCGACTACCTTGCAGCGGCATTTCCGCCCCGTGCACCGGCCGCGGGCGGCGGGTGGCGCAATCCCTTTGCCCAGTAACTCGCGGAAAAACGGCCTCCGCACAAACGGAGGCCGTCAGGGGCGACCGGCAACAAGGGGAGCCGGCAGGATGCCGTCGGTGGTGATGGCATCGTGTGGACGCGCTGACTGTCGGCTGGACCGATTGTTTCCACGATGAAAGAGATATAGGTTTATTTTGGCGATATTGTACTTTCCGTACCCAAGCGGTACGGTGGCCGGTAGGGGGCGAGTCGTGAGCGCCTTCGACCGGGGTCAGGCAAGCTATCCCGCTGCGCTCTGGCAGCCCGGCAAGCTTCGGAGCTTGTGGGACGTCATGATCGCGTTTCGCGCGGGGCGGCTAATCGAAGCAAATGTCAAGCTTGCGAACATAGCGCAATTCGTTCGCACGGCAGTAGAGTGGGAGGTTCAGGCTAATTTCAAAAAGGACCATTTCCGACCACTAATTCCACAACTCCAGTGCATCATTGAATGCTGCACGGAGAACGAATTGATTGCATCCGCAGCCATGGCCGTTCGCGTGATCGAACGTCTAGAGCGCATTCTCGCTGGTCCCGAACTCGTACCCATCTCCGATGAAATTCGCTTCTTCGGTGAAGATGTACAAAATCTCCAAATGAGGATTTGGGACGAATTGACCGCGAGAAAGGCCTTCGTTCTCTCACTCGCAGGCGCAAAGCTCTTCGAGAGCAAGGAGCCGCTGTTTGGGGTGGAGGTCTTTAATGCATTCCCATCGGCGAGCGATGACATCGCAGAAGCTGGAAAATGTCTCGCGTTAGAACGCGGCACTGCCTGTGTGATGCACCTTCAGCGCGCATCAGAGGTAGGCCTTAAGGTCTTGGCCAGGACGCTCGGCATTAGCAATAAGAACGACTGGGGCTCATACATACGAGAAATCGAAACCGCACTAGCGGCTCTCGCGAAAGCCTCAAGGGCGCGCTCGCCTGACGAGATATTTTATGCGGAGGCCGTTGCGAGCTTTGATTATCTTAAGAGAGCATATCGCAATCCTTCCATGCACCCCGATCGCTCATATTCTTTGGAGCGAGCGCGTGAGATTTACGATGCCACGTGCTCGTTCATGCGGCACTTGAGCGCCAGAATTAGCGAGGCGATCGTTCCTTGACCGGAAGCAAGCACTCAACCGCCTTCTCGAAGGTAGCCCCGCTCTCGTCAGCACCTATTTGCCGAGCGGCTTCTATGAACCGCTCGGCTTGGGGCTTCTCTTCTTCCGGCTTTGGCCGGGGCGAGGGCCGTACCTTTTTGGGCGGGGCAGCCATCTGGGGCTCTCAATGACCAATCGTTTCGTAGGTGAGGCGCTTGCCGACGATAGCGGTCACCGCACGCTCGGTGCGGGCTACGTCGTTCACGCCGAGCCCGACGCGGTTGTTGTACCGGAAATCGAACTCCGCGAGGTACCGGTGAAGGTGCTTCTCGGAGCAGTGCTGATACACCCCCTTCATGCCCCGCTTGAAGATCGAGAACACGCCTTCGACGGTGTTGGTGTGAACGTCGCCCCGGACGTACTCGCCGGACGAGTGATGCACCGAATGGTGCTCGGAGACGTGCGCGAGCGCATCGTTGTAGAGGCGGCTTTCGTCGGAGAACAGGAGAGCCTCCCGCGAGACGTTCCGGGCGATAGTGCCGGTGACCTCGGCCTTGGTCGCGCGCTCGACATGGAAGGTGCGGACCTCGCCGCCCCGCTCGACAAGCGCCAGCACGACGCGCTTGCCGCCATGCCCGCGCTTGCCCCGGATGGTGCGCTTGCCGATGGTCGGATCGTCGCGGTGCCCAAAATAGGTTTCATCCGCTTCGACAACGCCGCCGTTGCCGCCCATCGGCGCGAGAGAGCCCGAGCGCATCGCCTCACGGATGCGGTGCGACATGAACCACGCGGTCTTGAGGGTGACGCCCAAGACGCGGTGAAGCTGGTTCGAGCTGATGCCCTTCTTGGAGGAGCACATCAGGAACATCGCCTGGAGCCACAGGTGAAGCGGGACGTGCGACGACTCAAAGATGGCCCCGACCTTCACGGTGAAGGGCTTCCGGCACTGATAGCACTTGTAAGCGCCCATGCGGGTGCTCTTGCCGCCCATCTTGGAAATGCGCTCGACGCCGCCGCAATGCGGGCACACGGGGCCTTCCGGCCAAACGCGGGCTTCAACCCAAGCGTAGGCGGCGGCTTCGTCGTGAAAGTGAGAGGCGGTGAGAACGGACATGGAAGGCTCCTATGAGCGGAACCTACCCTTCCCCGTTGGGTACGTCAAGTATAATATTAGGTTTATTTTCCTCACTACTCGTTGCTGCTGCGACTATAGCGACCGTCGAGAAATCATTTGACGGACACGACCTGTGTCGCGCTTGACAAGGCCTCGCGCTTGAGGCTCCTCGCAGGAACGAGCGTTCAACGACGCAACGAGTGGGTTTCCATGCGGATCGTGGCCATTTCCACGCAAACTGCGACAGCCAAAACGACAGCGGGCACCGCCGCGTAACGTTACCGCTCGTCCCGTTCTCTCCCCGCGGGTCGAGAGGACGGCCCTGAACAGGGGCCCCGCTGGGGAGAATCATGCGGAAGGAAAGAACCATGGGCTTCAAGGTCGCCGTCGTCGGGGCCACTGGCAATGTCGGGCGGGAGATGCTGAACATCCTCGCCGAGCGGAAGTTCCCCGTGTCGGAAGTCGTACCGCTCGCCTCGCGCCGGTCACAGGGTGTCGAGGTTTCGTTCGGCAACGCCACGCTCAAGTGCAAGGCGCTCGAACATCACGACTTCGCGGGCACCGACATTTGCCTGATGTCGGCGGGTTCGACGGTTTCGAAAGAATGGTCCCCGAAGATCGCAGCCGCAGGTGCCGCCGTCATCGATAACTCGTCGTGCTGGCGCTACGATGCCGACGTTCCCCTCGTCGTCCCCGAGGTGAATGCGCATCACCTGGACGGCTGGCGCAAGAAGGGCATCGTCGCCAATCCGAACTGTTCGACGGCACAACTCGTCGTCGTGCTGAAGCCGCTACACGAACGAGCGCGCATCAAGCGCGTGGTGGTCGCTACCTACCAATCCGTTTCAGGCACCGGCAAAGACGCGATGGACGAGCTCTTCAATCAAACGAAGGCCATCTTCGTGAACGATCCGATCGTGAAGACCAAGTACACCAAGCAGATCGCCTTCAACGTCATCCCCCACTGCGACGTCTTCATGGAGGACGGCTCCACGAAGGAAGAGTGGAAGATGACGGCCGAGACGAAGAAGATGCTCGACCCAAAGATCAAGCTGACCGCGACCTGCGTGCGTGTGCCGGTCTTCGTCGGGCACTCGGAGGCGGTGAACATCGAGTTCGAGACGCCTCTCTCCGCCGACGAGGCGCGGGAGATCTTGCGCGAGGCGCCGGGTGTGCTCGTCGTCGACAAGCGCGAGAACGGCGGCTACGTGACGCCGCTCGAGAGCGTGGGGGAGGATGCCTCCTTCGTCTCGCGCATCCGGGACGACATCACTGTCGAGAACGGCATTGCGCTGTGGTGCGTGTCGGACAACCTGCGCAAGGGTGCGGCGCTCAACGCCATTCAGATCGCGGAGACAATGATCGAGCGCGGTTTGCTCGCGGCGCGCAAGGCGGCTTGATCGCATTCGGATTGCCGTGGCGCCGGTGAATCTCTTCTCGCCGGCGTCATTTTTTTGTCATCAATCGAGCCCCAATTGCGCATAGGATCGCGAGCGATGACCGATTCCTTTGGCAAAAGCGTTAGTTTCCGTTTGGCCCATGTCGGCAAGTTACACCGCGCGCGCGCGGCTTCGCTGCTCGCCGGCATCGGCCTTTATCCCGGTCAGGAAACGATCCTGAAGACGCTCGTCGGAGAGGACGGCCGGACGATGGGCGAACTTGCCGCGACGCTGGCGGTGCGGCCGCCGACGATCACGAAAATGGTGGCGCGACTGGGCGCGCAAGGCCTGGTCGAGCGGCGGTCCTCGGACGGCGATGGCCGCTTGGCGCGGGTCTACGTCACGGCGGAAGGCCGGGCGCGCGCCGAGGAGATCGACGGCATCTGGAAGCAGCTCGAAAAGCAATCCCTGCGTGGGCTCGATGCCAAGGAACGCAAGCGGTTGCGTAAGCTTCTCCGGCACGTTGCCAAGAACCTCGCCGCCGACGACACGCTGCTCGGCGACGATGAGCCGGACGAACCCGAGCCGATCGCCGTCGCAGAGACGCCCCAATAGCGCCGCTCAGAATCCACTGACGCGTACCAGCACACCGAGCATTGCCAGAATGGCAACCGTCGTCATGACGCCGCGGTGCCACACGAACATGATGGCGACGGCAACGAACGAAAGCGCGGCGGCGCGCCAATCGAGGCTCGTGAGCACAACCCACAGGTAACGGAACGGCCCAATTGTTCCCGTGCCGACCTCGCGGAACAGCACGTGCAAGGTGAACCACAGCGTGATGTAGGCGACGACGCCGACGACGGCGGCGGTGATGCCGGCAAGTGCACCGGCGAGGCTCGCATTCCGCCGCAAATCCTCAAGGAACGGCGCGCCGGCGAAGATCCACAGGAAAGACGGCGCAAAGGTGACCCAGGTGGCCATCAGAGCCGCGAGCGTCGCTGCCCAGAGCGGCGCAAGATGGCCCGCGTCCCGCATGCCGCCCAGAAATGCGACGAACTGGTTGACCAGGATTGTTGGGCCGGGCGTCGTCTCGGCAAGGCCGAGCCCGTCGATCATCTCGCGCGTCGTCACCCAACCCATCTCGACCGCCGATTGCGCGAGATAGGCGAGGAGCGCATAGGCCCCTCCGAAGGTCACGACGGCAAGCTTGGAGAAGAACAGACCGACATCGACGACGACATGGGCCGCGCCCAGGAGAAGGGCGGCAAGTGCGACGGGCGCCCACCAGGCAAAGAGACACCACCCGGCCGCGATGAAGGCGTTTCGGGCGCGGCCAGGAATTGCTGGCACTGCCTCCTCCCCACCCAGCCCGACGCCGATCCAGTCGGGTCGCGCCGCGGCCACGATGACGCCGAGAATGCCCGCGCCGACGATGATGATCGGGAACAGCACGTCGAATACGAGGATTGCCGCGAAGGCGACCGCGGCGGCCATGTAGAGAAAGGTCGTACGCAAACCACGTCGCGCGATCTTCAGGAGCGCGTGCACCACGATCGCAAGCACCGCCGCCTTGATGCCGAAGAAGAGTCCATCAACGAGAGCAAGCCCCGAGCCGAGCACGTAGAGAAAGGAAAGGCCCAGCATGATCGCTGCGCCTGGGACGATGAAAAGAATGCCGGCGACGAGACCGCCCTTCACCCCGTGGGTGAGCCAGCCGATATAGGTCGCCAGCTGTTGCGCCTCGGGTCCGGGCAACAGCATGCAGTAGTTGAGCGCATGCTGGAAGCGCTTCTCGTCGAGCCACTTCTTCTCGTCGACGATGATCGTGTGCATCATCGCGATCTGACCGGCAGCGCCGCCGAACGAGATGAAGCCAATACGAGTGAAGGTCGAGACGAGTTCGCGAAAGCTTGGTGAACTCTGCGATCGTACGGCCGTGCCGGCCGCTTCGGTCATGCTCATGCCTGATTTCCTCGAGCGCGCGGCGGCCAGGAGTGTGTCTCGGACGCGGTGAAGCGCAGATGCGTATAGAGCGCATCGTAAACCGGGAACAGGCGCTCGAGCATGACATGATCGTCGGTCTCTGCGGACGAGGCCCCGAGAGAGATCGCGAGGAGGCCTGGCGCCTCGGGTGCAAGGTCCGGCCGTGCCGTATCGGCACCGCGCACGATTTCCGCGAGCCTGCGAAGAACCGGGTCAGCGACAGCATAGCGGTCGAGCAGCGTGTCAAAGGAGCAGCGTGGCCCGTCATGCGTCACTGGCGCGCCCTCGACGTCGAAGGCGATGCCGCCGGCCTCCTCGGCGACCGGCAGGACGTAGTCGCTCTCGACGAAGAGGAAGCGGGCACGATCGTCGACGAAGCGGCGGATGAACCAGGGACACGCGATGCGATCGATCTTCGGCCTGCGCCGTGTGACCCAGATCGTGCCTGCGCCATAGCGACCTGCCGCATCAGGCGCACGTGCGACGACGGGCAGGCCGGCCGCCTTCCAAGCTTCGATGCCGCCGATCAGCCAGGCGGCCGCGATCCCTTCGGCGCGCAGGCGCGCGGCGGCAAGCTGACTCACATTGTGGCCGTGCACGCAGACGGCGACGACGCCGTTCGGCGCATCGGCGTAGTCGGAGGGATGGAGGGCCGCATGCACCGCACGCCGAGAAGCAGGAATGACATCCGGCGCCTGAGCGAAGACCCCATCGCGCCGTACGTCGAGGATGATCGGCACGTGCGCCGTGCCGAGGCGGGCATAGAGTTCGCCGATGGTGATAGTGTCGTCCAAGGGCATGGCTGGCCTCCGCGTGAAGCGTCTGGACCAGCGGTGCTTGGGGCAGATGCCCTTGGGATGAGCCGGGAGACCGCGCCACCCCGACGGCAGCTCCTATACCGCCCCGACAGGTCCGGGGAAAGAGGTTTTTTGCCGTGAGCCGGCCGTGTCACCGAAACGTCATACGTCGCCGGCAAACAGGCCCCCGAGGGTGGACGATGGCACGTATCGATCTCGTAGAGGTGGCGAAAACGTTCGGCGCGACGCGCGCCGTTGACCGCGTCGATCTCGTCATCCCGCACGGCGAATTCGTCGCGATCCTTGGCCCGTCCGGCTGCGGCAAAACCACCCTTCTGCGTCTGCTCGCGGGCCTGGAACGGGTCGATGAGGGATCGATTCGAGTCGACGGTGCGCTCGTCTCGTCGGCAGAGACGCATGTGCCGCCCGAGAAGCGCAATGTCGGCGTCGTCTTCCAGTCCTACGCGCTGTGGCCGCACATGACGGTTGCGGAGAACGCGGCCTATCCGTTGCGCGTGGCGAGAGTTCCGCCGACGGAACGCGCCGCGGCGACCCATGATGCCCTCGCTGCCGTCGAACTCGACGCGCTCGCTCAACGCCTGCCGCACGAACTCTCCGGCGGCCAGCAGCAGCGCGTGGCGCTGGCGCGCTGCCTCACGGCCAAACCAGGCCTCGTCCTCATGGACGAGCCGCTCGCCAATCTCGACATGCATCTGCGGGAGCGCATGCTCGCTGAGTTCCGCGCTTTCCACGCCCGCTCCGGCGCGACCATCCTCTACATCACGCACGACCAGGCGGAGGCGATGTCGGTCGCCGATCGCATCGGCGTGATGCAAGGGGGGCGCCTTGTGCAGGTGGCCGCGCCAGAGGAACTGTATCAAGCGCCGGCAACCGTCGAGGTCGCGCAATTCATCGGCGTTGCCTCGATCGTGCCGGGTCGCGTCGCCCTCGGGACCATCAATCGCCTATGTCGCGTCGATGCGCTTGGCCTGACCGTTCAGGCGCAAACAGCGAGCGATCTGCGCACAGGCGACGGCGCGCTCCTCGTCGTGCGCCCCGAAGCAGTGATCCTTGGCGATCGTGGCGTTACGGCCGTCGTGCAGCGCTCGGCCTATCTCGGTGGGCGTTTCCTCATCGAGATCGAAGCCGACGGACACCGCCTCAAAGCCTATGCCGACCGGCGCGTCGTGCCGGGCGAGCGCGTGGGAGTGAGCATCGCATCCGCGTGGGCGCTGCCCGGGCCGCCGCTGCCTCAGCGATCATTGCCCCATGGCAGCACACCGGCCGGCAAGCGTTTCGAGATCGCTTGAAGCAGGCCCATCGCCGCAAACATCACCGCGACCGAGATGACCGAGATCGCGGCAGCGAGCGTGGGCAGACCCGAATCCTCGAGATTGAAGATGACGACGCCGAGCGTCTCGGAGCCGGCCGACCAGAGGAGTGCGGATACCGTCAGCTCGTTGAAGGCGGTGAGGAAGACGAGGAGACCGCCGGCGATCGCCACGGGCGCGAGAACGGGCACGAGGATCGTGCGTGCGCGCATGACGAAACCCGCCCCGGCAACGCGCGCCGCCTCGTCGAGTCGCGGATCGAGCTGTTGAAACCCGGCGATGACCGGCTTCGCGGCGAGCACGAAGAAGCGCGCGAGATAGGCGACGAAGATCAGCCACACCGTGCCGTAGAGCGAGAGGTCGATGATCGGCAGCGGCCGCAGGAAGACGAGGATCATCGCGATGGCGAGGACGACGCCAGGGAGCGCGTAAGGCACGTCAGCCGCGGTTGCGATGGCCGCCGCGAGACGTGACCGCTTCCACACGAGCGCGTAACCGAGCGGTAAGGCCAGCGCGGCCAGAACCACCGCTGCGCCGACCGACAGCCAAAAGGAGTTTGCGAAGGCGCGGATGGTCGCGGCCTGCCGCAAGAGCACCTCGCGGAAGTTCTCGAGCGTCGCAGTCGCGCTCGACAGCGGAACGCCATAGGCGGGAACGAGCGCGGTTGCGATCAGTGCGAGGAGCGGCAGAACGAGGATGACGACGAGCAAGGTCCATGCTGCGGCTTCGACCAAGAGACGCCATCGGCCGAGATTGAGCGCCAGCGGCGCGCCAGGTCGGGCCGCGAGCCGCATCGAGGCGCGGCGCGTCGCAAAGAGCTGAAGCATGACGGCGGCGACGCCGATCGCGGCGACGATGAGCGAGAGGATCGCGGCCTGCGTGAGCACGGTCGGCCCCTGCGAGGAGAGGCGTACATAGATCAGCGTCGGCAGCACATAGTAGCGCTCGCCGATGCCGAGGATGGCGGGGATGCCGAAATTGCCGAGCGCCGAGACGAAAGCGAGCGCAAGCGCGGCCGCGATCGACGGCCACAGGATCGGTGCGACAATCGAGCGGGCGATCTCGGCGGTACCGGCGCCGGAGAGCCGCCCCGCTTCGACGAGCTCACGCGGGATCGCGCGCAAGCCCGCACGCAGCACGAGGAAGGCGAGCGGCGCGTGCTGGATGGCGAGCAGGAGCATGATACCGCCCGCGGAATACATCGGATTGTCCGAACCCGGCGGGGGCGCAAGCCCAACCGCCTTCAGGAGCGGTGAGGCAGGGCCGGCAAGCGTCGCCCAGGAGAGTGCGGTAACGGCCGGCGGCACCATCATCGGCAGCATGAAGCAGAAGACGAGGGCAAGCTTCGCGCGGATGTCGGTCAAGGCGACGAGGAAGGCGAACGCGCCGCCGAGCGCAACGGCGCCCAGCGCCCCGACCAGGCTCGTCTCGAAGGATCGCCACGCCGCGCGCCACGTCGCCGCCTCGCGCAAGGTTTCGAACATGGGCGCGAGCGTCGGCGTGCCGCCGGGGGCGATCGCTTCCAGCGCCAGGCGTACCATCGGCCAAACGATCAGCGCCGCCACGAAGAGGCAGAGAAAACCGATCAGCACTGCCTCGACGAACGACGTATCGTTGGCCCGGCGGAACGTCGGCCCGAGGGTCATGAGTGTCGGGTCTGCATCGCCGCCTCGCGTAGAGTGCGGCTCTACTTAGGACAAGCCCTATTCGCCGAAGATCTCTCGGATCTGCCGGCGGATCATCGCATCGTCCCGCAGCGCCGCCGCAGCATCGAACGGCAGGAGGCTCACGGACGTTACACCTGCAAAGGTCGCTGGCGGAGCGACGCCGGTCATCGCCGGCATATAGCCCATGGCGCTTGCGAGTTCCTGGCCCGGCCGCGAGATCAGGAAATCGACGAAGCGCTTCGCCGCCTCGACGTTACGGGCGCTGCGCAGGATCGCGACCGGTTCGGAAATGGCTGAGACGCCTTCGCGTGGGAAAATGAACTCGACTGGCACGCCGCGCGCCTGTTCGCGCAAGGGCAGGAAGTCGACGATGATGCCGTAAAGCCGCTCACCACCGGCTACCTGTCGCATGACGTCGCCGTTGCCGCCCGTCGGGCGGACGCGATTTTCAGCCAAGCGCCGGAAATAGTCCCAGCCCAGACCGGGAGCCTGCGCCTTGGCTGCAATGTCGATCATCGCCGCGCCAGAAACGGCCGGCGAGGGCATCACGATTTGGCCGCGCAGGTCGGGGCGCAAGAGATCGGCCCAGGACGTCGGACGCACCGGTGCCGCGCGGTTCACGACGATGCCGGTGGTGATGAGCTTGGTGCCGAACCAGAAGCGCTGCGGATCGTGCACGCCGGCGGGGTAGCCTTCGACGTTCGCTTCCGGATACGCGAGCAGACGGTTTTCCGCCTTTAAGCTTTCCATCGTCACGGAATCCGCGATCAACAACACATCCGGTCGGGGATTGCCAGCGGCGAACTCCGCGCGCAGGCGCGCCATCAGCTGCGTCGTGCCGTCGCGCACCCACTCGACGCGGATGTTCGGATGCGCGGCCATGAAGGCATCGACCGTGCGCTGCGCGTCCTGCTGTGGTTGCGAGGTGTAGAGCGTCAGCGTCTGCTGCGCCGCAACGGTCGTAACGCCGGGGGCAAGGACGGTGAGGGCAAGGGCGGTGAGGACGCCGGCAAGACGGTGGAACATGAACGGTCTCTTCAAGGACTGCGCAATGCGTTCAAGGGATGCGTAGGGACTGGCTGTGACACCTGCGTGACGGTCACGGCCGGATGCGCTCCAGGGCGGCTCGCAGGGGGGCCGGCAAGGGCTGCGGGCGGCGCGTCTTCGCATCGACATAGACATGCACGAAGTGCCCTTGCGCGGCGGCCTGCCCGGCCCCTTCCGCGAAGATGCCGATCTCGTAGCGAATCGAGCTCGTGCCGAGTCGTGCGACGACGATGCCGGCCTCGACCGTCTCGGGATAGGAGAGGGGCTGGAAATAGGCGCAGCCGGTTTCGACAACGAGGCCGACCACCGGGGAAGTCATCGGATCGAGGCCGCCATGCTCGATCAAGTACCGGTTCACGGCCGTATCGAAGAAGCCGTAATAGGCGACGTTGTTGACATGGCCATACATGTCGTTGTCAGCCCAGCGCGTTGTGATCGAGGTGAAGTGCCGGAAGTCGGTTCGGCTGCGAGGGTGCGAACGCGCGGTCATCACCAGGCCGCCTGGTAGATCGCGAGTGCGTCGGCCTCGCTCACGCTCCGCGGATTGTTCACGAGAAGCCGCGTCTGCTTCATCGCGTCCGCCGCCATGCGCGGCAAGGCCTCCGCAGGGATGCCAACGTCACGCAAGCGCGGCGGCAGCCCGAGATCCCTGGTGAGTGCGGCAAGGCCGTCCACGAAGCCCCCAACGCGGATGGCCGCGCTCTCCCGTGCAAGCTCCGGGAACACGCAGGGGGCGATCTCGGCATAACCTGCCGCCGCAGCGGGCACGGCAGCGTTGAATTTCATCACTTCGGTGAGCACGAGCGCGTTGGTCAGCCCATGCGGCAGATGAAAGATACCGCCGATCGGGTAGGCGAGGGCGTGGACAGCACCAACCGGGGAGTTCGCGAAGGACTGCCCGGCGAGCATCGAGCCGAGCAACATCGCGCCGCGCGCCTCGACGTTCCGTCCGTCGGCGACTGCCGTGCGAATCGCGCCGCCGAGCAGCCGCAGGGCCTCGCGCGCGAGCACGAGGGACATCGGGTTCTTGTTCGCGTTGATGCAGGTATAGGCTTCGATCGCATGTACCATGGCGTCGACGCCCGTTGCCGCCGTCACGTGCGGGGGTAGGCCGAGGGTTAGGTCCGGGTCGAGGATCGCGACGTCCGGCAACAGGGTGGGCGAAACGACGCCCTTCTTCTCGGTTTCACCGATCGTCACGATCGAAATCGGCGTGACCTCGGAGCCTGTGCCGGCCGTGGTGGGAATGAGGACGAGCGGCAGACGCGGCCCCTTGGCATTGCCGACACCATAGACCGCGGAAAGCTCTTCATGCCCGAGCGCGAGCAGGGCAACGAGTTTGGCGACGTCCATCGACGAACCGCCCCCGAGCCCGACGATACCCATCGCACCGAAGGATCGCGCGACGGCGACCGCCGCGTGCACCGTGCGCTCCGGCGGGTCGGCCTCGACCGCGTCGAAGACCTCCGTCGCGAGGCTCGCTTCGCGCAGATACCGCAAGGCAGGCGTGATCAGCCCGGCGGCGACGAGCCCTTTATCGGTAACGATGAGAATGCGGTTGCCGAGGCGTGCGGCGGCAACTTCGCCAAGGCGCACAAGGGTCCCCGCGCCGAAGATGATCGAACCGGTCGTGTTGAAGGTGAAGGGTGTCATCACACAAGCTTCCCCCGCCGCTTTGCGCCGATCAACCCCCCGAAGGCATCTACGAGGAAGCGGCCGTCGATCGCCGCGGGGCCGGCGCGAAGGCGCAAGCCTACATGTAGCGCCATCATGGTGCCCTGGCTGAAGCGGACGAGGACGAGGCGCTGCGGGTCGAGTTTCCAGCGCGCGAGTTCGGTATCGAAGAAACGATCGAGCAGAGACCCGCTGCAGATACGCCGGGCCAAAACTTGGTTGGACCGTGTAGGGGTAAGCGGAAACGATTGCCATCCAGTGAGGTGCGCCGAGGTATGGCTCGGGGGTGTGTGGACTTGCAAACGCCGCATGCGGTAGAAGCCTCGCCCAATGTCAATCAGATCGTTGCGATCTGCGCCATAGCCATGCACGAAGACGACGAGCGAGCGCGCCGATCCGCCGCAGGTGGGCGGCGAAGCCGGCGCAAACCGTCCTTGATGCCGGCGCTGTGCTTTTGCCACCTTCGCAAGACAGAGGACATTGACCAGGGTGTCTCATCCGCCCGGTGGCTTTGCGTTTGCGGTGCCGACCCGTAGTGTCGCGCCCCGGGGGAGGAACGCATGAACAGGATCGATCTCACCGGCCGTGCCGCGGTCGTCACGGGCGGCGCACAGGGCATCGGCCGTGCGGTGGCGGAGCGCTTTCTCGCATCGGGAGCAGCAGTCGCGATTTGGGATCGCGACGCCGAGATGGCCGGCGAGACCGTGTCTGAACTCGAAGGGCGCGGGCGCATCGCGGCCTTCCACTGCGACGTCACCAACGAAACGTCTGTCGAGGATGCGCGGGATTCAACGCGCGAGGCCTTCGGCACGATCGACATCCTGGTCGCCAATGCTGGCATCACCGGCCCCAACCTGAAGACGTGGGACTACCCCGTGTCCGATTGGGAGAAGGTCTTCGCCGTCAATGTGCGCGGCGTGTTCCTCGCGAGCAAGGCGGTGGTGCCAACCATGATCGCGCGCAATTACGGGCGTATCGTGAACATCGCCTCCGTCGCCGGCAAGGAAGGCAACCCGAACGCCCCCGCCTACTCCGCATCGAAGGCGGCCGTCATCGGGCTCACGAAATCGCTGGGCAAGGAACTTGCCGCCTACAACATCTGCGTAAACTGCATAACCCCGGCCGCCGCGAAGACGGCGATCTTCGACCAGATGACGCCCGCACATATCGACATGATGCTGTCGAAGATCCCGAAGGGACGCTTCGTCACCGTCGAAGAGATCGCCGCCATGGTGGCTTTCATGGCGTCGTCTGAGTGCTCGTTCACCACCGGCGGCGTCTTCGACATCACCGGCGGTCGCGCAACCTACTGAAGCCGCTCAGCACGCGACCGTCGGCGAGACGTTCGTAACCGGGCAGCGGCGACCGAAATTGGCGCCCGTTCCGATCCACGTGCGCCCGTCGTCCGATCGGTCCCTACCACGGCCGAAGTTTGACTCCGTGCCCGTGATGCGGCGGCAGCCGTACGGCGCGATGGCGCCGGGCTGCATCCTGCAGCGATCCCAACACCGTGCCGCTGATCTGCTCGGTTCGGCCGCCTGGCTTCTGCTGCGCAGAAACCGGCGCGCCATCATAGACGGCAGCGATCGCAGCAAGCCCGAGAACGCCCCCCAAACGGCGCATGGCTCGTTTCCCCCCATACAAGGTCTCTTGCGACCTCGCCTCCTGTACCAGAGCTATCGATCTTGTTCTGCCGATGTGTTTCGTCGGCGTTGCTCAGGTCGCAGCCAAGAGAGGACCGAACGGACGTGGCGCGCGATGTCGCCGACGGTAACGCGGACAGTGCCGAGACGACGATAGGGGGCCGCACGCACCTGATCGCGATCGGCCTGATGTGCGCCGCGGTGGCGGCTTTCGCCTGCCTCGATGCCACCGCGAAGCATCTCGGGACCGTCGGATACTCCACCGAGCAGATCGTGTTCGTCCGCTATGCATCGAACCTCACCCTTCTGCTGCTCGTCGTGAATCCGTGGACGGTGCCTGGCGTTCTGCGCAGCGAGCGGCCGATGCTCCAGATTGGACGCGCGGCCTTGCTTGTCGGCTCGACAGCCATGAACTTCTTCGCGCTGCGCTATCTGCAACTTGCCGAGACGGTGTCGATCATGTTCGCGACGCCGTTCATCACCGCTATCCTCGCCGGGCTCGTTCTCAGGCAGTGGATCGGGAGCGCACGTTGGGTGGTGATCGTCATCGGCTTCATGGGCGTGCTCATCGTGGCACGGCCCGGTTCAGGCGCACTGCACTGGGCCGCCGGCCTCAGCTTCACCGGCGCCATCTGCTACGCCGTCTACAATCTCTTGACGCGGCACTTGGCGGCGCATGACCCACCGACCACCACCCTGATGCTCGGTTCGCTCTACGGTGCTGTGCTCACCCTACCCCTCGTCATGATCCCGAACGCAGCGATGCTCCCCGCCACGGCATTCGATGCGCTTCTCCTCATCGCAACCGGCGCCTTCGGACTCGTGGGACACTGGCTGTTGATCCTCGCACACCGCCATGTCGCGGCCGAAGCTCTTTCACCCTTCATCTACACCC
Source organism: Pseudomonadota bacterium (assembly GCA_041694995.1). Classification (GTDB taxonomy): domain Bacteria; phylum Pseudomonadota; class Alphaproteobacteria; order Rhizobiales; family UBA4765; genus Raskinella. The sequence goes on along the minus strand of JBGFRS010000024.1, from coordinate 35,073 downwards.
AGATCGTGTGGATGGTTCTGCTCGGCTGGATCATCTTCGGCGACGTCCCGCACACTGCGACACTCATGGGGGCCGGGCTCGTCATAGCTTCGGGCCTGTGGCTCCTCGCTCTCGAGCGGAAGGGGGCGACGTGATCCGCCTGCTCGTAACCGGCTTCGGTCCGTTCCCTCACGCCCCGGTGAACCCGACGGAAGCGCTGATGCACGGCCTCGCACGCACTCCACAGGGCTTCGGGGAAGACGTTGCGTTGACGACGGCGGTGATTCCGACGGTTTATGCGAGCCTTTCCGAGGAACTTGCGTGGATCGCCGCAACGGCACGACCGGACGTCGCGGTTCACTTCGGTCTTGCCGAGCGCGCCACGGGCTTCCGCCTGGAGGCGCGTGCGCGCAACCACCGGAACATCCGCCGCATCGATGCGGCGGGCGGGCTGCCGTCGAGCGACGAGATCGCACCAGGCGAAACCGACCGCTTCTCGACCTTGCCGCTCGATGCAATCGAGACGGCGCTGCGGCAGGCGGGCTTGCCGGTACAGCGCTCCGAGGATTGCGGCGACTATCTGTGCAACGCGACCTTCTTTCATGCCATGGCTCACCTCGTGCCCGATCTGCGCCCACCGATCGCAGGCTTCGTGCATGTACCTATGCCCGGCCCTGACGCCAAGCTGACGGAGGGTACCCTCGAAGCGGGCGCGCGCCTCATTCTCGCGGAGTCGGTCGCAGCCTATCGGATGTGGGCGGCGCAACCCGTCGATCGCTTGCCGAATCTCGGAGGCGTCTCAGCGCAACGTCTCGCGGAGATCGGCGTGCGGACGGCCGGCGAACTCGGCCACCTCGGCGCGCTTGAAGCCTATCGCCGCTGGAAGGCTGCTCACCCGCGCGGGACGACGCGCACGGTGCTCTGGGCCCTGATCGGTGCCCTCGACCGACGCCCGCTCACGGCCCTGTCGCCGGCCGAAAAAGCGCGGTGGACGGCGGCACTCGAACGGTGACTGCGGCCCCTCGACGTCTGCCTACTCCTTCACCGCGCCGGTCATCGATGAGACGTAGTGCTCGACGAAGAACGAGTAGAGCAGCACGACCGGCAGCGAGCCGAGCAGCGCACCGGCCATCAGCGCCCCCCATTCGTAGACGTCGCCGCGCACAAGCTCGGTCAGGACGCCGACCGGCACCGTCTTATTCTCCGACGAGGCGACGAAGGTGAGCGCGTAGATGAACTCGTTCCAGGAGAGCGTGAAAGCGAAGATGCCAGCCGAGATGAGGCCAGGCACTGCGAGCGGCAAGAGGATGCGCGTGAGGATCTGCCAGCGCGACGCCCCATCGACGAGCGCGCATTCCTCGAGCTCGTAGGGAATTGACCGGAAGTAGCCCATCAAGAGCCAGGTGCAGAACGGGATCAGGAAGGTCGGATAGGTGAAGATGAGAGCGAGCTTCGTATCAAAGATGCCGAAGCGAAAAGTGAGCACAGCGAGCGGAATGAACAGGATCGATGGCGGCACGAGATAGGCAAGGAAAATCGCGAGGCCGGTGACACGCGATCCCGAAAAGCGGATACGCTCGATGGCATAGGCCGCGAACACGGCCGAGATGAGCGAGAGGATGGTCGATGCGATCGCGACCACCATCGTGTTGAGGAGCCAGGACGGATAGGAAGTTTCGAACAGAAGGAAGCGGATGTGCTTCAAGGTCGGTTCCGCGACCCACAGCGGATTGTAGCGCGCGTAATCCGTCAGCATGTGGTTCGGCTTCAGCGCGACGATCGTCATCCAATAGAACGGGAACAGCAGCACGAAGACGAAGACTGCGAGCGGCAGCCAGATGGTCACGACCTGCCGCGGCCAGCGATCGAGATAGCTCATGCCGACACTGGTATCGGTGAGAGAGCCGGTCGAAGGTGTGCGCATGATGTCGTTCGCCTCCCTTTCAAGCGTCCTGGCCGCCCTGCTGCCAGCGACGCCGTTGCAGCCCGAAATAGCTGAACAGAATCGCCGCGAGCAGGAAGGGGATCATGGCGACGGCGATCGCCGCACCTTCCCCGAGCTGACCGCCGGGAATGGCGCGCTGGAACGACAGCGTTGCCATGAGATGGGTTGCGTTCTGCGGGCCGCCGCGCGTCAGCACGTAGATGAGCTGGAAGTCGGTGAAGGTGAACAGCACCGAGAAGGTCATCACCACGGCGATGATTGGAGTGAGCATCGGCAGCGTGATGTGCCAGAAGCGCTGCCACGGCGTCGCGCCGTCGAGCGTCGCCGCTTCCTGCAGCGAAGCTGGGATTGTCTGCAATCCCGCGAGCAGAGTGATCGCGACGAAGGGAATGCCGCGCCACACATTCGCGGCGATGGTCGAGAAGCGCGCGTTCCACGGGTCGCCGAGATAATTGATCGTTCCGGTCATCAGGCCGAGCTGCTGCAAGGCCCAGGTGATGACCGAGAACTGCGCGTCGAAAATCCACCAGAAGGCGATGCCGGACAGAACCGTGGGCACGACCCAGGGCAGGAGCACGATCGCACGAATGAAAGCTTTGAACGGCAGGTGCTCGTTGAGGATAAGAGCCAACCAAAGTCCGAGGACGAACTTCAAGATCGACGCAACCAAAGTGTAGAAGAAGGTGTTGAAGACCGACAGCCAGAAGACGTGGTCGCCCCACAGGCTCTCGTAATTCTCGAGCCCGATGAAGATGCCGCTGCGACCGATGCGCGTGTCGGTGAAGCCGAGCCAAATGCCGAGCCCGAGCGGATAGGTGAGGAAGAGAAGGAGAAATGCCGCCGCGGGCAGCATGAACAGCAAGCCCATGACGTTGCGGTCGGAAAGGATGCGCTCGGCAAGCGAGATTCGACGAAAGCCTGGCGCGGTCCGGATCGCTGTGTCGGCCATGACGCTCCTCGGGAGTGCGGCGGCGGGCACGCCCGCCGCCGCCAATCGTCAAACGCGGTAGTAGCGGTTGGCACGCTGTTCGGCGCGGCGCATCGCCTCTTCCGGCGTGCGTTGACCGGTCGCGGCTTCGGCCACCATGTTGACCATGATGTAGTCGGCCATCACGGCGGCCGATGCGAAGCCGAGCTGGCCGGCATAGCCGTTGACGCGCAACGTTTCCGCCGCGCGCTGATAGGGCTTGTGCACGGGATCGGCGTCCCACACCGGGTTGTTCGCGAAGCCCTTCAACGCGGAGGCACAATACGCGCTCGAACCGGTGATCCACGCATCCATCTGCGGCTTGTCGTACATGAACTGCAGGAAGGCGCGCGCCGCATTCGGAAAGCGCGTGTAGCGGAAGACGATGAAGGACGTCGTCTGGTGCAGTTCGACCGGCCGCCCGATCGGCCCGATCGGCAGGATCGCCGAGCGCGTGTCGTCCGCGATCTCCTTGAAGCGCGCCTCATTGCGCGTCGAGTAGTAGATCGACACGCCATTGGCGGTGACCGACAGCTCGTTCGCGAGCCATGCGCGGTTGTTGTTGATGTCGAGCCAACCCTCGGTCCCAGGCACGAAGGTCTGATAGAGCTCGCGGGCATACATGAGACCAGCGCGCGTTTCCGGCGAGTTGATGACGACGCGGTTCTGCTCGTCGACCATACGGCCGCGGTGGCTCCACACCACCCAATGCGCGAAGTTGTTGCCGTCGCCCACGGCGTTGCCCATGGCGAAGCCGGCGCGCGGCACGTTCGAGCGGGCGAGCGCCTTGCACAATTCGAGGAAGCCCGCGGTGTCCGTCGGCATCTGACGGAACCCGGCGCGCTCGATCATCGACTGCCGCCAAACGAGCCCGTTGCCGATCGCCGCCAGAGGCAGCGCGATGAAGCGCCCGTCACGAACGGCATAACTGCGCGGGCCCTCATGCCAGCCGCCGAAACGATTGCCGAGATCGTTCGCAACGTCGGTCAGGTCGAGGAGCTTGTCAGGGTATTGGTGCGCATCATCGAACCACACCATCATCAGGTCGGGCCCGGAGCCGACATTTGCGGCAACCGCGGCCTTCGGGCGGATGTCTTCCCAGCTCTCGCGGTCGACACGGACCTGAACACCCGTCGCCTGCGTGAACTTCTGCACGTTCGCCATAAACGCGTCGTCATCGCCCTTGACGAAATGCGACCAGCGCAGGAGGCGCAGCGACGCGCCGGGCTCGGGCGTGTAGCGGGGCGCGCCTTGCGCCAGCGCCGAGGACCCAAGCGCCGCACCAGCAGCGAGGCCCGTGCCTGCGGCGATGAATTGTCGTCTATCGATAGCCATGGACGTTTCTCCCTCGAAGTGCTCTTGGAACAACAGACAGACGGAGAGCGCTTTCCCTCCGATCTTGCGATACAACTGCTACAGACGAGCGCCGGTTGCCTCGTCGAAGAGGTGCACCATGCCCGGCATCGGCGCGATGCGGATGGTCTCTCCTGGATCGATCGCCAGACGCTCACGGAAGAGACATTGCATCTCTTGCGCCCCGACCTTCACGACAGCCAGGATCTCCGAACCGGTCGGCTCCGTCACGATCACTTCGGCCTGAACGCCGTTCGGGTCGATTCGCAGATGCTCCGGTCGAACGCCATAGACAACGCGGTGGCCGTCGGCCGCCCCTGGCCCGGCCGGCATCGGGAAGGTCACGCCGCCATCGGCGACGAACGCAGCCGAACCGTTCAAGCGCACCGTTCCTTTCACGAAGTTCATCGCCGGCGAGCCGATGAACCCCGCGACGAACATGTTCACCGGCTTATCGTAGAGGTCGAGCGGGGCACCTATCTGCTCGATACGCCCATCGTGCATCACCACGATCTTGTCGGCCATGGTCATAGCCTCGATCTGGTCGTGCGTGACGTAGACCGTGGTGGTCTTCAGCCGCTGGTGCAACTCCTTGATCTCGGTGCGCATGGCGACGCGCAACTTGGCGTCGAGATTCGACAGCGGTTCGTCGAACAGGAAGACCTGCGGGTCACGCACGATGGCGCGACCCATGGCGACGCGCTGGCGCTGCCCGCCCGAGAGCTGGCGCGGATAGCGGTCGAGCAACGCACCGAGATTGAGGATGCTCGCCGCCCGTTTCACCTTCTCGTCGATCTCAGGTTTCGGGGCACCGCGCAACTTGAGCGAAAAGCCCATGTTGTCGGCAACCGTCATATGCGGGTAGAGCGCGTAGTTCTGGAACACCATGGCGATGTCCCGTTCCTTGGGCGGCACGTCGTTGACCACGCGTTCGCCGATGCGGATCTGTCCGGCGGTGATGTTCTCGAGACCGGCGATCATACGCAGCAGGGTGGACTTGCCGCAGCCCGACGGGCCAACGAGCACCACGAATTCCCCGTCCGCGATTGGAACAGATACGCCGTGCAAGATCTGCGTGGAGCCAAATGCTTTCTTCACGTCGATGATGTCGACGGGCGCCATCCTGAGAGTCCTCCTGCCGAGCCGCTTGTGCGGCCTCTCTGCTCATCAGAGCTCGCAATATACTGCGACCGAGGGGTGGGCCGCGTCCAGCCCCATGGCAGCGATGAGGAGGCATGCACGAGCAGCCGCGACGGTACGCCGCGCAAAACCATTCGACGACAGCGCGAAACACGCTAGAAGCGCGCGTGCCTCCACTGGAGCTGACCATGCGTCCCGCCTGTTTTCTGCCGAACCCCATCCCGGAAGCTGCCCGCGTGGTGCTCGACCGGGAATTCGACGTCATCGAGCTCTGGAAGGCACCCGATGCGGACGCAGCAATCGCTGCGATTGCTCCGACCTGCCGCTTCGCGGTCTGCGCCGGACACTGGCGCTATGATGCGGCGTTCCTCGACCGCATGCCGAAGCTCGAGATCGTGGCGAATTACGGCGTCGGCTACGACACGATCGATACGGCCGAACTCGCGCGCCGCAATATCGTCGCGACGAACACGCCTGACGTGCTCAACGATGAGGTGGCCGACACGACGATGGCCCTGCTGCTGGCCGCCATTCGGCGCATTCCGCAGGCCGATCGTTTCGTCCGGGACGGCAAGTGGACACAGGGCGCATTTCCCCTGTCCCCCACCTTGATCGGGCGGATGATCGGCATCGTCGGCTTCGGGCGGATCGGCCAAACCATCGCCAAGCGCCTGTCAAATTTCGCAGTGAAGGGTATCGCCTACCATGCGCGTCACCCGCGCGGCGGCGCACCCTATCCCTACTACGAGAATCTCGTCGACATGGCGCGCGATTGCGACGTACTGATCGTCATAACGCCTGGGGGCAGCGCCACGCATCACCTGGTCAACCGCGAGGTCATCGAGGCGCTAGGCCCCGGCGGCTGCCTCGTCAATGTCGCGCGCGGCAGCGTGGTCGACGAAGCTGCGCTGCTGGACTGCTTGAAGTCTGGCAAGCTCGGAATGGCGGGCCTCGACGTCTTCGAACACGAACCCCGGGTGCCGGTGGACTTCTTTGCGCTCGACAATGTGACATTAGCGCCGCATATCGGCTCGGCGACCCACCACACGCGCGACGCGATGGGAATGCTGGTCGTGGATAACCTCGTTGCCTGGAAAGAAGGCCGCGCACCCCTGACGCCCGTGCCCGAGACGCCCGTTCCGGCAAAACACAGAGCCTGACGTGACCCCCAGCATGCATTGCATCGAGGACGCACCGTTCGGCGCCTTCCGCCCAGGCGTGATCGACCGTGCCGTCTTCGCTGTGACGCGACGCTTGCCTGATTCCGCGATCGGTTTTCGGCTGGCGGTACTCTTGCGACGCATGACGACGATGCGGCTCGGCGCGCGCCCGATAGACGTCAATCTCTTCGGCGTGGCACTGCGCCTCTATCCCCGCAGCAATGCTTACGACAAAGGGGTCCTGTTCACGCCACAGATGTACGGCGTGACCGAGCGGCATCTTCTCGAGCAGGAAGTCGCCACTGTGCGGGCCGAAGGACGGGACGTCGTCTTTGTCGACGTCGGTGCCAATATCGGAGCGAGCTCGCTGTTCGTGACCTCATTGGCGCGCGGCCATGCACGCGCGCTCGCCATCGAGCCGCAGCCTGTTCTTGCCGAACGCCTGGCCTTCAATATCGCGTCCAACCCCGGATTGGACGTCCGGTTGTCCCGCGTTGCGGTCAGCGAGCGCGACGGTTCCGTCGATTTCTTCTCTGACGCACGCGATCTTGGTGCAAGTCGCATCGGCGGGACCGGCGCCGGTTTCGAAACCGTGCCCGTACGTGCACGCAAACTTCTCGATCTCCTCGTCGAAGAAGGCTTCGCCCCTGCCGACATTCTCAAGATCGGTATCGAAGGATCAGAAGACATCGTGCTCGCCCCGCTATTGACCGAGGCATCGGATGCCGCTCTGCCGCGGGCAGTCCTCATCCCGGATCGGCGCCACATGTGGGGCCGCGATGCCTTCGAGATGCTCGAACGCCGCGGCTATCGAATCGTTGGCCGCGGCAAGATCGAAGTACTGCTCCGCCGCGGCTGACGTCATGCCGCGACGCGTCCGCCAAGCTCATCGGCGATGTGCACGCGAATGATGTCCTCGAAGCGCGCCTCGGCAGCAAAGCCGAGGTCGCGCGCGCGGCGCGCATCGAAGTTGCGCGGCCAGCCCGCCACGATCCGCTCGATGGTCGCGTCGGGGACACGCCTGATGCGCTCGACGACGCGCGCCCCGGCAATGTCACGAAGCGCCGCGATCTGCTCCCCAACCGTGCAGGAGAGGCCCGGCATGGTCAGGTTCCGGCGGGGTCCGATCCGCGCTGTTTCCATCGTCGCCGCGTGCAAGAGAAATTGCACGGCCGCCCGCGGGCTTGCATGCCAATGCCGCACCTCGTCCGAAACTGGCAACACGGCCTCGTAGCCTGCCAGCGGTTCGCGGATGATGTTCGAGAAAAAGCCCGAAGCGGCCTTGTTCGGCTTGCCCGGCCGCACGCAGATGGTCGGGAAGCGGAGGCCGACACCATCGAAGAAACCCTTGCGCGTGTAGTCAGCGAGCAGGAGTTCGCCGACTGCTTTCTGGGTGCCATAGCTCGTGAGCGGCGTCAGGTGGAAGTCGTCGGGGATCGCGTCGGGAAACGGCGCGCCGAACACGGCGATCGAGGAGGTGAAGACGACGCGCGGCGACAGCAACGCGCGACGCAGGCCCTCGAACAGCTTCCAGGTGCCGTCGAGATTGACGCGATAACCCTTGTCGAATTCGGCTTCGGCCTCACCCGACACGATGGCCGCGAGATGGAAGACGACATCGGGTTTGCCGGCAAGCACGGCTTCGACCTCGCCCGCCTCCGACAGATCGCCGACGCGCGTCGTGATCGCAAACGGCGCGACCGGAACCACGGGACCAATGACATCGTGCAACAGCACGCTGGAAATGGGTTTGCCGCCGAGCGTTCCGTCGTGCGCCAGGCGCTGAACGAGCTTCTGCCCGACCATGCCGCCGCCGCCAAGGATGAGAATGTGCATGGCGGTTTCCTCAGCAGGAGCGTACGCCGTCGATAAAAGCGCGACGGCTAGTGTAGGGTCCGTTGGGGTCATCAAGCGGAACGTTGCCACGGCCCGTGCCGCTGCCGACAAACACGCCGGGCCCGATGCGCACCGCGCCCGATGTGTCAATCTGGACGCGCGGATTGCGAAAAAGTGGACAACGCGTGCCGTCGGGCCACAGGATCGCATCGCCCACGCACAGGCCAGTGCGCCCGTCCTCGCAGGTCGCCGCTGTGCCGGTCAGCGTGCAGGTCCGCGCGACGGCATGATCGACCGTCATCGTCGCCACTGCGACGAGCAAAAGAGCGATCAGAGCGGCAGGTCGAAGGCAGGGGCGCATGATGCGATCCTAGAGCGAGAACCCACCGTCGATGAGGTGGATCGTTCCCGTCGTATAACTCGACTCGTCGGAGGCAAGATAGACTGCGAGCATTGCCACTTCTTCGGCCGTGCCGAGCCGGCCGATCGGCTGGCGGTCGATGAACGCTTGCCGCACTTCGGCGAGCGGCTTGCCCTGAGCCTTGGCAAGCGTCGCGATCCTATCGTCGAGCGATGGCGATTGAATCGTGCCAGGACAGATCGCATTCGCGCGGATGCCGCGCCGGATATAGTCCGCCGCAACCGCTTTGGTGAGGCCGATGACCGCCGCTTTGGTCGTGCCATACACATAGCGATTGGGAATGCCGCGCACGGAGGAGGCGCCGGAGGCGATGTTGATGATGGAGCCACCGCCCTTTTCCAGCATGCCGGGCAGGAAGGCGCGGATCGTGCGGTGCATCGACTTGACGTTGAGGTCGAAGGAGAAGTCCCATGCCGCCTCGTCCGTATCGAGTACCGTGCCGTGATGCACGTAGCCGGCGCAGTTAAAGAGAACGTCGATCGCGCCGATCTCCTTGGCGAGCGCCTCCACCGCTGCGGTCGAGAGAACATCCAGCCTGCGCTTCTCAACACTCTCAAGGCCCGCGAGCTTCGCCACGTCGATGTCGGTTGCAATCACGCGCGCCCCTTCATGCGCGAAGGCCCGTGCGGTCGCCTCCCCGATGCCGGCGCCAGCTGCGGTGAGGAGAGCGGTCTTGCCTGTGAGACGCTTGCTCATGCGTTGGATTCCCTGATCTCCTTAGAGATGCGAAACCGGTATCGTGCGGCGCGGTCTCGGGATGGCATCGCCGCTCACGCCGTTCCGTCCGCGGCGCGTCCGAGCGCGGCGGCCGTAAGCGCACCGAGCGTTTGCCGCTGTTGTCCGTCCGTGTCGAAGTTCGCCGGCGAGAGCCAAGTCTCGTAGGCGTTGCGCAGGGCCGGCCATTCGTGATCGACCATCGCGAACCACGCCGTGTCCCGGTTCTTGCCCTTCACGACCATGTGCTGGCGAAAGAGCCCCTCATAGGTGAAGCCGAACCGGACGGCGGCGCGCTTCGAGGGCTCGTTCTTGTCGTTGCACTTCCACTCGTAGCGACGATAGCCGAGATCATCGAAGACGTAGCGCATAAAGAGATACTGCGCCTCCGTCGCGCCGACGCTGCGCTGAAGCGATGGTCCGTAGAGAATGTTGCCGACCTCGATCACTCCGTGGGCAGGTTCGATGCGCATGAGCGCGAGCCGTCCGACGGCACGCCCGCTTCCTTTGTCGATCACGGCGTAAAAGTAGGGATCGGGCGAGGTGGCCACCTTCGCCACCCAGGCCTCGATCTCCGCCTGGCTGTCCGGCGTTTCGAACAGATAGTCGTACAGCGCGGCATTGGCCGGCCCCGAGACCTCGCGCCCGAGATCGGCGCCGTGCTTCCCCGCATCGAGCTTCTCAAGCCGCACCGCGCGCCCTTCGAGCGTGCGGCCGTCCGGCCGCGGACGCGGCGTCCAGGTCGTCAGGTCTTTCATGCACCCCGGTCTTTCAGGTCATCGCGGAAGAACGCGTTGAGCGAAGCGCTTGCCCCATTGTCAGCGAAGCCGCGGAAAAGGCTTTGCGCGAAGGCGAAACCGGCACTGGTCGAGGCGAGCGCCGGAAAGCCTTGCGCGCGCAGATAGCGCGCGGAGCCCATGTCCCACGGGTTCGGCATGACGAAGCAGCCGGAGGCATGCAGCGCGCGGAACCGGGAGATGCGTTCGGCCGGGGACATCGTGGTGCCGTCAATGATTGTCACGCGGCACGTGCTTCTTCGCGACGCGCGTGTATTTGACCGCAGGCTTGAGGAACATGCCTTCCGAGAGCTGCGCAACATTGGCTCGGTAGAGCTCCTGCCAGGGCGTTTCGCTCGGGCGAAGCTTGATCTTGACCTGAGCCTTGCGCCGTTCGAGTTCCGCGTCAGAGACGAGCATGTTCGCGGAACGCTTCCTCAGGTCGATGCGCACGCGGTCGCCGGTTTGAAGATAGGCGAGTCCGCCGCCAACGGCAGCTTCCGGCGAGGCATTGAGGATCGACGGCGAACCCGACGTGCCCGACTGCCGCCCGTCGCCGATGCAGGCGAGCGAGCGGATGCCCTTTTTCAGGAGCGCAGCCGGGGGCTGCATGTTCACGACTTCCGCCGATCCCGGATAGCCGACCGGGCCGACGCCACGAATGAACAGGATCGAGCTTTCATCGATGCCGAGCTTCGGGTCTTCGATGCGGTGGTGGTAGTCCTCCGGCCCTTCGAAGACGACAGCGCGGCCTTCGAAGGCATCCGGGTCCTTCGGGTTCGACAGGTAACGTTTGCGGAATTCCTCGGAAATGACCGAGGTCTTCATGATCGCGCTGTCGAAGAGATTGCCTTTGAGATTGAGGAAGCCTGCTGTCTTGACGAGCGCGGTCTTGAAGGAGCGGATGACGTCGGGATCGCTCGTTGTCTTGCCCGCGATGTTCTCGCCCATCGTCTTGCCGTTGACGGTGAGCGCATTCGCGTGGATCTTGCCGTGCTTCATCAGCTCGGCCATCACCACCGGAAGACCGCCGGCACGGTAGTACTCCTCTCCGAGATAGGTTCCGGCCGGCTGCATGTTGACGAGAAGCGGGACCTCGTAGCCGACCCGCTCCCAATCGTCATTGGTGAGGTCGATACCCGCGTGGCGCGCGATCGCGTTGATGTGGATCGGCGCGTTGGTCGAGCCGCCGATCGCCGAACATGCGACGATCACGTTCTCGAAGGCTTCACGCGTCATGATCTTCGACGGGGTCAAATCCTCCCACACCATGTCGACGATGCGCAGGCCCGTCTCGTAGGCGATCTGCGCACGCTCCTTGTACGGCGCCGGGATCGCAGCGCAGCCGGGCAGCGACATGCCGAGCGCTTCCGCGAGCGCGTTCATGGTCGATGCCGTCCCCATCGTGTTGCAATGACCGATCGAGGGCGCGGACGAGGCGACCATCTCGATCATGCCTTCATCGTCGATCGTGCCCGCGGCGTGGAGCTCGCGCGCGTTCCACATCGCCATGCCCGAGCCGGACCTCTGGCCCTTGTACCAGCCGTTCAGCATCGGGCCGCCGGAAAGAACGATCGCAGGAATATCGACGGTGGCCGCCGCCATGAGGCAGGCCGGCGTGGTCTTGTCGCAGCCGGTCGCAAGTACCACGCCGTCGAGGAAATAACTGTAGAGAATTTCGACGAGGCCAAGATAGGCGAGGTTACGGTCGAGTGCTGCCGTCGGGCGCTTGCCGGTCTCCTGGATCGGATGCACCGGAAACTCGAAAGGGATGCCGCCCGCCTCGCGAATGCCGGCCCGCACGCGCTCGGCGAGCTCGATGTGATGGCGGTTGCACGGCGAGAGATCGGAACCCGTCTGCGCGATGCCAATGATCGGCTTCCCTGAACGCAGCTCGGCGGAGGTCAAGCCGAAATTCATGTAGCGCTCGAGATAGAGCGCCGTCATGCCGGGATTGTCGGGATTGTCGAACCAGAGCTGGCTGCGCAGCTTGCGCTTGCGGTTCGGGCGCGACGGCATACATCTCCTCCACGGCGTTGGTGCTTTGTGCGCACCGACTGTGCGACGGGCGAGGCCCTCGGCGCAACCGTTCTCGCGGCTGGTCTCGCATGCGCGATGCATCGTCGCAGCCGATCCGAGGTAAACCCCATCGCGTAGACTCCTCGCATCGCCATGTCCCTCCCGTTCCCACACACCCTTCCTGCTTCGGCTGCGCCGGGCACGACCTTGCCGCGGCTGCGCCCATTGTGGCCGGACGGCGTGCGGCATCTAAGCCTTGGCCTTGCCGTGGCGGGTCTCATCGCAGTGTGTGCGACCACGGCCGCCTACCTGCTCGAATCGCTCATCGCCTCCGCCCTGCGGGCGCTTGCGACACGGCCCTCGCAAGAGGTGACCGGCGAGGTCGCCGCGATCGGGGCCGCCGCCCTCGCCGTCGCCCTGGTGTTCACGCAAGCGCATCGGCTCGCGCCCGAGAACCCCGCAGCGCTGGTACCGCTCGGACCTATCCGACTCGATCGAACCTTCTGGGTTCTCGCCCTGGTTCTGATCGGTGGCGATTTCCTCCTGTTTCGCGCGATCGACGCCTTCCTGCCGAGTTTCCCGCAATGGGGGTCCGTGCCCAACGGGCCTGCAGCGCTCCTTCTGTTCCTGTTCACGACCATCGTCGTTTTCCCCGTGGCGGAGGAAATCTTCTTTCGCGGCCTGTTGCACACCGTTTTCGCACGCACCCTGGGCACGGCTGCGGCCATCGTCATCCCGACGCTGATTTTTGCGGCGGTGCACTACGAACCGACGATGATGTATGCACTCGCTATTCTGCCAGGCTCCTTCGTGCTTGCCGTGGCCCGCCATCTCACCGGCGGCGTGACCACCCCGATCCTGTTGCACATGCTCGCCAATGCGGCGGCCGACGCCCAGCTCTTGATGCAGGTCACGGGTCTCGTGCGCGGCTGAGCGCGCCCGTCACACAAACGACAGAGGCGCCTGTCACGCCCGGTGCACCGACGCGGACAGGGACGCCTTCCATGAAGAACGTGATCATCCTGGTGCTTCTTGTGGCGCTGTTCGGACTCACCAACCCGACGCGCACCGAGATCCAGACCGGACAGGTTCAGCCCTTCGTGCTGAACGCCATTCCACAGGACTTCTGGACGTCGCTGGCCCTGTCCGGGGTGGGCACGCTCATCGAGATGCTGAGCGGTCGCGGTGCAGCTGCCCTCGGCAATCGCCTCTCCTTCACGAATTTCTATCTGTTCAGCCTCGGGCAGGTGGACGCCGGCCGCGCCGGCTCGATCCGTTGTCTCTTCGCCCTGCGCTCGGGCGCTTGCATGCATTTCACCGCTGGTTGACGCGCGACCGCCGACAGTGCTCCGCTGACGGTTCTGTCCCGTCCGAGGAACCGCGCATGACCGTCCGCCCCGTCGCCGCCTTCGATCGCATCGGCGAGGAAAACGCCTTCGCCGTCCTGGCGCGCGCAACCGAACTTGCCGCGCAAGGCCGCGACATCATCAATCTTGGCATTGGACAACCGGATTTCCGCACGCCGGATAACATCGTCGAGGCTGCGGTCAAGGCCCTGCGCGACGGCCATCACGGCTACACGCCGGCGACCGGCATTGCGCCCTTGCGCGAAGCGGTCGCCGCCGACATTCACCGGCGCACCGGCGCCGTGGTCGATCCCGGCGCGGTCCTCATCGTGCCGGGCGGCAAGGTGACGATGTATATGGCTATCTTGATGTTCGGGGAGCCCGGCGCCGACATTCTCTATCCTGACCCCGGCTTCCCGATCTACCGCTCGATGATCGAGTATACGGGTGCGACACCGATCCCCATCCCGATCCGCGAGGCCAATGATTTTGCCTTCTCCGCCGAGGAGACGCTGGCGCTGATCACGCCGCGCACGCGGCTGATCATCCTGAACTCGCCGGCAAATCCGACCGGCGGCGTTTCGCTGAAGGCTGAGATCGACGCTCTGGTGACAGGCTTGGAGCGGCATCCGAACGTCGCGGTCCTGTCCGACGAGATCTATGGCCAGATGACCTATGACGGCCTGCCGCATGTCTCGCTGATGACCTATCCGTCGATCCGCGATCGCCTGATCCTGCTCGACGGCTGGTCGAAGACCTACGCCATGACCGGTTGGCGCATGGGCTTCTCGGTGTGGCCGGCGCCGCTTCTCAACGCGGCGCGCAAGCTCGCGGTCAACTCCTATTCCTGCGTGAACGCTGCGGCGCAATGGGCCGGCCTGGCGGCGCTGACCGGTCCGCAAGATGCGGTGCACGCCATGGTCGCGGAGTTCGACCGGCGCCGGAAGATCGTGGTCGATGGGCTCAATGCGCTACCCGGCGTGTCGGCCCGTACGCCGAAGGGCGCGTTCTATGCCTTCCCGAACATCTCGAAGACGGGGTGGAAGGCGAAGGCGCTTGCGTCTGCGCTCCTCGAAGACGCAGGCGTCGCGGTCATCGGCGGACCCGATTTCGGCGTGCACGGTGAAGGCTATATCCGCCTGTCCTATGCCAACTCCGCCGAAAACATCCGCAAAGCCCTCGGGCGGATGGGCGAATTCCTGAATGCGCGAAAAGCGGCCTAACATGAAACACACGCCGAGCTCATCCGCGCGGGCTGTTCTCTTCCTCATCGTCAGCGCTGCGCCGGCACTCGCGCAAGGCCGGGAGCCGCGCCATCAGCCAGACTGCAGCGGCGGTTCGAACGTTGAGATCACGCGTTGCACGAGCCGCGCCTACGAGACCGCCGATGGTGAACTCAATCGCGTCTTTCAAGCCGTGCTCGCGGAGAGCCGCCGCTCGCAAGACGTGCCGCCCGCCGAACGGCCGCGCTGGGAGCAGACATTGCGCGACGCGCAGCGCGCGTGGATCGCCTATCGCGACGCGGATTGCTGCGGCCTGATCCGGCACGAATGGCAGAGCGGTTCGGGGGCCAGTGCCGCCAAGAGCGGATGCCTCTATGACCGCACCGTCGAGCGCACGAACGAACTCACGGCGCGGTACAACGTGCCATGACCGCCGTCGCGATCGGCGAGGTGATGGTCGAGCTCAACCGCGAGCCGGACGGGCGCTATGGCCTCGCTTTCGGCGGCGACACTTTCAACACCGCAGTCTATCTCGCGCGATCGGGCGTCTCTACGGCCTATGCCTCCGCGCTCGGGGATGATCGCTTCTCCGAGGCGATCCTCGCCGTATGCGACCGTGAGGGCGTTGAAACCGCGACCGTGTTGCGCGCGGCCGGCCGCGTGCCCGGCCTCTACCTGATCGACACCGACGCGAAGGGCGAGCGCAGCTTCACTTACTGGCGCGACGTCTCACCGGCCCGCGATCTTTTCGAACTTCCCGGCTGGGAACAGGCCGCCGAGCAGATCGTTTCGGCACGGCTCGTCTATCTCTCGGCGATCACCTTGTCGCTCTATTCGAATGTCGGGCTCGGCCGACTGTTCGCCGTTCTCGAGGCGGCGCGTGAGCGCGGCGCAATCATTGCCTTCGACACGAATTATCGGCCGCGCGGATGGAAGGGTAATGTCGAGCGTGCGCGCTTCGTGGTGGGCGAGGCGCTGGCGCGCACTGATGTTGCGCTGCCGACCTTCGACGACGAGCAGGCTTTGTGGGAGGACCCGGACGCGATCCGAACCGTCGAGCGCATCGTCGCTGCGGGCGTCCGCGAGATCATCGTCAAGAACGGCGCGGAAGGCGCGCTCGTCGCAGGGCCATCCGGCGTGCATCACGTGCCGGTGCCCACGACCGTGGACGCGGTCGACACCACGGCGGCCGGAGACAGCTTCAATGCGGGCTACCTTTCGGCCCGCCTGCGCGGAGAGAAGCCGGAGGCTGCTGCAGAGGCAGGCCACCGCCTCGCCGCCGTTGTCGTCGCGCATCGCGGCGCGATCGTGCCGCGTGCCGCAACGGATGTAGTCACCGACCGCAACACCTAAGTCACCCACATCGCTATTGCGCCGGCGATCAAAGGAAGCGGCACCGACACCATCAGCCGCAAGCCGATGAACCAGCGCGCCATGATTGGCAGTTCCCAAACCAGAATGCGATTGAACGACAACAGGCTCCACGCCGTGACATAGCCGATGACTTGCGGCAAACCCGCACCCGCCTTGAGGGCCGCACCGGCAATCGAGAACCCGACGACCGGCCCGCCAGGCGTCAGCGCCCCCGCAGCGGTGGCGATCATCAACCCGATCCAGCCGGACTCCGCGCCAAGATAGGCGGAGACCGCTTCCTCCGGTAGAAGCCGCGCGATGAAGCCCGCGCCGATGATGCCGAGGGTTAATCGCGGCAAGAGCCACACGAATTCGCGCCAACCGCGCGACAGCGCCTCTCGCGCCGTGCCGTCGCGGCGTCGCCAGGCGACAAGGAGCAGCGCCGTCGCGATGGCCCACAACAGGATCGAGAACAAGATCGCGATCACGTCCCGCTCTCCTTCGAGGCGCGCGGCCAAGGCACGAGCCGCGCCAGCACGCCCGCGAGAAGCGGGAACGCGACGGAAATCGCCATGCGCGTGAAGACGAATTCGTGCCCGAAGAACGGCATTTCCCAGATGATCGCGCGGTTGAGACCGACCACGTGCCAAGCGGTGACGAAGGCAATGGCCGCGCCGCGATCGGCACCGATCGCGAGGAAGGCAACGGTGATCGGAAACACGGTGAAGGGACCGCCGGGAACGAGGATGCCGGCAATCGTCGCGATGATGAGACCGCGCAGACCGGATTCGGATCCGACGAGTTTGACCACCATCTCGCGCGGCACGAGCAGCGTGATCAGGGCGCCGATGAGACATCCGGCAGCAACCTTGGGCAGAATGCCGAGGAGAAGCGTCACGTTCTCGACGACCACGCCGCTCACGCCGCTCCATCCTTCCTTCGCATAGACGCTCACCGCGCCAGCGATAGACAGGAGAACGATGCTGACAAGGCCAGGATCGAGGAGACGGCGGCTGGGGGTGGGTTGCGACACGAGTTGGGGACTGTCGAAGGTTCGGGCAACGGCACTCTATCCGGGGATGCGGCCGCGCGAGGCTCAGAATGCGCGACCCTGCCTTGCGTTCATCGCGCTGCCTGCGCCCGCGCGCGGCGATCCTCCCGGATCATCGCAGCGCCCTTCTCGGCGATCATGATCGTCGGCGCATTGGTGTTGCCCGACGTGATCGTCGGCATCACCGAGGCATCGACGATGCGGATGTTGTCGAAGCCGTTGAGGCGCAGGCGCGGGTCGACGACGGCATCGGCGTCGGTGCCCATGCGCGCCGTTCCGACGGAGTGGAAGATTGTCGTACCGTGATCCCCGGCCGCCTTGACGAGATCATCGTCGCTCGTTGCCGAGGGACCGGGCCGCCATTCCTCGGGCGCGTAGCGCGCAAGCGACTGTGCCGCCATGATACGGCGCGCAAGCCGCAGAGCTTCGACCGCAACCGCGCAATCGCCCGGCGTCGAGAGATAGTTCGGGCGAATCGACGGCGCCAGGAACGGGTCGGGCGCTGTGAGCCGCACCGTGCCACGGCTCTCGGGCCGCAGATTGCACACCGACATGGTGATGGCCGGAAAGGCGTGGAGCGGATCGCCGAACTTGTCGAGCGAGAGTGGCTGCACGTGAAACTGCAGGTTCGCCGATTCCTGTCGTGGCGAGGATTTGGCGAATAGCCCGAGCTGCGACGGTGCCATGGCCATGGGCCCGCTGCGGAACAGCGCATATTCGAGCGCGATCCTCGCTTTGCCGAAGAACGTGCCGGCAAGCGTGTTCAAGGTAACCGCTTTCGACACTTTGTAGACGGGCCTGATCTGCAAATGATCCTGCAAATTCGCACCGATGCCTGCAACGTCGCGCACCACCGCGATGCCATGCTCGCGCAAATGGGCCGCGGGCCCGATCCCCGATAGCATCAGGAGGTGCGGCGAGCCGATGGCGCCGGCGGACAGCACGAGCTCGCCCGCGATGGTGACGCGCGCCGGCTCGCGGCCGACGACCAGTTCGAGCGCCGTGGCGCGGCCCTGCTCGGTCACGATTCGGGTCGCGTGCGCCTTGGTGACGATGCGCAGATTGGGCCTGCTCTGGACGGGGCGGAGGAAGCTGCGCGCCGTGTTCCACCGCACGCCGCGGCGCTGGTTCACCTGGAAGAAGGAGGAGCCGGCATTGTCCCCGCGATTGAAGTCGTCGATCTTCGGAATACCGACCTCGGCTGCCGCATCGCGCACGGCGTCGAGAATGTCCCAATGCAGACGCTGCCGCTCGACGCGCAACTCGCCGCCCGCGCCGTGCGCGTCGTCTGCGCCGAGGAAGTGGTCCTCCGAGCGCTTGAACCAGGGCAGGACGTCGTCCCACCCCCAGCCGACATTGCCGAGCTGGCGCCAATGATCGTAGTCGCGCGCCTGGCCGCGCATGTAGATCATGGCGTTGATGGACGAGCAGCCGCCGAGCACCTTGCCGCGCGGATAGCCGAGCGACCGGCCGTTGAGGCCGGGCTCCGCCTCCGTGCGGAACAGCCAATCGGTGCGCGGATTGCCGATGCAGTAGAGATAGCCGACGGGGATCGGGATCCAGAAATAGTCGTCGGCGCCGCCGGCTTCGAGCAGGAGCACGCGCCGGCCGGCATCGGCGGACAGGCGGTTGGCGAGCACGCAGCCGGCGGAGCCCGCACCCACGATGACATCGTCGAATGTTCCAAGATCGCGCAAGGCCCTATCCCCATCCCACCGGGATGGTGACGGCGCACGACCGGATGCGCAACGTCACAGCGCGGCGGGCCGCCACGTGCCGCGATTGTCGCGGCAGATCAGCTGCGACCGAAGCGGCATGCCGGAGGCTTGATGCGTCGAGGCAAGAGCGACGCAGGACGCCGACACCGGGCGCGGCGTCACCGCGATCCCCCCTTGGGTGACCGGTTGACCGGCCCGCGCGGCTTCGAGCTGCGCGTCCTTGATCCGCGTGACGTCATCCGGCGAAAAGGTGCGGACGACCCGGCAGACCGACTCCGCCTCCATGGCGCCTTGCGCCCCGGCGGCAACCGGGCCGACGAACGGGATCTGCCGCAAAGACCCCGGATCCCCGAGCACAAAGCCTTCCACGCGCGTGCTCGCGCAATACTCAATCTGCGCGTCGATCGCCCACGGCGATTCGCCGCCACCACCGACCGGCCCCGCGGCGCAGCCTGCAAGCGCGATCGCGCCACAAAGCAGAGCGAAGGTGCGCCGCATCGCTCTCCCTCATCCGGCGCGGATCGCTGCCGCCTGCGCATCGATATGCGCGCGCAACTCGGCGTCGAGGCCCAAGCGCGACGCAAGCTCGTCGAGATAGGCGCGCTCCACCGCCGTGTCCGGATCGATCGCCACCACGGAGGCGGCATAGATCTCGACGGCGCGTTCGACCGAGGTTGCGGTCATCACCAGCGCCTTGAGATCGACCGGACCCTCCATTTCGTGCTCGACGAAGCTGCGCGCCTCCGGGTCGATGCCGAGATCGGTCATGCGCCCGAGGATGCGGCCGCGCTCTTCGGCATCGATGTGGCCGTCGGATTTCGCGGCGGCGATCATGGCGCGCAGCGCCGTCACCGCGCGCTCCTGAGCATCGGGCGCCGCATTCGACGCGAAACCGGAATCGGCCGGAGGCGGTGCGATCAAGCCATCGGCCGCAGCCGTCGGGTTGCGCCCCGCCTGCCAGCCCTGCAGAGCCTTGTAGGCGAGCCCGCCGACGAGGGCGAGGCCGCCCAAAGTGAGTGCCGTGCCGCCGACGGCGCGCCCCGTGCGCGTGCCCAGCAACAGCGCGCCGAGACCGCCGATCGCCGCACCGGCCAGAAGGCCCCCCGAATTCTGCTGCGCGAACGCCTTGCCCTTGTCGAGAACGCCCTGCAGCCCGCCCGTCTGCCATGCGCTCTGGGCTTGCGACATGAAGTCCTGAGCCTGCTGGCCGACGGACCCCGCGGCCGAGCGGGCCTGTTCGAGGGCGCCGCCGGTCCTTTCCTGAACGCGCGCGCCGGCTCCGGCACCGAGGAATTGGTCGAGAAGCTTCGAGGCGTCGAACATGGGATCTCCTTCGTGCCGACGCGCGTCAGGTAAAGAGGGAATGCGTCGCTCTCAAGACCGTGGCCGTGCCGCATCGAGCGCACGGGCGCCGCGCGCCAGCGCGGCGATGCGGTCGAAAGCGCCGACGGCGAGAAGATCGGGCGGGGTCACCCAACTCCCGCCAACGCAGAGCACGTTGCGCAGCCCGAGATAGGTCGCGGCGCGCTGCACGTCGATCCCGCCGGTCGGGCAGAAGCGCAAATGCGGCAGCGGTCCGGCGAGCGCCTTCAGTGCCGCGACACCGCCCGACGCCTCGGCCGGAAAGAATTTCAGCGCGTGAAAGCCGAAATCGGCCGCGGTCATGGCCTCGCTCGGCGTCGCGACGCCGGGAAGGCAGGGAATCGGCGCTTGCGCGAGGGCCTCGAGCAAGGCGAGCGGCGTGCCCGGCGTCACGGCGAAGGCCGCCCCGGCATCGATCGCTTCGCTGAGTTGTCGCCGAGACAGGACCGACCCCACACCCACATGCGCGCGCGGCACGTGACGTGCGATGCGCGCGACAGCCTCCAAGGCCGCATCCGTGCGCAAGGTGATCTCGATGACGGGAAGCCCCGCTTCGACGAGGGTTTCGGCCAGCGCCACCGCCGTTCCGGGATCGTCGAGAACGACCACGGGGACGAGGGGAACGGAGCCTAGGAGCGGTGTCGGATCTGGCGGTGTCATGAGGGTTCGCTGCGAGCGGGCGTGCCCGGATGCTAGCAAAGATTCGCCGCACCCGCGCGGTCAGCGGGGCATGCCCGGGCGGACACGCGGGGCGCCGACCGAGAAGCCGGCGGTCATCGCGGAGGCGACGGAGCCCGGACGGCACTGGACTCCGACCGACCCACAATGGAAGCTTTCAGGCCTTCCTGAGGCAAGTCAAACCCGGCCAGGTGGCGACCCACAGCACCAAGCCGGCGGTTAGCGCGCCACCGACGAGGAAGGCCCAATCGACCCAGTAATCGAGGTCGGCGAAGCTGGAAGATGACAGGGCCGGGCCGAGTGCGAACACCAGCGCGGCGCCGAGGACGCCAACCAGGGCGCTGAGCGGCAGCGTCTTGCGCCACGTGGCCGCGGGTGCGCGCAGCAGCGCGAACACCAGAGTTGCGCCCCAGACCAGCGCCAGCAGTGCGACGAGCCACAGCACCGGCAGCACGATCTCGTAGAGGATGTTGAGCCCGAGCCAAATGTTGTAGAGCATGCCGATCGTCTCCTGATGGGTGCGCGCGTCAGACCCGGCCGCGCAGGACGGCGATGTAGGCCGGTTTGAGCATGTAGACCTTCATCACCCAGGCAAAGTAGCTTTCCTGCAGGGGGTCAACGAAGGGAATGGACGGCACCAACTTGCCGTCATGGTCGAACTCGACCAGCAGCGCCGAGCCGACGCGCACGATCAGCGGGCAGGAAGTATAGCCATTGAATTTGCTCCCTGGATTCTGGTCTTGGATCACCCGCATCAAGTTCTCGGCGACGATCGGCGCTCCGCCCTTGACGGTGGCGGCTGTCTTGCCGCGCGGCGTGCCGTTGACGTCGCCGATGCCGAATACGTTCGGAAAGCGCCGATGGCGCAGGGTTTCGCGGTCCACCTCCAGCCAGCCGCCCCCGGCGAACGGCCCCTCTTTCCAGGACAGCTCGCTGTTGCGCACGGCATCGGGCGCGCTCATCGGCGGCACCACGTGGATGAAGTCGTAATCAACCGTGCTTCGGCTGTTGTCGGCAGCGGTGAAGGTGGCGCGGCGGGCACCGATGTCGATGCCGGTCAGGCGCTGCTCGGTCTGCGTCTGGATGCCCAGTTCACCGAAGCGCCGCGTGATGTCGTCATGATAGACCCTGACCCCGAACAATGCGTTGCCGCCGGCGTAGAAATTGACCTGCGAGCGGGCACGGCTACCCGCTTCGCGCAGGCGGTCGTCGAGCAGGAAGGTGACTTTGAGCGGGGCGCCGGCGCACTTCATCGGGGTGTCGGGCATGGTCATCACCGCGCGGCCGCCGGTGCGACGGAAAGTGTCCATCAGCCGCCAGGTGTTGGCTGCCGCCTGCGGGCTGGCATAGACCGAGGTCAGACCGTTTTGACCCAGCGCGGCTTCGTCCATGCCGGCGATGGCCGTGTAGTTGAGCTGCAAGCCGGTGGCGACGACGAGGAAGTCGTAGCGGATGCGCTGGCCGCCCCGGGTGACGACCGTGTTGGCGGCCGGGTCGAACTCGGCCACGAAGTCCCGCACCCACTCGATGCCATGGGGATGAAAGCGGGCGTTGCTCTGCTCGACGGTCCGCTCCATCGGCCAGACGCCACCGGCGACCATCGTCCAGCCGGGCTGGTAGTAATGCTGCTGGCGGCCATCGATGATGGTGATGCGGGCGCCTTCGAGGCCACGTGCCAGGCGGTTGGCGACGGCGATGCCGCCGGCGCCGCTGCCGGCGATCACGATGTGGGCCCGGGTGCGGACCTTGGCGGCCGGCGCAGCCGGCGTGGCCAAAAGGGCGGCTCCGGCCGCACCGAGCTTCAGGATGTCGCGCCGGGTGCGGCCCTGCGACATCATCGGGACACCCTCGTCCCCCGCCCTCATCATCGTGATCCCTCCCATGCGTACTGTTGTTTCCGCCGCACGTTCGATGCGGCGATTTTGAATTTATAATATACACATGTTTGAATATGTCACGTGGCGATTCGTCGAATGAGGATTCCCACGCACGCTTTGATCCTGCCTGACCTTGCCCCTGGCTGTCCCGGTCATGACAGACTCTGTTCGGTTGTGGTCCTGTGTGGACCGGGTTGCGAACTCGTCGGGGGTGAGGGGATGAGACCGCCGAGGCTCGCGTGGGCCGGCGCTGGAGCCTGCCACGCAGGGCTACTTGGAAAGAACATTCAATTCAATAAGCTATACGCATCGAGTGGCGGAGAGGGGGGGATTCGAACCCCCGATACCCTTGCGGGTATGCCGCATTTCGAGTGCGGTGCTTTCAACCACTCAGCCACCTCTCCGCAAGATGTGGCCCGGCCGCGCGACTGGGAGGGCTGGCGGATAGCAGAGCGGTCCGGGTGAAACAAGGCCTGCTTGACCGCGGCCCTCGCGCATGGGAGCGCGGAACATGCCCCTGCCGCTGTTCGTCTACGGAACCTTGCGCGACGATGACGTCTTCACCGCGGTCGTCGGGCGAACCCTGGCGGCTTATGGCCCGCGTCCGGCGCAAGCCCCGGGATATCAGGCCCGCGTCGTGCGCGGGGAGGTCTACCCCGGGCTCGCCGTCGCGCCGGGGCGCGCAGCGCCGGGGCTCGTGCTCGACGGCCTCGACCAAGGCGCTCTCGCGCGCCTCGATCGTTTCGAGGGGGATGGTTACCGGCGGCGGCCGCTGGATGTGCATGTCGGGACCGCGCGTGTAGCGGCCGAGGTCTATCTGCCGCTCGACCCCGCCTGCCTCTCCGAGATAACTTGGACGCTCGAGGAGTGGCGCCACACCGGAAAGGCGCGGTTTCTGAACGAATTTCCCGGTTTCGGTTGACGCGCGAGGGGTCGGCGTGTAGAAACCGCCCGCTCAGGCGCGGCCCCGGCCGCGCCGCGTTCGTTTGCGCTCCGCGCAGCGGACTTATCGACTGAACAAGAAGCCGGGCGACGGCGACGTCAGCCCCGGGACCGAACAGCGGATCGAGAGAAATGTTCGCAGTCATCAAGACCGGCGGGAAGCAGTATCGCATCGCCGCCGAGGATACCATCACCATCGAGCGTCTTGCCGGCGTGGCCGGCGACACGATCGCCTTCGATCACGTCCTCCTCTTTAACGATGGAGCGACGACGCATGTCGGCACGCCAACGGTTGCTGGCGTCACGGTGACCGCAACCCTCGTCGAGCAGGCGCGCGGCGAAAAGGTCATCTCCTTCAAGAAGCGGCGTCGGCAGAATTCGCGGCGCAAGAAGGGGCACCGCCAGGACCTGACGGTCGTGAAGATCGCCGGGTTTCTGACCGGCGGCGCAAAGCCGGAGTTCCAGGCGACCAAGGAGCCCGTGGCGGCGGCGGTCGCGGAAGCGACCCCGTCGAAGGCGAGGTCGGCCTCGGACGAGAAGGCGCATGACCCGAACACGCTCTCGCTCATCTCGGGCATCGGGCCGACAATCGAGAAGAAGCTGCGCGCGGCCGGCATCAATTCGTGGAACGACATCGCGGCGTGGACCGACGCCGATGTCGAGAAGTGGGACAAGGAACTCGCGCTGCGCGGCCGCGCCAAGCGCGAGGAGTGGGTACAGCAGGCCCAGGAACTTCTCGCCGGCAAGCCGCCGCGCGCGAAAGTCGATCAGACCGCCGCTGCGGCCGAGAAGGGCGAGTAACGCCGAGAGATCGAGGAGAGAGCCATGGCACACAAGAAGGCAGGCGGCTCGTCACGCAACGGTCGCGATTCGGAATCAAAGCGCCTCGGCGTGAAGCGCTTCGGCGGCGAGCATGTTCTTGCCGGCAACATCATCGTGCGGCAGCGCGGCACGCGCTGGCATCCGGGCACGAATGTCGGGCTCGGCAAGGACCACACGCTGTTCGCGACGGCCGAAGGGATCGTGCGCTTCAAAACGACGGTGAACGGCCGGCAGGTCGTCTCCGTCGAAGCGCAGCCGGGATCCGCCGCGGAGTGAACGGGCCGGGCGTCTCCCGGCGCCCGCGCCCATGAGCGTTTCGAGGGGAGGCGGGTTCCGCCTCCCCTTGTCTCTATTGGGAGACACGCTTAACGCGCGCGCTTCGCGGAGGCAGCCCGTTGAAATTCCTCGACCAGGCCAAGGTGTTCATCAAGGCGGGCGACGGCGGCGCCGGGGCGGTGTCGTTTCGGCGCGAGAAATTCATCGAGTTCGGCGGCCCGGATGGCGGCGACGGCGCCAAGGGCGGGGACGTCGTTGCCGAATGCGTGTCCGGCCTCAATACGCTGATCGACTACCGCTACCAGCAGCACTTCAAGGCGAAGACGGGCGGGCACGGCATGGGCCGGAACCGCCACGGCGCGGCAAGCCCGGACGTGGTGCTCAAGGTGCCCGTCGGCACCGAGATCTACGAGGAGGACGGCGAGACGCTGATCGCCGACTTGACCAAGGTCGGCGCGCGCGTCGTTCTCGCCAAAGGCGGCAATGGCGGCTTCGGCAACGCCTACTTCAAATCGTCGACCAACCGCGCACCGCGCCGCGCCAATCCTGGTCTGCCCGGCGAAGAGAAGTGGATCGTGCTCCGCTTGAAGCTGATCGCGGATGCCGGCCTCGTCGGCCTGCCCAATGCCGGCAAGTCGACCTTTCTTGCGGCCGTGTCGGCGGCGAAGCCGAAGATCGCCGATTATCCGTTCACGACGCTGGTGCCGGGGCTTGGCGTCGTCCGCGCCGGCGACGGCGAATTCGTGCTCGCGGACATTCCGGGTCTCATCGCCGGCGCGCATGAAGGCGCCGGTCTCGGCGATCGCTTCCTCGGCCACATCGAGCGTTGCCGCGTGCTCCTCCACCTCGTTGATGCCACGCTGGACGACCCCGTCGAGGCCTACAGGACCGTTCGCCGCGAACTCGAAGCCTATGGTCACGGCCTCGCGGAGAAGGCGGAGGTCGTCGCCTTGTCCAAGGCCGATGCGCTCGACGACGCCGAGCTCGCGACAAGGGCAAAGGCGTTGAGGCGCGCGGCGAAGCGCACGCCCTTCGTTCTTTCGGCCGTCTCCGGGCGCGGGATGACCGAGGCGCTGTTCGAGCTGCAACGCAGCATCGCGGAGAAGAAAGCCGAGGACCCTCCCGTTAAGTCGGTTTCCGCCGACGCGACCGGGTGGCGGCCGTGACGCGTTCACTCTCGTCCTTCCGCCGCATCGTGGTGAAGATCGGCTCGGCGACGCTGGTCGATGCCAGCACGGGCCGACTGCGCGAGGCGTGGTTCGCGTCCCTGATCGATGACCTCTCCGCCCTATGGCGCAACGGCGCGGACGTTCTCGTCGTCTCGTCAGGCGCGATCGCGCTCGGTCGGCACGCCTTGAAACTGCCGCGTCGCGCCCTCGCGCTCGAGGAAAGCCAGGCGGCGGCGGCCGTCGGGCAGATCGCGCTCGCCCGTGCGTGGTCGGAAGCGCTGCACGCGCGCGGCATTGTCGCCGGGCAAGTACTCTTGACCTTGCAGGACACGGAAGAGCGCCGACGCTACCTCAATGCGCGGGCCACCATCGGCACGCTGCTTGCGACCCGTGCCGTTCCCGTCATCAACGAGAACGACACGGTCGCAACCACCGAGATCCGTTACGGCGACAATGATCGACTGGCCGCGCGCGTCGCCTCCATGATGAGCGCGGATGCGCTCGTGCTCCTGTCCGACATCGACGGTCTCTACACCGCGCCTCCGCACAAGGAGGCGACGGCGCGACTCATTCCCGAGGTTGAGCGGATCACGCCGGAGATCGAGGCGATGGCGGGCGCGCCGGGCTCTGATTTCGCCAAGGGTGGCATGACGACGAAGATCGAAGCAGCCAAGATCGCCCTTGCGTCGGGCACATCGATGGCGATCGCGCTCGGCAAGCGCGATCATCCCCTGGTCGCGCTCGATGCAGGCGTGCCATGCACATGGTTTCTTGCAGCCCGCGATCCCGTGTCGAGCCGCACGGCATGGATCGCCGGAGCGCTCGAACCGCGCGGTGTCGTGACCATCGATACCGGAGCCGTCCGGGCGCTCCGAGCCGGGAAAAGCCTTCTGCCGGCAGGCGTCACGCGCGTCGAGGGTGATTTCGCGCGGGGCGATGCCGTGGTGATCCGCGGACCGGGGGGGGAGGACATCGGCCGCGGTCTCGTCGCCTATGATGCGCCCGATGCCCAGCGCCTCGTCGGCCGCAACTCGAAGGATATCGAGGCCGTGCTCGGGGCGCCGGGCCGAGCCGAAATGATCCACCGGGACGATATGGCGCTGGTCGGACGGTGACGGGTCACGGCCCTAAAGGCGCGGGGCGTGCGTCGCCACAGCTGACTTTCCCCGCCGAGTCCTTTCCCGTAAGGTCCGCGGCCCGGAGTTTCCCATGACCGCCGCCGCTCGCCAGACGGTTCCGACAAGCGCCCTTGCCGCCGAGATGCGCGCGATCGGGCAGCGCGCCCGCGCGGCCCAGCGCGCCCTGGCCGAGGCAACGGCAGAACGCAAGCACGCCGCGCTGATCGGCATGGCGGATGCGGTTGCGCGGGCGGAGCCCGCCATCCTCGCAGCCAATGCCGGCGACGTCGCCGCAGCCGAAGCGGCCGGCGCGACCGCTGCTTTCATCGACCGCCTGCGGTTGACGGCATTGCGCGTCCGCGGCATCGCCGCTTCGATTCGCGCGATCGCGGAATTGACCGATCCCGTGGGGTGCGTGACCGCGTCTTGGACGCGGCCCAACGGACTTGTCATCGAGCGCGTTGCGACGCCGCTCGGCGTCGTCGGCGTTGTCTATGAGAGCCGTCCAAACGTTACGGCGGATGCGGCGGCGCTGTGCCTCAAGGCCGGCAATCCGGTGATCCTGCGCGGCGGGTCTGACTCCTACGGCTCTTCTCGTGCCATTCACGCGGCGCTACGCGAAGGCGTCATGGCGGCCGGTCTTCCCGAAGCAGCGGTCCAACTGGTCCCGACCACCGACCGCGATGCGGTTGGCTTGATGCTCGCGGGGCTCGACGGGGCAATCGACGTCATCGTGCCGCGCGGCGGCAAGTCGCTCGTCGAGCGCGTGCAGCGCGATGCGCGCGTGCCGGTGTTCGCGCATCTCGACGGGAACTGCCACGTCTACGTCCATGCCGCAGCCGACCTCGCCATGGCGAAGGCGATTGTGCTCAATTCCAAGATGCGGAGGACCGGCGTATGCGGGGCTGCCGAGACGTTGCTTGTCGACCGCGCTTGCGTCGCAACCCATCTCGCGCCTCTCGTAACTCTGCTGCTCGATGCCGGCTGCGCCGTGCGCGGCGATGCCGACACATGCCGGGTCGATCGCCGCGTCACCCCCGCGGGCGAGGCGGACTGGGCGACCGAGTATCTCGACGCGATCATTGCCGTGAAGATCGTCGACGGGCTCGACGCGGCGATCGATCACATCGCCACGTACGGCTCTTCGCACACCGAGTCGATCGTCACGGACGAGGCGTCCGCGGCCGAGCGCTTCCTGGCCCGCGTCGATTCCGCGGTCGTCCTGCACAACGCTTCGACGCAGTTCGCGGACGGCGGCGAGTTCGGCATGGGGGCGGAGATCGGCATCGCGACCGGTCGCCTCCACGCGCGCGGGCCGATCGGCGTCGAGCAGCTGTGCTCGTTCAAGTATCGCGTGCGCGGCACGGGACAGATTCGCCCGGCATGATCCGCGCCGCCCTCATCGCCTTTGCGACGAGCCTCGCGCTTGCGCTCGCCGCCCGCTTCATCGTGCGCTGGCGCTTCGGCGGCAAGGGCAGAACGATCAATCGCCTGCGCCCGTCCGGCCCCTTCGAATACACGGCCTTCGCCCTCGTCGTTCTCACGACCATCACCGCCACCACGGCGCAACGCATCGACGAGGACTGGTCGGTGTGGGTCTGGGTGCTCGCCCTGCTCCTCGGCCTCGTGGCCGCAGCGACATCGGCGATCGTGTTCTTCATCCATGTGTTCTGGACGGTCGAAGGCATCGGCTCGTGGGATCCCTGGCGCAAGCAGCGTTTCATTCGTTGGGAGCACGTGCGCAAGGTCGGCTGGTCGCCCTGGCAACAGGCTTGGTTCGTGAGCGACGGATCGACCGTGATCACCTATTCCAAGCTGCGCAACGGCGTCGAGGAGCTTAACACCTTCATCGAGCGGCGCATGAACCCGGCGCCCATCACGCGATGATACGCACCATCGGCCGCTTCGCCCCCTTGCCGCCGCACGCGGCCGGCCAACGCATTGGGCTCTTCGGCGGATCGTTCGATCCGCCGCACGCCGGCCACGCGGCGGTGGTCCGCACGGCTCTCGTGCGCTTGCGGCTCGAACGGGTCTGGGTACTCGTCACGCCAGGCAACCCGTTGAAGGAAGCGCGCGGCCTCGCGCGGATCGAGCAGCGTATGGCAGCGCTGTGCGCCCTTCTGCCGAGTGCGCGTGTGACGATCACCGACATCGAGACGCGCGCTGGTCTGCGCTATTCGCGCGACACGGTGCGCTATCTTCGAGCGCGCGCGCCCGCCGCCCGTTTCGTCTGGATCATGGGTGCGGACAATCTCGCAACCTTCCATCGCTGGCAGGATTGGGAGCGCATCGCGGCGAGGATGCCGATCGCGATCATCGACCGGCCGGGGGCGAGCTTCGCGCCGCTCTCGGCGCCAGCTGCGCACCGCTTCGCCGCCGCGCGCCTCCCGGAACACCTGGCAGGTGCACTCGCCGACTGCTGCCCGCCCGCCTGGGTGTTCCTGCACGCCCGCCGCTATCCGCACTCTTCGACCGCGCTCCGCGCCGCACGCGATCGGCGCTGACCGTGCCGCTCGATGCGCTCTTTGCCGTCCTCGGTGCCGCGCTCCTGCACGCGACGTGGAATGCGCTGATGAAGCGCGGCGCGGGCGACCCTCTGATCAATTCGTGCCTCGTGGCCTTCGGCGGCGCGCTCGTTGGTCCGTTCCTGCTTCTCTTCACCGGGCTGCCGGCCGCGGCGAGTTGGCCCTACGTCGTCGCCTCGGCGATCGTGCACGTGCCCTATTTTCTCATCATCGGGTTCGCGTATCGCATCGCCGACTTCTCGGTGATCTATCCGCTGATGCGCGGAGGCGCTCCGCTCATCACGGCGATTCTCGGCGCGTTCCTCTTGGGCGAGAACCTGACGACCATTGCCTGGTGCGGCGTGGTGTTGGTCTGTAGCGGCATCGTCGGTCTTTCGGCCAACGCCTTTCATCGCGGACGTCTCGATGCGCTCGGCCTCCTGGTCGCGGTCACTGCGGTCGCCATCATCGTGGCGTACACGCTTATCGACGGGCTTGGCGCGCGGCTCTCCGGGAGCCCTGCGGCCTATGTCGTCGCGAATACCGCGCTCGGCGGGTTCCTGACCGTTCTGGTCGCCCTCGCGGTCCGCCCGGCCGACATGGTCGCGGCCATTCGCTCGCATTGGGCGATGGGGGTCGTAACCTCCTTGATGGCGATGCTTGGCTATGGCATCGCGCTCTGGGCGATGACGCGCATGCCGATCGGCGTCGTCGGCGCCGTGCGGGAAACATCCGTTCTCTTTGCGACGGTGATCGCGGCGGTCTTTTTGCGCGAACGCTTCGGTCGGGCCCGCGTCGCGGCGGCCATAGCCATCGTCGGAGGCCTCATCGCTATTCAGTCGGGCTGAGGGGTAGGGCTGAGGGGTAGGTTGCGACACGGACCTTCGATGCATATCCTTAACAATTGAGGCATAGAATTGCCTCTGTGGGATCGGTCCGCGTCGGGTGGGCCGGCGCACTGGAAAGGATGCGAAGCTGATTACCGCACCGCGGTCGGGAACCCATAAGACGGTTTCCAGGCCCCCCGTTCTCGCGAACGCGGAACCGGCGGCCACTCTGCAGCTCATCCTCGCCACCTTGGAGGACGCCAAGGCCGAGGATATTGTCTCGATCGACCTCTCCGGAAAAACGACGATCGCGGATCACATGGTGATTGCGACCGGTCGTTCCAATCGGCACGTCGGTGCCGTAGCCGAGCATCTCCTTGAGGCGCTCGGCAAGGTCGGCCGAAAAGGTTGCCGCGTCGAGGGAATGCCCCATTGCGATTGGGTGCTGATCGACGAAGGCGACGTGATCGTTCACATCTTCCGCCCCGAGGTTCGTGAATTTTACAATCTCGAGAAGATGTGGTCGGTTCATCGGCCGCGCGAGCGTACGGTCGCCTGATCGAGAATGGCGGAGGCGCTCTTGGCGATGCGCCTCTGCGTCATTGCCGTAGGCAAGGCCTCGCGCGGGGCCGAACGCGACTTGGTCGAGCGCTATTTCGAGCGGGCGCGTCAGCTGACACGCCGGATCGGCTTCAGCACGATCGACCTCGTCGAGGTCGCGGATAGCCGCCTGCGCACGAGCGACGAGCGCCGCGCCGGCGAAGCAGCGGAGCTCTTGCGAGCCGTACCGGAGGGGGCAGTCATCGCGGCGCTCGATTTGGGCGGATCATCCGTGTCCAGCGAAGCCTTCGCTCGATCTCTCGCACAATGGCGTGATCGGGGCACGTCCGCGGCCGCCTTCCTCATCGGTGGTGCGGACGGGCACGGAGCCGCGGTCCTCGATAGGGCGCAGGTGAAGATCGCGTTCGGCGTCGCGACCTGGCCGCATCTCTTGGTGCGGGCGATGTTGGCTGAACAGATCTATCGCGCCTGCACCCTGCTCGCAGGGCACCCCTATCATCGCGCCTAGCGCTCGGGTAACTCTTCCTCGCCGAGGGTCTTTGCGATGAAGCTGTGGCCGACCCGACCGATCGAATGGGTGATCGCGGCGCTGGTCGGGGCAGCGGCGTGCCCGATCGCATTGGCGCAAGCACCGCCGCCCGATCCCGGTCGTACCGCCGATCAGGTCGAAGCCGAGCGCGTCGAGCGGCAGCGGCAGTTCGAATCCCTGGGCGACGATATTCGGCTCGGTGAAGATCAGATTCGCCGGTTGCAGGCCGAGATCGAAGCAATCCGCCGAGACCGGGAGGAGATCAATCGTCAACTCGTCGAAACGGCCCGCACCGTCCAAAGGGCCGAAGCCGACGTCACGGCTGGCGAGGCGCGTCTGCGCGGCCTTGCCTCTGAGGAACGGCAGTTGCGGCAAGCCCTCGCCGAGCGCAGAGCGGTGATTTCCGAATTGCTCGCCGCGCTCCAGCGGCTCGGGCGCAATCCGCCTCCGGCCCTCGTCGTCGAACCCGAGAGCGTGTTGCGTGCGATCCGCTCGGCCATCCTCCTGGGTGCGGTCTTGCCGGAGCTGCGCGGAGAGGCCGACAAGGTTGTGGCAGATCTCGAACGCTTCGCCGCCCTGCGCCGGACGGTGGAATCCGAAGTCGAGCGTCAACGCGCGCATCTGACCACGCTGAGCGAGAACCGTGCGCGCCTTCAGCTCCTCGTCGAAGAAAAGCGCCGCAGCCAGTCGCTGTCCGAAGCGGAACTCGCGCGCACGCGGTCACGTGCTGAACAGCTCGCGCGCGATGCGCGGTCCCTGCGCGATTTGATCACGCGCATGGAGCAGGAGATCGCAAGCGCGCGCCGGGCCGCCGACGAGGCCGCGCGCGCCGAGGCTCAGCGGCAGGAAGCCGCGCGCCAAGCCGAGGAGCAGCGCCAGCTCGACGCGGTGCGACGGGAGGCCCAGCCCGAACGCCGAACGGTGGCGGCCGTACCCAATGCGGCTCGGCTTGCGCCGGCCATCGCCTTCGATCGCACGCAGGGCCTTCTGCCTCTGCCCGCATCGGGCGAGGCGGTGCGCAGCTTCGGCGACGATGACGGCATGGGGGGGACGCATCGCGGCCTCTCCATTGGAACGCGGGCCGGGGCGACCGTGACAGCACCAGCTGACGGATGGGTGGTCTATGCCGGCCCATTCCGGGCCTACGGACAACTCGTCATTGTGAATGTCGGCGGGGGTTACCACATCTTGCTGGCGGGGATGGAGCGCATTACCGTTGAAGCTGGTCAGTTCGTACTGGCCGGTGAGCCGGTTGCCCAAATGGGGGCGCGAATGCTTGCTACGGCGACATCGATCGATGTCGGTGCGGACAGGCCGGTGCTCTATGTAGAGTTCAGGAAGGACGGCGTTCCGATCGATCCTGGCCCCTGGTGGGCCGAAACGGCTGAAAAGGCACGCGGATGATGCGAAACACGACTTACATGCTGATGGGCGCGGCCCTGGGCGCGGGCCTGATGTTCAGCGCGAGCCAGATGGACTGGTTCGCCCATGCTCAGCAGCGCGGCAATCCCGCGACCGCGGATACGTACCGGCAGCTGAACCTGTTCGGCGACGTATTTGAGCGCGTGCGTGCAGATTACGTCGAGCAACCGAACGACGTGCAGCTGATCGAGTCGGCGATCAACGGCATGTTGTCCTCGCTCGACCCGCATTCGAGCTATTTGTCGCCCCGCAACTTCCGTGACATGCAGGTCCAGACCCGCGGCGAGTTCGGCGGGCTCGGCATCGAAGTCACGATGGAAAATGGGCTCGTTCGGGTGGTCACGCCCATCGACGAGACGCCTGCGGCGCGCGCCGGTGTCCGTGCCGGTGACCTGATCACGCATCTCGACAACGAGCCGGTGCAAGGGCTGACGCTGCAGCAGGCGGTTGAACGCATGCGCGGCTCGGTCGGCACGTCGATCTCACTTCGCATCCAGCGGACGGGCGCCGACGAGCCGGTCGAAATCCGCATCACGCGTGACGTGATCCGTATCCGGTCGGTCCGGTTCCGCGAGGAAGGCAACGACGTCGGCTATATCCGCATCACGCAGTTCAACGAACAGACGACCGAGGGCATTCGCAACGCCGTCGACGCGCTGACCCGCTCGATGGGCGACCGGATGAAGGGCATCGTGCTCGACCTGCGCAACAACCCCGGCGGGCTTCTGGATCAGGCGATCGGCGTGTCGGATGCCTTCCTCGAGCGCGGCGAGATCGTCTCGACGCGCGGCCGGCATGCCGATGAGACGCAGCGCTACAATGCACGTTCCGGCGACATCGCCCGGGGCAAGCCGATCATCGTCTTGATCAATGGCGGCTCGGCCTCCGCGTCGGAAATCGTGGCCGGCGCGCTCCAGGACCATCGGCGCGCGACGGTTCTCGGCTCGCGCTCCTTCGGCAAGGGGTCTGTCCAGACGATCATTCCGCTTGGCCAGAATGGTGCGATCCGGCTGACCACCGCACGGTACTACACGCCGTCCGGTCGCTCTATTCAGGCTCGCGGCATCGAGCCGGACATCGTTCTCGTTCAGGACGTCCCCGAGACGGAGCGGCAGCGTGCGGCGAATGAAAACCGCGGCGAGGCTGCCTTGCGCGGGCACTTGCGGGCGGACGGCGATGAGCGTTCGGGCTCGCCCGCCTACGTCCCGCCGGATGCAACCCAGGACACGCAGTTGCAGATGGGCATGCGTCTCATTCGCGGTGAAGCGCAGAACGCGGCGTTTCCGCCGCGCACCAACGTTCCGGGCCGGCAGTCCCAGAACTGAGGTTCGGACCTCTCCGTTGTGAAGGCCGTCCCCAGGGGCGGCCTTCACCGTCTCGGAGTTAACTCTTCGTTACCGCCGCGCGTGCAGCGTTCGTCGACTGGCCATCACGGCCGATTCGTTCAACGTCGATGACCTCGGCCAACGAGCTCTACGCCCCCCTTGGATTGCGCGAGGACGCCGGTAAGCGCCATTGGCGCTTCGGTCTTGTGCCGGCGCTCGTCATAACGGGCGGAATCACCGCCGGCCTTGCGGGCTGGATCGCGCTCGTTGACGATCCGCTCGGCGGCGAACCGCGGGCGCGCGTGGTCTTGCCGCCGCTAACCCCGCCCCCGGCTCCAGCTGCGCAGGCGGCGAGCGTGCCGGAACCGGTGCGCGCGGAGGCAAGCGCTCCCCCGGCGCCGGAAGGGCGCTCCACCATCACCATCATCACGCCAGGCGGTCCTGGGCAGGGGATGCAGACGCGCGTCGTCGAGGTTCCCGACGGGCGGCCACCGAGCCTCAGGCCCGCGCCGGATCCCCGGCTCGTGGACAAGGTGCGCCACGGACTCCTGCCGCGCATCGGCACGGATGGCACGCGGCCGTGGCGGGCCTATGGCCCCCCCCCCGCCGCGGGCGCGCGCCGCGACGGGCCGCGGGTCGCCCGCCACGGAGGGGGGGGGG
>JBGFRS010000012.1:0-34448 GCA_041694995.1 Pseudomonadota bacterium | reverse complement strand
GCGCCGCGGAGCCCGGCAGCAAGCGCCGGCAAGGCCGCAGGCGCGCGCAAAAGGCGGATTTCCTGTGACCGCGTGGCGCGCCCCAAGGCAGCGAGATCGAGGAGGCCGGGGTCGGTTCGTTTCATGCCCTCGAAGAAGGCGAGAGCGATCGGAAAATAAGTCACGAGGGCCACCATGGCGATTTTGGACGGCAGGTCGAAGCCGAGCCAGATGACGAGCAGCGGTGCGAGGGCAAAGACCGGAACGGCTTGGCTCAGAACAACGAGCGGCAACACCCAGCGGCGAACGGCGGCAGACGCAATCAGCGCAACGGCGGTCACAAGGCCGAGCGCGATCCCAAGCGCAAGGCCGCCCAGCATCGCGGCTGCGGTGAAGAGCGCATTTTCTGCGAGCGCGCGCCATTCCGCCGCGACGGTTCCGAGCACACGCGAGGGCGGGGGCAAGAGGAAAGCCGGTATGCCCGCAGCACGTACCAAGGCTTCCCAGGCGGCGAGGAGGACGGCCGCCGTGATGAAGGGGCGAAGCAGCGACATGCACAGCGCCGTAGCAGAGCCGCGCCGGCAGGTCGACGGCGTGAGAAGGGTCTACTCCGCCGCCTGCTTCCCGCCGTCATAGCCCAAACGAGCGGATAGCTTCGCCAGAAGATCACGTGCCGCCGTGGCGATCACCGTGCCCGGCGGAAAGATCGCGCTGGCGCCGGCCGCGATCAGCGCGTCGTAGTCCTGCGGCGGCACGACCCCGCCGACGACGATCATGATGTCGGGACGGCCTTCCTTTGCCAGCGCCGCGCGCAGGGCAGGAACGAGCGTCAGATGCCCGGCCGCGAGCGACGACACGCCGACGATATGAACGTCGTTCTCGACGGCCTGTCGCGCGGCTTCCTCGGGCGTCTGGAACAGAGGACCGATATCGACGTCGAAGCCGAGATCGGCGAAGGCCGAGGCAATCACCTTCTGCCCGCGGTCGTGCCCATCCTGGCCCATCTTGGCCACGAGAATTCGTGGTCGGCGGCCGTCCGCTCTGGCGAAGTCCTCGACCTGTCGATGGACGGCGGCAATCGTATCGTCGGCCATACCGACCTCCCGGCGATAGATGCCTTGAATAGCCTTGATCGCGGCACTGTGGCGCCCGAACACCCGTTCGAGCGCAAATGAAATCTCACCAACGGTCGCTTTGGCGCGCGCCGCATCGACGGCGAGGGCGAGCAGGTTGCCGGCAGCCCTCGCGCCGGCCTCGAGCGCTTCGAGCGCGCTGCGGCAGGCGCGCTCGTCGCGCTCGCGCCTAAGCCGCGCGAGCTTGTCGAGTTGCAGGGTTCGCACGGCCGCGTTGTCGACCTTCAAGACCTCGATGGGTGTTTCACTCGCCGGCCGATACTTGTTGACGCCGACGACCGTTTGCCGACCGGAATCGATGCGCGCCTGCGTTTTCGCGGCGGCCTCTTCGATCTTGAGCTTCGGAATGCCGGCCTCGATTGCCTTGGCCATCCCGCCGAGGGCCTCGACCTCCTCGATGTGCCGCCACGCAGCCTTCGCGAGTTCGTAGGTGAGCCGTTCGACGTAATATGAGCCGCCCCAGGGATCGACCGGGCGCGTCGTGCCGCTTTCCTGTTGCAGGAAGAGCTGCGTGTTGCGGGCAATGCGCGCGGAGAAATCCGTCGGTAGTGCCAGGGCCTCGTCAAGCGCGTTGGTGTGAAGCGACTGCGTATGACCTTGGGTGGCCGCCATCGCCTCGATGCAGGTCCGCACGATGTTGTTGAAGGGGTCTTGTGCCGTGAGCGACCAGCCGGACGTCTGGCAGTGCGTGCGCAACGACAGCGAGCGCGCGTCCTGCGCACCCAGCTGTTTCATGAGCTTCGCCCAGAGCAGGCGGGCGGCGCGCAGCTTCGCGACCTCCATGAAGAAGTTCATGCCGATCGCCCAGAAGAACGAGAGCCGCGGCGCAAATCCGTCGATCGGCAAGCCGGCTGCGATGCCCGCCCGCACGTACTCGACCCCGTCCGCGAGCGTGTACGCAAGTTCAAGATCGGCCGTCGCTCCGGCTTCCTGCATGTGATAGCCGGAGATCGAAATTGAATTAAATTTCGGCATCTTCGCGCTGGTGAAAGCGAAGATGTCGGAGATGATGCGCATCGAGGGCCCGGGCGGGTAGATATACGTGTTCCGGACCATGAATTCCTTGAGGATGTCGTTCTGGATCGTTCCGGAGAGCTTCTCCGGCGGAACGCCTTGCTCCTCGGCGGCGACAATGAAAAGCGCGAGCACCGGCAGAACGGCGCCGTTCATCGTCATGGACACGGACATCTGGTCGAGAGGGATGCCAGCGAACAGCGTTCGCATGTCATAGATCGAATCGATCGCCACGCCGGCCATGCCGACGTCGCCGGTCACACGCGGATGATCGGAATCATAGCCGCGATGCGTCGCAAGATCGAAGGCGACCGACAATCCCTTTTGACCGGCCGCGAGATTGCGGCGATAGAAGGCATTCGAGTCCTCGGCCGTCGAGAACCCGGCGTATTGGCGGATCGTCCATGGCGAGGTGACGTACATGGTCGGATAAGGCCCGCGCAGATAGGGCGCGACGCCGGGCAGGCCGTTGATGAAATCGAGCCCCGCGATGTCGCCCGCCTCATAGGCGGCTTTGACAGCGATGCCTTCGGGTGTCTGCCAGGTTGGCGTATCCGTCGCCGGAGTCGCTTGCGCCGTTGGCACCTCGAACGGGACCGTCGCGAAATTCGGGATCGTCGGCATGGTCACGTCCTCCTCATCGGCGCGATGCCGAGGCGTTCGTGAAGAGCCGCAAGCACCGCGACGACGTCCATGCCGGCATATAGGAAGTCATCGACGCCCGCGCTGACGAGGACATCACGCCGCGCTCCGGGATTGCCGGCCATGAGAAGCGTGGCGGCGCCGGTTGCTTTCAACGCTCGCGCGGCTTGTTCCCCGTCCGTTTCGTAAATGGCATCGCTGGAGGACAAACAGGCGATCGCGGCCCCGCTCGCCCGAAACCCCTCGACCGCTGCGGCAATGGACTCAAAGCCGTCGTTACCGAGCGTCGCCAAGCCACCCGCCTCGAGGACGTTCTTGGCGAAGGTGGCGCGCGCGATGGTGTCGGCGGGCGCTCCAAGATTCGCCAGGAAGACCCGCCGGCGTGCCCCGTGCTGGGCCGCATCCGCGTCAGCGGCATCGCGCAGGGCCTCGAACGGCGCCGCATCGCGCACGATGGGAAGCGGTGAAAACGCAATCGTCGGCACGGTGGCGGAGCCGAGAGAATGCACGGCGGCACCGTCACGCAGCGCGGCAACCATCGCATCGAACCACTGACCATTGCCCGGCTCCGGCCAAGCTCGAGCCCCGCCGGCGGAGGCGCCATCATCAGAGACCTCTGGCAGCACGGGCACCGGGGATTCGTCGATGTTCGGAAATTCCGACACGCCGGTGATGGGGATGCGGCGCCGCGCGACATTTGCGGTGCGCTTCTCCCGCGCCGTTGCAACGGCGGCCTGCGGTGCCCCGGCTTCCAAAGCAGCGATCAGGCCGCCGGCCGCCTCGGTTGCTTGGAAGGCCGCCCAGGCCTTTCCGGCGAGCGCTTGCGTGAGGCTTTCGACGTAGCCGGAACCACCCGCCGGATCGGCGACGTGGCCGAGAGCCGATTCCTCGGCCAGGATGGTGTGCGTGTTGCGGGCGAGGCGGCGGGCAAACTCGTCGGGGACACCAAGTGCCGCCGTGAACGGGTGAAGCGCGATCTCGTCCGCGCCTGCCACCGCGCCTGCGAAGCAGGCAACCGTCGCCCGCAGCAGATTGACCCACGGGTCGCGTGCGGTGAGCATGCGCCGCGCCGCCTCGACGCGCACCTCGGCGCGGCGGGCGCCGATCCCGATCGCATCCGTGACGCGCGCCCAGAGAAGGCGCATCGCGCGGATCTTCGCAATCGACATGAACTGATCGGCGTCGACCGTGATCTTGAAGGCGATCCGCGCGGCACCTTCTGCCGGCGCAATCGTGCCGGCGTCCAACCAACGCAGATAGGCGACAGCGCACGCCAATGTGTAGCCGAGTTCTTGAGCTTCGGTCGCACCCGCTTCGCTCCACGGGCGCCCATCCGCCATGAGCAGCGGGCCGGAAAACCCGCGCCGCAACAATGCGTGCGCGGCATCGGCATAGCGTTGCGCGACCAGGTCTGCAGGGACGAGGGAGTCGGTTCGCAATGCGCCGCCAATCGGATCGATGGCGGGAAACAGGCGCAGGCCCGCAGGGTCGATCTTGTTGCGCTCGAGAAAAGCCGAAAGCAACGCCACGAACCGCGGCGTTGCGGGGCCGGCTTCGATCGTGACCGCGACGAGATTAAGCAGGACTCCGTCGAGGACCCGCGCAAGCTCGTCGACGGTGTCGACCGCAATTCCATGCGACGACGATTGCCCGCCTGCACGCAGAACGAGCACGAGACCTGATGCCCCGTTTTCGAGATCGGTCAAAAGCTGACGGTTTGCGGCGCTGGGGTCCGGCAGATCGATGCGCTGGGCCATGAGCCAAGGCGCGGCGGCATTGCGCAGCCCGCCCCGGATGAACGGTGCCGCACCGATATGGCCGGCAGATTGGATCGCGCTCCTCGCACCAGTTTGCGTGTAGAGCGGCTCTATCGGCAGGCCGTCTGCGGTTCGCGCAACGAGCCGCGATTCGAAATCACCGGTTGTCAGTGTCTTTTCGGCGAGCTTTCGCCATATCGCGAGATCAGGGGAGGGGAACTCGCCGCTGGAGGGGAGGAACGCGTCAGTCATGCCGCCAGATCCTCTCGGGTTGAGAGCAAAATCTCATAGGCGCCGTCGCTGCCGCTCGCAACTCGCCTGACAGGCGATCGCATCGGTCCCATGCGTGCGCGACCAGCAAAAATGATAAATGACATGACGCATTTCGACTGCAACTGTGCTGATATCGAAGCGGGATTGCGCATTCGTTTTTTCGCTTGCGTATCGATGAGCGAAAAATGGTCGGCGGGATGCGCGCCGGCTTTCGCAGTGGCGCGTGTTCTTGCGCACAAAACTGTAGAGGTGCCCCGGCATGAAACCGATCCAAGAGGCCATGATCGGAGCGTTGCCAACGACGAGATATGAGGACCGTCGCGCGGTCGTCGCGGCGATGGAGGCGTTCTTTCGCGAGGCGGGGGCGACGCACTGGTTTGTTGCCGTTGTGCCGCTCCCTGCCGGAGATCTCGCAAACGGTGTCATCTGCACGAACTGGCCCGAGGAATGGCTCGCTCACTACCTCAGGGATCATCTCTGGCATGTCGATCCGATGTTCACGGTGGCCATCGGCGCGCGTTCCGCCATTCGTCCCGACGAGGCCTTGACGCTCGTACCCCGCAAAGGGCGCGCGGGAGAAATCATCGAGGCTTACTCTGCGCACGGCCTGCATCCGCTCTTGGCCATACCGTGCCTATCGATTTCGAAGTTCCAGGCGATCGCCATCGTGTCCGGCCTCTCCCTGCCAGACGATGAAGCCTCGTTCTTCGTGGCGGCGGCGCGGCGTTTCCTGCATCGCCTCTACGACGTCGCCCCGGAAGCGCTGTCGCGGAACGGGCAGTTGACGGCCCGCGAACGTCAGATCGTCTCGCTGTCCGCCCTGGGCAAGACATCGAATGAGATCGCGGCGGAACTCGGCATTTCGCCGCGGACCGTGTTCGCCCATCTCAACAGCGCCGGCCACAAGCTGAGCGCCGCCAACAAGACCGAAACCGTGGTCAACGCCTTCCGCTACGGGCAGATCGCGCTGTAGGGCGGCTGACCGTCAAACGAACTGCCCCAGCCCGGGGATGGCCTGCACAATGGCGCCCATCGTCTCGTCGCCGACGACCTCGCGACCGACGGCAAACAGCTCCTTGGAAACGCCCTGGATCTGACCCATCGACAGGCCGGCGCCCATGAGCTGGCTGCCGAGACCCATGATCCCTGGCATGACGAAGCCACCTCCGCCGCCTGTCTGCGCGATCAGGTCCGACGCGCCGGGAAAAGCCGCGATGAGCTTGCCAACCGCGTCGGCCGGCCCCTCCTTCTGAAGGAAGCCGAGGATCATGCCGATGGCTTTGGTGGCCAGGCCTTCGTTCAGCCCTGCCGCGGCGGCGATACGGGCAATGATCTCGTTCATAAACTACTCCCTTCGGATCGGGTCGACACAGCGTAGTGAACGATGCAAATCGTCCGAACACAACCCCCAGCGTTCATCCGCCGCTCCGTTGCTCCACACGCGAGGGCTCGCGTATAAGCGGGCGATCG
This sequence comes from Pseudomonadota bacterium, assembly GCA_041694995.1. Taxonomy (GTDB): domain Bacteria; phylum Pseudomonadota; class Alphaproteobacteria; order Rhizobiales; family UBA4765; genus Raskinella. Next base: position 28,180 of record JBGFRS010000012.1, on the reverse strand, counting down.
CAATGCGGGACAGCGTGGACGATGGCGAGCAAGCTCAAGGACGGGTTCATCTACATCGGCGGCGGCAACGGCGCGCCGGATCAGTATCTGAGCCTGAGGCTGGCGAATCGTCACGGGCTCGTCACCGGCGCGACCGGCACGGGCAAGACAGTTACACTGCAGGTGTTGGCAGAAGGCTTTTCGGATGCTGGCGTTCCCGTTTTTGCGGCAGATATCAAAGGTGACCTGTCGGGGATCGCTGCGCCGGGCGAAGCCAAGGACTTCCTCCTGAAGCGCGCCAAGGACCTCGGCTTCGACGACTACGACAAGACGCTCGATGGCTATCCCGCCGTGTTCTGGGACATCTTCGGCGAGCAGGGCCATCCCATACGCGCCACGGTTTCGGAGATGGGGCCGCTGCTCCTGTCGCGCATGATGGGCCTGAACGACACGCAGGAGGGCGTGCTCAACATCGTCTTCCGCTTCGCCGACGACAGCGGTCTTCTGCTTCTCGACCTCAAGGACCTGCGGGAGACGATCGCGCTCGTCGGCTCCGACAAGGAACTGCAGGCGAAGCTCAGGGCGAGCTACGGCAACGTATCGCCCGCCTCGATCGGCGCGATCCAGCGCCAGCTCCTCGTCTTCGAACAGCAGGGCGGCGCAGCGTTCTTCGCCGAGCCCGCCCTCGAATTGAGGGACCTGATGCGCACGACCCGCGACGGCCGCGGGCAAATCAATATCCTCGCTGCCGACAAGCTGATGCAGGCGCCGCGGCTCTACGCGACATTCCTCCTCTGGCTGATGTCGGAGCTGTTCGAGCAGCTGCCGGAAGTGGGAGATCTCGACAAGCCGAAGCTCGTCTTCTTCTTCGACGAGGCGCATCTCTTGTTCGATGACGCGCCCGACGCGCTCATGGACAAGATCGAGCAGGTCGTCCGGCTCGTGCGGTCGAAAGGCGTCGGCGTCTACTTCGTCACGCAGAACCCGCTGGACGTCCCGGACAAAGTGTCCGCGCAGCTCGGCAATCGCGTGCAGCACGCGCTGCGCGCCTTCACGCCGCGCGAGCAGCGCTCGATCAAGGCGGCGGCCGAGACGTTTCGACCCAATCCGAAGCTCAAGGACACGGCGAAGGTCATCATGGAGCTCGGCAAGGGCGAAGCGCTCGTCTCGGTCCTCGAGGGCAATGGCACGCCGACGATGGTCGAGCGCGCGCTGATCCGCCCGCCCTCCGCGCGCATCGGACCGCTGACCGTCCAGGAGCGGCAAGGGGTCGTTCGCAAGTCGCCGATCGGAACCAGGTACGACGAGGTGGTCGACCGCGAGTCGGCCTACGAAGTGCTCGCCAAGCGCGCCGCTGAGATGAAGGCCGCGGAAGAGGCTGCCAACCAACCGCAACAGGGCGGACTCGGCGGTCTCCTGGGGACGATCCTGGGCGGCGGGGCGCCGGCTCCCGCCGGGCCGCGCGGCGGGCGTGTGCGTCAACCGCAAGGCTTCGGGGAGGCTTTGGCCAAGAGCGTTGCGCGGTCGGTCGGGTCCTCGGTGGGCCGCCAGGTGGGTACGGCGATCGTGCGCGGTGTCCTCGGTTCGATCCTGAGGCGCTAGGTCCGTGCTCACCGTCTATCGCCCCACGCACAATTGCATCGAAAAGGCAGAGGTCGCGGTGGGTTCCGCCCTGCCCAGCGACTTGGTCTGGGTCGACCTCGTCAATCCGACGAAGGAAGAGGAGACGCTGGTTGAGACCTCTCTCAGCATCGAAGCGCCGACGCGCGAGGAGATGCAGGAGATCGAGATATCGAGCCGGCTCTACACGGAGAACGGCGCCGTCTACATGACGGCGACGGTGATGAGCCGGATGGACTCCGATCAGCCTCTGTCCGGCCCGGTCACCTTCGTCCTCGCGGGCGAGAGGCTGGTCACCATCCGCTATGCCGATCCGCGCCCGTTCGCGCATTTCACGCTCAGGGCCCAACGCGCATCTTCAGGTTACACGTCCGGCCCTCTTGTGATGACCGGCTTGGTCGAAAGCCTGATCGACCGCATGGCCGATGTGCTCGAAGGCATCGGCAACGACATCGACGTTCTGTCGCGCGAGATCTTCGATGCGGACAAGACCCGCGCCCGCTCGCGCGACTTCCAAGAGGTGCTGCGGCGGCTCGGCCGCAAGGGCGACCTTGCCTCGAAGGTGCGCGAGAGCCTCGTGTCCATCGCGCGCATGAGCCACTACGCGATGGAGACGGTCGACATCTCGCGCCGGCCCTATGGCAAGGAGCTGAAGAACCGCATCAAGGCGCTCGACAAGGACGTCGTCTCGCTCCTCGACCACACGAATTACCTCTCCGCGAAGATCAACTTCCTGCTCGACGCCACGCTCGGCCTCATCAACATCGAGCAGAACTCGATCATCAAGCTCTTCTCGGTCGTCGCCGTCGCCTTGATGCCCGCCACTCTGATCGCCTCGATCTACGGCATGAACTTCGACGTGATGCCGGAACTCAGGTGGGGGTTGGGATACCCGATGGCGATCCTCCTCATGATCGTGTCAGCGGTCCTACCGCTGCTCTACTTCCGCAAGCGCGGCTGGTTGTGACGCCGCTGCGCAGCCCTCCGGCGACCCGCCATGCGCTCGTGTGATGGCGGGCGGCAGCCCATCCCGGCTATGGTCACGAAAAATACCCGGAGATTCCGCCGTGACGATAGTCCTCGACCAAGTCCTCTCCAAGATCGACGCCAATCGTGACGCGGCGGTCGAGCGGCTCTTCGCGCTCCTGCGCATCCCCTCCATTTCGACCGATCCTGCCTACAAGGACCACTGCCGCCAGGCGGGGCAGTGGTGCGTCGACGAGCTGAAGCGACTGGGCTTCGAAGCCTCATTGCGCGCCACGCCAGGTCATCCGATGGTCGTCGCCCACCGCCGCAAGCCGGGCGCGCCGCGCGTCTTGTTCTACGGGCACTACGACGTGCAACCCGTCGACCCCTTGAACCTGTGGTCGGCGCCGCCCTTCGAACCACGGCTGGCGAAGAGCCCGACGGGGCGCGACTGGATCATTGGGCGTGGCGCCTGCGACGACAAGGGCCAGCTGATGACCTTCGTCGAGGCCGCGCGCGGCTGGATCGAGGCGACGGGGGAGATACCGCTCGATCTCACCGTCTTCCTCGAAGGGGAAGAGGAGTCGGGCTCGCCGAGCCTCGACGGCTTTCTCGCCGCCGCCAAAGACGAACTGCGCGCCGACCTTGCCCTCGTCTGCGACACCGGCATGTGGGACCATGACACGCCCGCGATCACCGCCACGCTGCGCGGCATGTACAAGGAGGAGATCGTCGTCACCTGCGCGGACCGCGACCTGCACTCGGGCGGCTATGGCGGGGCGGCGCAGAACCCGATCCGCGCGCTCGCCAAGGTGCTGGCGAAGCTTCACGACGACACCGGCCGCGTCGTCCTCGACGGCTTCTACGACGGCGTCGACGAATTGCCGCCGGACATCAAGGCGCAGTGGGATGCGCTGCCCTTCGACGGGGCGGAGTTCCTCGGCGAGGTCGGCCTGAAGACGCCTGCGGGCGAGAAAGGGCGCTCGGTGCTGGAGATGATCTGGTCGCGCCCGACACTCGAGTTCAACGGCATCTGCGGGGGCTATACGGGCGACGGCTTCAAGACGGTGCTGCCGGCGAAGGCGATCGCCAAGATTTCGTGCCGCCTCGTCGGCCGGCAGGACCCCGACAAGATCAGGGACACGTTCCGTGCCTTCGTGCGGGCGAACCTGCCGGCGGATTGCGTCGTCGCCTTTGATTCCTCCGGCTCGAGCCCGGCGATCCGCCTGCCCTTCGACAGCCCGGCGCTCGCCAAGGCGCGGGCCGCCTTGAAGGCGGAATGGGGCAGGGAGGCCTTCGTGGTCGGCGCGGGCGGGTCGATCCCGGTGGTCGGCGCGTTCAAGAACACGCTCGGCATGGATTCGCTTCTCGTCGGCTTCGGACTCGACGACGATCGTATTCACTCGCCGAACGAGAAGTACGAGTTGACGTCGTTCCGCAAAGGCGCTCGATCCTGGGCGCGCATCATCGCCGCGCTCGCGAACTGAGGCGCGACCGAAGGAGAGTGTTCGATGGGATGCACCCTCGCCATGGCCCTGTTGGGCCTGTGCACGTTCAGCTTCGCGGGCGAGCCGCCCTCGCCCTTCGCGCAGGATGGCGACCGGCTGCGCCCGGCGCAGACCTACCAGGACCGCCGCGCCGGCGGCCTGCCGGGCCACATCGCCGACGTCCCCCTCGTCCGCGAGCGCGAGGTGCGCCGGCGCGGGGTGATCTACGTCCGTCCGCGCGGGTGATCAGACTTCGGCGAGCGAGGTCACGACCCGCGTCGGCGGCAGATCGGCGTATTCGTCGGGGGCGCCGGCGCGGTTGACCCAGGTTGTGACGAAGCCGAAAGCGGTACCGGCCGCGACGTCCCAGCGGTTCGAGGAATAGAAGGCGATGTCGGCGGGCGCCGCGCCGAAGCGGGCGGTGACGAGCGCGTAGACCTCGCGCGCCGTCTTGAAGCGCTCGATCGCATCGACCGAGACGACCGCGTCGAGATCGCTTGCGATGCCGGCCGCCGCGCAGGCGGCCGCCAGCATGTCGCGCGTGCCGTTCGACAGGATGGCGAGCCGCGCCCCTTGGGCCTTCAACCGGCTGAGCGCCGCGGGCACGTCGGGGAAGGTGTCGAGCCGGTCGTAGAGGGCGACGAAATCGGCCTTGAAAGCGGCATCGGCCGTGATCCCGTGCGCGGCGAGGGCGTGGTCGAGCGCGTCGGCGGTGAGCGCGCGGAAGTCGCGCCAGGGAAAGCCGCCGAGCGTGCGCACCCAAGTGTATTCGAGCTGCTTGGCGCGCAGATGCCGGCTCACCGCCTCGGCGTGAGCGCCGATCCGCGCTTGGAGATGCTTCATGGGCGCGTGTACGTCCAGCAGCGTGCCATAGGCGTCGAAGACGTGGATCGACATGGTTCACCCCTCCAGCGCGCATGTTGCGCATCGGCTGACGGTGCTGTGAAGCGGCCGGCAGGCACAGGTGTCATTCTTCGGTTTCGCCTGGCTCATGGCGGCCTTGCCGGCCGGCATCTGCCCCGGCATGGTGCCGGCATGGCAGAAGGGGCGGGAACGTCCTCGGGAGAATGCGCATGGCGACGTGGTCGAAGACCTGGACCTACTACAACGGAGACTGGCACGAGGGAAACGTGCCGATCATGGGCGTGCGCTCGCACGCCTCATGGCTCGGGTCGTCGGTGTTCGACGGGGCGCGCGCCTTCGAGGGGGTGACCCCCGACCTCGACCGCCACTGCGCCCGCCTCAACAAGTCGGCCAAGGCGCTCGGGCTCAATCCGACGGAATCGGACGAGAACATCCTCGGGCTCGCGCGCGAGGGGGTGAGGAAATTCCCGAAAGGCGCGGAACTCTACATCCGCCCGATGTACTGGGGGGAGGGCAACGGTCCGACCGCGGTTGCCCCCGACCCCGACGATATCGGCTTTGCGGTCTCGCTCTACGAGGCGCCGATGCCGAAGCCGACCGGCTTCTCGATCACGACGTGCCCCTATCGCCGGCCGCACCCGGACATGGCGCCCGTCGATGCGAAGGCCGGCTGCCTCTATCCGAACCCGGCGCGGGCCCTGCGCTACGCCCGCGAGCGTGGCTTCGACAACGCCATCATGCTCGATCCCGACGGCAACGTGGCCGAACTCGCCACGGCCAATCTCTGGTTCGTGAAGGATGGCGTGGCGGTGACGCCAGCCGCGAACGGCACGTTCCTGAATGGTATCACGCGCCAGCGTGTCATCACGCTTCTGAAAGCGAGTGGCGTGCGCGTCGAAGAGCGAACCGTGAAGGTGGATGAAGTTCTGGCCGCGGACGAACTCTTCTCGACGGGCAATGCCGGCAAGGTGCAGCCGATCACGCGCGTGATGGACCGCTCGTTGCAGCCCGGGCCGACATACCGTCGGGCGCGAGAACTCTACTGGGAATTCGCGCATGCGGATGTGGCGTGAAGCCGTCGCGGTTGCCGTTCTTGCCGCCGCAGTGATGCCGGCGGGCGCGCAATTGCGTCCGCCGGAGATCGTTGCTGATCTCGCCGGCGCGGCGGACTGCACGGCGTTGGTGCGGGAACTCGGCCGTGACGCCGTTTGGGTCGGGCGCTACGCCTTTGATGGCCGCACCATGCTCGGGGCGACGGTCCAGTTCGACGTCGCCTTCTGCTTTCGCACGCCACAGGCCTGTGAGCGCTTCCTCAACGAAGTGAGCCTCGATTACCCACAAGGCCTGGGGAGCTGCCGCCTGCGGAGCTAACGTTGCTCGCTGGCGGCGAGCGGCGCGGCGACGCGCTCTGCCGTGCGCTCCATCCCGATCTCTTCGGCGACGAAGTAGAGCGGGCGGCGTTTCACCTCGATGAAGACGCGCCCGAGATACTCGCCGATGACGCCGAGCGTGAGCAGTTGAACCCCTGCGAAGAACATCACCGACACGATGAGGGTCGCAAAGCCTGGAACGTCGATGCCGAAAAAGAGCGTCCGTGTCACGATCACCAGTGCGTAGACGAAGGCGATGGCCGACACGGCAAGGCCGATATAGGACCAGATGCGGAGCGGCAGTGTCGAAAACGCGGTGATGCCGTCGATCGCAAGGGAGACGAGCTTGCGCGCGCTCCACCGCGACGCCGGACCATCGGCGCGTTCCTCGACGTCGAACGACACACCCGTCTGCCTGAAACCGATCCACGCGTAGAGGCCCTTGGTGAACCGCGTGCGCTCATCCATGGCGTTGAGCGCGTCGACGGCCTTGCGGTCGAGCAGGCGAAAGTCTCCGGCGCCGGCTGGCAAACGCGTCGGGCTGACGGCATCGAACAGGCGATAGAACAAGCGCGACAGCATCCGGCGGACCGGGCCGTCCGTCGCGCGGTCACGGCGCACGCCGTAAACCATAAGGTTGCCCTCGCGCCACCTGGCAACCATTTCGGCGATGACCTCGGGCGGGTGCTGCAGGTCGGCATCCATGATGACCACCGCGTTTCCGCGCGCGTAGTGCAGCCCTGCCGCGATGCCCACCTCCTTGCCGAAATTGCGCGACAGCGACACGGCGCCGACGCGTGGTTCCCGCGCGTGAAGCGCGCGCAGGCGCGCGCACGTATCGTCACGCGAGCCATCGTCAACACAGATGACCTCGAAATTCGGATCGATCCCTTGCAATGTCGGCAAGAGGCGCGCGAAGAGCGCATCGATGTTGCGCGCCTCGTTATGCATCGGGATCACGACCGATAACGTGGGCGCATCAACCGGCTGACGACGGCGGAACTCCATGGACATCAGGTGTACTCTGGACGTAGGCAGCGGACCAGGGGCTCAAGCGGAGCGTTGCGAGCGGGGCGGATTTGACATTCGAACCCCGCTTAGGGGCAGCTTGAAAGCGAATGTCAAATTCAAAAGCTCCACTAGAATCATAAACTTGCTAGTGGTCGGCGTGTGAACGGCGGCTGAAGAGGCGCGGCCGTGCAGGAGAAGACGATGCCAAGGGTGGCGCTCTGCGCCGACGACTATGGTTACCGCCCGGGCGTGTCGGCGACGATTCGTGCCCTGGTCAGGGCAGAGCGCCTGACGGCGACCAGCGCGCTCGTGACCTTTCCAGACTGGGCGGCAGCCTCCGCGCACGTGGCAGAACTCCGCGAGAAGGCCGACGTCGGCCTTCACCTGAACCTCGTCGAGGGACCGCCACTCGGCGCCATGCCGATCACGGCCGGGATGGGGCAGATGCCGACCATCGGCGCGTTGGTCAGGCGCGCTTTGCTGGGCTCCATCGATGCAGCCGAAATTCGCGGTGAGACGTTGCGGCAGATCGAGGCATTCGAGCGGGCAACCGGCCGATTGCCCGACTTCCTCGACGGCCACCAACACGCCCACGCTCTTCCCGGCGTGCGCGACGCCGTGCTCTCGGCGCTGACCGAGGTCGATCCGCAGCGGCTCATTGTCGTGCGCGATCCGTCCGATCAGTGGCAGCGCATTCTGCGGCGCGGTGTCGCCGTGCCGAAGGCGCTTGCGATCGCCGCGCTTGCCTCTGGCTTCGCGTCACTCCTGCGCCGCACCGCCCGCGCGCACAATGACGGTTTTTCGGGGGTGTACGATTTTGGCTTGGATGGTGATTTCGACGGCGCGTTCCGGCGCTTCATCGCAGCGCCGGGCACGCGTCACCTCGTCGTGTGCCATCCCGGCATGCCGGAGGACGCCGCGACCGTCGACCCGATTGCCGGCGCCCGCCAACGCGAGGCCCGCTACCTCGCGAAGGATTCCTTCCTCGAGACCTGCGCACAGGCCAAGGTTGAACTCGTCCGCTTCACGACCCTTGTTGCTTAAGCGCGCCTCAGGGTGCCTTGTGTTCGGCCGGGCAGGTGCTCAGGCCGAACAAGCTATAGGCTGGGCACCACCGCAGCAGCGCTGTCGCAAGGGGCACGACACCGATCCAACCGAGCCAATTGTAGCCGGTGGCCGGCAAACCCGTGATGGCGAACAACAGCAATGCAACACCGACAAGGGCGCGCAGAATGCGATCGACTCCACCGACATTGACTGTGAGCATGGCTTTACTCCCTCGCTGAATGCCGCCGGACGATCCGGCAACGCTGGCCATTTGACGGGAGGCCGGCGGCGGCGTCTGTGACCTTGTCACATCGCAGCTGCGATCAGGCGCAACCGGTCAGCTGCGCACAGCTTGATCTCGCCGCGGCCAAGCCCCACAAGTCCACGCTTTTCGAACATCTTGAGCGTGCGACTGACGACCTCGCGCGCGGATCCGACTTCGACGGCGATCTCCTGGTGCGTGGCAGTGACCCGATCGCCGACCGCACGGTCGAGCAGCGCCCGCGCCAGTCGCCTGTCAAGCCTTCGGAACGCAAGTTCCTCAAACGTCATGATGAGGTCGGCGACACGGGCCGCGTAGCTCCCAAGAACCGCGTTCCGGAATTCTTCCGAGGATCCGAGCAGATCGCCGAAGACGGAGCGTGGGATCGCCGCGCAGACGACATCGGTTTCGCAGACAGCCTCGGCCGTATAGGACGCGTGCTGGAGGAGGCATGACGTTGTGAGCACACAGCTTTCGCCGCGCTCGACCCGGTAAAGGACGATCTCGCGGCCCGACTCGGCGACGATCTGAACGCGGATGTCCCCCGACACGACGATCAGATACACTTCGCAGGGCGCGCCGGGCCAGAACGGCCGAGAGCCCTTGGCGAGCTTCATGAGGCGCGCGTGTCGCGAAAGGATCGATTTGGTCGAAGCGTCCAGCGCCCCCAACGCGGGGGTCTCGTCGATCCACCTCTCTTTCCGAACGGCCGCGCGAGCCTCACGAACCATGGGGGCGAGCATGCGCGTCACCGTGGAACCCAGGACGGACCTTGGTGTTGCTGCTGATTGCCGAAAACATTGATTGGCGGTCCTTGTGGTATCCGAATTTGCCGTCGCCCCGTGTACCGTTCCATTTGCGCGGGGGTGGCATAAGGTCCGCTGGTCGCAAATGCGTCCCCATGCCGGCGCGGCGCCGCAGCGGCGGCGGAACCCCCGCGGCCGAGGTCGAGGTTGAGACCGCCGCCTTGCGCGGTGCCGGGTGAGCGCGGCCGTTGGCCCGCGCCGCTCGGTTGCCGCTGAGCGTGCGGTTGCTGCGAACGGCTGTTTGCAGCATTCCCATCCCGACCGCGCGCGCGCTCCTGCCCGGTTGCCTGCCGGGGGGCCGCGGCCGGACGCGTCGCCTGCGGCCGCGAGCCTTCGGTTGTAACCGATGCTTGACCAGTCGACTGTGCGACCGCCGCCGCCGGGAGGGTAAAGGCGGCGAGAGCGCTTACGGCGAGTATGCATGCGATCTCTCGACCCATGCCGCAGTCTCCAAAGTTCAAGCGCGAGGAGGCCACGGCAATCGCGCGATTCCGTGGCAGCGCACGATCAACCGACGGCCTTTTCGTAGAGCTGCACCACGTAGTCCCAGTTCACCAGGCTGTCGACGAACGCCTTGAGGTAATCCGGCCGTCGGTTGCGGTAGTCGATGTAGTAGGAGTGCTCCCAAACGTCGCAGCCGAGAATCGGGGTGGCCCCATGCACCAGGGGGCTTTCGCCGTTCGGCGTCTTGGACACGATGATCTTGCCGTCCTTGACCGCAAGCCAACACCAGCCGGAGCCGAACTGCGTGACGCCGGCCTGAACGAAGTCCTCCTTCATCTTGGCGACCGAGCCGAGATCCGAAATGATGGCTTTCTCGATCCGCCCCGGCAGTTTGTCGCCGCCGCCGCCTTTCTTCATCCACTGCCAGAAGTGCACGTGGTTGTAGTGTTGGCCAGCGTTGTTGAAGAGGCCGGCGTTCTTGCCGAAAGAACCCTTGACCACCTCTTCGAGCGACTTGCCTTCGAACTCGGTCCCCTTGATCAGGTTGTTGCCGTTGTTCACGTAGGCGAGGTGATGTTTGTCGTGATGATACTCCAACGTTTCCGCTGACATGAACGGGGCAAGGGCATCATACGCATAGGGCAGCGGGGGCAGTTCGAAGGCCATGGTGCTTCCTCGGGTCGGCGCGTCACAGCGCGGCTGAAGCCGCGTCTCGCCTTCGGACATAGGCCGCTACCCGGCGCCGCGCAACCCGTCCTACCGCCGCATGCCGTGTCCGCGGTCATCGGATCAGGGCTGACAGGGCCCTGAAATCCTCGCTGCCAGCCTGCGCCAGCCACTCGAACACGGCCATTTCCGTGTTCACGACCGCGACTGCGGCCGTCTGCAGCCGGGCGAGGGCGAGATCGACGCTTGCGGGCTGGCGCGAGGATGCGGCGTCCGCAACGACGGCGACGTCAAAGCCGCGATCGATGAGCCCGATCGCGCTCTGTAGAACGCAGACATGCGCCTCGACGCCGGCGATGACGACCTGGTGGCGCCCCATCCGGCGCAGAGCCACGAGATGATCGAGAAGCGCTGCGTCGTGGGCGCAGGAGAAGGCGAGCTTGGCGAAAACCGGTGCCTCGGGGGCTGCCGAGCGAACCGCTGCGACAGTCGCTCCAAGGCCCTGGGGATATTGTTCCGAGACGGTGATCGGAATGCCCAGACGCGCTGCGGCCGCAGCGAGAATGCGGGTGCGGGCGACGACACGCTCACCCTCATGGATCGCCGGTATCAGACGCTCTTGCATGTCCACGAGGAGGAGATGCGCGCGCGGCGCCGCGAGCAACACGTCAGCTACCGCTTGAAAGGCATGCGGCTCAACCCGGTCACCTGGAGCGCAAAACCATAGATCATCGCCGTCTCCTTCAGCGCCTTGAAGCGACCTGCTGCCCCACCATGCCCGGCTGACATGTTTGTGTGCAACAGGATGGGGTTCGCACTTGTCGTTGCCGCGCGCAGCCGCGCGACCCACTTCGCCGGCTCCCAGTACGTCACGCGCGGGTCGGTCAACCCGGCGAGCGCCAGAATCGCTGGGTAGGGTTTGGCTGATACGTTGTCGTAGGGCGAATAGCCGGCGATGATGTCGAAGTGCGAGGGAGACGCAATCGGATTGCCCCACTCGGGCCACTCGGGCGGTGTCAGCGGCAGGGTGTCATCGAGCATCGTGTTGAGCACGTCGACGAACGGGACTTCGGCGACGATGCCCGCGAACAGATCTGGCCTCAGATTGGCGACCGCTCCCACGAGCATCCCACCGGCCGATCCGCCGTGGGCGACGATGCGGCCTTTTGCCGTGTAGCCACTGGCGATCAAATGCTCGGCCGCGGCGATGAAGTCCGTGAAGGTGTTCACCTTTTTCTCTAGCTTGCCATCCTTGTACCAGCGCCGACCCTTTTCCGAGCCGCCGCGCACATGGGCGATGGCGTAGATCATCCCGCGGTCGACGAGCGAGAGGGGCGCGGTGCGAAATCCCGCACTCATCGCGATGCCGTAGGCGCCGTAACCGTAGAGATAGAGCGGCGCCGTGCCGTCGAGCGGCACGTCGCGGCGCATGACGAGAGAGATCGGCACCGTCTCGCCGTCCATCGTCGGTGCCTGCAGACGGCGCGTCACGTAGCGCATCGGATCATGGCCCGACGGCACCTCCTGGCGCTTGCGGAGGACGCGCTTGCGCGTCCGCATGTCGTAGTCATAGATCTCGGTGGGCGTCGTCATCGAGGCGTAGGTGAAGCGCAGCGTCGACGTCGCAAACTCGAACCCGGCGGACATGCTGAGCGCGTAAGCCTCCTCTTCGAAGGCGATCGCGTGTTCCGTGCCGTCGCCGCGATCGCGCACCACGATCCGCGGGAGCCCGTCCTCGCGCTCCCCCCGCACGAGGAAGTCGCGAAACACCGTATGGTCGAGGATGTAGTTGCCCGACCGATGCGGCACGAGATCGCGCCAGTGGCTTCTTTCCGGGGTCGCCAGAGGGGCCTCGACGAGCTTGAAGTCTTCGGCGCCGTCCGCGTTCGTCAGGATGAACAGGCGATCATCGTCGTGCTGGACGCTGTACTCGACGTCGACCTCGCGGGGGGCGACGAGGCGCGGCTTCGCTGACGGGTCTTCGAGATCGACGAGATGAACCTCGGACGTGCGATGATCGTGCACGTTGATGGTTAGGAAGCGGCAGGACTGCGTGCGCTCGATTCCCACAAAGAAGCCCGTATCGGCTTCTGCGTAGACCAACATATCGTCTTCGGCCGGCGTGCCGAGCCGATGGCGGTAGACGCGCAGAGGTCGATGCTCCTCATCCAGCCGCACATAATAGAACGCTTGACCGTCGGCGGCCCATACGACCTCTCCTGTCGTATCCGGGACTGTGTCGCTGAGATCGGTGCCACTGGCAATGTCGCGCACACGGATGGTGCGCAACTCCGATCCACGTTCGTCCGCCGACCAGGCAAGGCGGCGATGATCGGGCGAATGCGCGCTCGGCCCCAGCTGGAAGTAGCTCTTGCCTGCTGCAAGCGCATCGCCGTCGATCAGGATGGATTCGCGAGAATCGTCTGGCTCGTCTCGCGGGCGCCGGCAGAGGAGGGGGTGCTCGCCGCCATCCCGGTAGCGAATGCTATACGCCCAGGCACCGTCCGGCATCGGAACCGAGGCGTCATTTTCCTTGATGCGACCGCGCATCTCGCGAAACAGCTGCGTGCGCAGGCTGCGCAAGGGCGCAAACCACGCCTTGGCGTGATCGTTCTCCGCGGTCAGATAGGCGCGGATGTCCTTGGCGAGAGCACGCGGGCGGCGCATGACCTGACGCCAATTGTCGGCGCGCAACCACGCGTACCTGTCGACGAGCGTCGCCCCGTGCACAACCCGTTCGACCGGTCGCTGCGCGGCGCGCGGCGGCGAGGCGCCGAGGCTCACGTGCCACCACCCGACCGTGGCGCGAACGTCATGGCGGTGCCGTTCATGCAGTAGCGTAGGCCCGTCGGCGCCGGTCCATCGTGGAAGACGTGGCCGAGATGCGCATCGCACGTCGCGCAACGAATCTCGGTGCGCCGCATGAACCAGGCTCGGTCATCGTGCTCACTCACGGCCGCGGGCGAAATCGGCTGATAATAGCTTGGCCAACCGGTGCCTGAGTCGAATTTCGTGTCCGAGGCAAACAAGGGCGTCCCGCAGCACACGCAAGAATAGGTTCCTGGTCGCTTCTCGTCCCACCAAGGGCCGGTGAACGCCCGCTCCGTGCCGCGCTTGCGCGTGATGTGGTATTGCTCGGGCGTCAGAATCGCTTTCCATTCCGCGTCCGATTTGACAATCCGAGGATGCACTTTCGTGTCCATGGAGCCATCCTTTCGCTGGTCGACGGGAATGTAGAAGGCGTAGTGCTCCCGCACAACGTATGCTTACGAAGTTGCGAAGACGTGTGACAACAAGCAATCATGGGATAGGCCGCTCGTAAGAACTAACGAGTGCGCCGAATCTTGGACATTTGCACGACTGGATGTCTTGCACGAGAAGATCAGGTCGAATAGGTGTCGTGTACCGGAAGTGTGCTGTGCATTGCCAAAGTACTTCCGCCACGACACCGGTTTCGCCCGTTGGGGGCTCTTCAGTGGGCGGCGCGGTACGAACGAGAACACATCTCCAGCGAAGAAGGCCAAGGTAGGAAGGCGATGTCCGACGAGACCAGCAACGAAACACTGATCGAATTGACGGCAGAAATCGTGTCCGCCTATGTCAGCAAGAACACCATCGGCGCGGCCGATCTGACCATCCTGATCGGTGACGTTTACGGCGCCCTGCGCAAGACCGCGGCCGGTGAATCGCTTGCCCCTCCGGAGCCCTTGAAGCCGGCTGTACCAATCAAGAAGTCGCTGACAGCCGACTACATCATTTGTCTTGAAGATGGAAAGCGCTTCAAGTCGCTGAAGCGCCACCTGCGGACGCACTACAATCTCTCGCCGGAGCAGTATCGCGAGAAATGGGGCTTGCCGGCGGATTATCCCATGGTCGCGCCGAAGTATGCGGAGGCCCGGTCGCTGCTTGCGAAGAAGATGGGTCTTGGCCAACAACGGCGTAAACGCGGTCGCTGATCGCTGGAAGACCGCCAGTTCCGTGCCGCCCGGGTCCGAAACCTGGGCGCCATGTGATTCATGGATCAGACCTTGACCGCTCCAAGCGGAGTGCACGAACCAATGCGGCGTGACGGGCGACATCGTAGGCACTATGCCGCGCCATCCCCCGCGCGCGCTCAGCCCGCAGCGCCCGTTCGAGCTGCGCAATGACTTCGGCCCGGGATGGGGGCGGATTGCCAGGCAGAGCGAAGACGCGGAGCGGCAGTCGATCGTTCGGCAACGCCGTCCCGCTGTCTGCCGGTCGCGCGAACCGCATCTTGTGACGGGGCAAGGGAACGTTGGACTTTTGGGGCGGTGTCGTTTGCTCTGACATGCACGGAGCATCACCCGCTCGTGCAAGCCCCTGCGGAATTGGTTTTCCTGCGGCAGCCAAGCGCCAGGCCGGCGGAAGCGATCCTCCGTTGGATCAACGGCTTGCGAGTTCTGGCCTGGTGGCGGGCTGGTTGCAGAAAATTTTCTCTTGCGTAGCCTGAGAAACATAGGAGATAAAAATCCTAGGTTTCTAACGCTGGAGATCGTCCAATGGATGGCTTTGCTGCCTCAAACCACCAACCGCAACTCCGCCGTCGCGCGGAGCACCAGGCGGTTCATCTCGAGGGCGTGTCTCGCGCCGTCGCTCGAACCTTTTCCGTGGATCCGGCCCTGTTCCGGGCTGGGCGGCGAGCTTCGCGCTCGGTGACCCGTGCTCGGCAAACGATCCTCTATCTCGCCCACGTGGCGCTCGGATTGTCCTTGGCGGAGGTTGCACGGCTGACCGGCCGCGATGCGCGGACCATTGCAACCGCGTGCCGCGCCATCGAAGACGCCCGCGCGGCAGATGAAGCATTCGATGCTGCCCTCACCGTGCTTGAAAAAAGGACATGCGGTTCGAAGGGGAGCGCATGCTCATGACGACCACGACGAGCGAGGAGAGGCGCATGCTGGCCGCGCTCGGAGCGCTGGCCATGCCAGGCGCGCATCTCACGCCGCCGCTGGGGTCCGGACGCGCAATCGTTGCTGCGGGCGGTCGCCACGCGCTTGCTGTCGCGGAGTCGACGCGGCAAGAGCTCCGATCAAGAGGTTTCTTGGACGAAGAAGGAAGCGCGACGGTGGAGGGTCTTGCCTGGTACAGGCGCACTGCCGATCGACGGCTGGGTTTTCGTGCACAGCACGGAGCGTTCGTGCGCAGCCGCGTGCGTGCGCCCGATGGAACCGAAAAACGCGTCACGATCGACCTGACGGAAAGTCCTCTCGCCTGGCTTTATCGGCGCTGCGACCGCAACGGCAGGCAGTACCTCGACTCCGCGCAATTCGCGGCTGGGGAGACGCTGCGCGCCGATGCAACGCGCGCGCAGCTCGTAGCGCGTACGACGGTTGATTGGGACGCGCCGATCGGCGGCGGGCGCCGGGCGGCGGGGGCAGCTTCGCTCACCGACGCGGCTCTGGCGGCGCGAGAACGAGTCGACCGCGCGCTGCGAGCTGTTGGCCCCGAGCTCTCCGGCGTACTCCTCGACGTGTGCTGTTTTCTCAAGGGTATCGAGACCGTCGAACGCGAACGGGGCTGGCCACCACGTACGGCGCGCGTTGTTCTGGGTCTTGCGCTCACTCGGCTTGCTGCCCACTACGGTCTGAGTGCGGATGCACGGGGGCCCGGCCGACCACGGTCCGTCGGTTGGCGCGACAGAGATGCCAAGCCGGGTGTGATTGTCGGCAAGCGCCGCGCTGCCGACCAAGCCGTCGATGAAGCTCACGAGTGAGCGGGCGCGAGCGCTGCCCGCGCATCGGCGCGAATGCGTTCAACCATCGAGAACAGCCCATTGGAGCGTTGTGCGGTGAGGTGTGCGGAGAGCCCAAGCTCGTCGAACAAGCCCCGTGCATCGATTGCAAGGATATCCTGGGCCGTCTTGCCCGAAAACAACGCCAAGATCACCGCCACCAGCCCGCGAACGATGTGTGCATCGCTGTCGCCTATGTACTCAAGAACTGGGCCACGCGGCGACATTCGATGGCGAGCCACGAGCCACACCTGGCTTGCGCAACCCCTCACCTTGTTGGCATCCGTGCGCTCGGCCTCGGGGAAGGGAGGCAAACCTCGACCGATTTCGATCACGTAGCGATACTTGTCCTCCCAGTCGTCAAGGAAGGAGAGGTTGTCGCGTATCTCATCAAGCGTCGGGCGCGCGGCGGTTGACATGAGGACATGTTTAGCAGCCGCAAACGCGTTCGGGAACACGACAAAGAAATCGCCGCGCGCGAACGGGCAGGGTTCGCGTACGGCGCCTCGGGACTGGACCGAGGAAGTGGAGGTCGAACCACTATGTCCGGCGCTGCGGCACCGCGCCGCGCCATTCGGGCTCGCGGTCTTGCGGGCTCAGCGTGTCGATGCCGCCGTTGCTCATGGGCATGACGGCGGGTTGCGGCATGGGCGTGGCGCGCGAACCTGGCGGCAGATTGAGATGTCGCGTGTCCTCCAGACGTTCGCTGATGAAGTCGTGCAGCATTCGTGCGCCGGCCTGTGCCTTGTGACCGAAGCTCTGCGCGGCATTGGCGCCGGTGGTGCAAGCCTCTGGATTGCGCGTGCAGAAGCCGCGCATGTCGTTGAGCGCCGCGGTGAGTGCGCTCACCGCTTCGCCCGTCGAGACGTAGGCGACGTTGGCGTGACGCTCGTTCTCCGGGATCGGGAGGAGAAGAACCACGACGGAGAGCCAAAAGGCGCATTTGACGAGGAACCACATGACGACACCTGCCCTGTTCAGAGAGGTCGGGATGTCTCCCCCGATCCTCGGTTGAGCGTGACGGTACAGAGCGCCTCTTGCGGTCCGCTTGTGTCCATCCGTCAAATTTGAACGATCCTCGCGTTTTCTTCGATGGCCGCCGTTTACCATCGGTTCAGCACGATCAGCGGTCGTTCAAATTCGAACGACCGGGACGGGGAACCTTAACCCTCTCTTGAACCGCGCAACGCAAGGATCGACCCGCGTCGGGAAGAGGGCGGCCGGAACGTGGCCGTGTGTTCGTTGCGTAGCTTCGATGCGTTCGCGCCATTTGAAACGACCGTCGCCGGGTTCGTGCATTGTTCAGCCCGCGCCGACCCGCTCGAATTCCAGCGGCATCGCTCGTTCATCGCCTCGCATCTTGCCGGCGGCTTGATGGCGTTCGCTGCGCTTCCTCTCTATCTGGCGCTCTGGGGCGCTCCTGGAGCGAGGGAGAGCGTTGCGCTCGCTTGGCTCGCAGCACCGATCTTGAGCGCCCTGTTCCTCGCTCGCACCGGGTGCTTCGAAGCAGCGCATCTTCTTTCTGCGGTGAGCTTCACAGGGCTCGCGACCTACGTCGCTTGGTGGACCGGTGGGTTGACCTCCTTCGTCATCGGCTGGCTCGTCATCGTTCCTCTTGAGGCGGCGCTATCGGGTTCGCGCCGCGTCGTCATCGGGGCCGTTGCGTGCGCGGCCGCGGCGGTTGTCGGTCTCTATGCCGCCGGCGCTGCGGGGCTCCTGCCGCTCGCCGATTCGCTTGCGCTGGGCTCGGCCGCTCTGGTGGTCGGCGCCGTGACGTCGATCGTCTATGCCGGCGGCGTCGCGGTCGGCCTTGAACGGTCGCATCGCGCCGCGCAAGCGGCCGCTCGCGTGGAAGACGAGCGATATCGCTTGCTTGCAGACAATGTGACGGACTTGATCACGCGCCACACACGATCCGGCCTCGTGACATTCGCTTCGACCTCGGCGCGCAGCCTCATGGGCGTGGAGAGTGAAAGCCTTCTCGGAGATGGTCTGTTTGCGCGCGTTCACGTCGTCGATCGCCCGGCTTTCCTGCAGGCCTTCGATGCGGCGGCACGGCAGGACGAGCCCGTTCCAGTTGAGTTCCGCGTGCGCCGCGAGTCGCCTAAGGGCGTCGAGTGGCGCTGGGTCGAGATGCTTTGCCGGCGCATCGGTGGGAATGGCAATGCGGAAATCGAAATCGTCGCAGTGGCGCGGGACATCGAAGAACGGCGCCGCGACCATGAACGGCTCGAGGCGGCGAACGCCAAGGCAGAGGAGGCCAACGCGGCCAAATCGCGCTTCCTCGCCAATATGAGCCACGAGCTCCGCACGCCGCTCAATGCCATCATCGGGTTTTCGGAGATGATGACTCAGGAGAGCTTCAAGGCGCTCAGTGAAGACCGCGTCGCCGAGTATGCGACGCTGATCAACGATTCCGGGCGCCACCTTCTCGACGTCGTGAACGGCATCCTCGACATGTCGAAGATCGAGACAGGCTCTTTCGACGTCGTTCCCGAGCCGTTTGATCTGCGGGAACTCGTTATCAACACGGTGGCATTGATGCAGCCGGCGGCCGAGAAAGCACGCGTGCATCTGCTCGCAAGTCTGCCGGCGGACGCGCCGGAGCTGGTTGCGGATCGACGCGCTTGCAAACAGATCTTCCTGAACCTGCTCTCGAACGCCGTGAAGTTCACGGATCCAGGCGGACGCGTCACGGCGAGCGCGCGCTTCGATGACCACAACGCCTATCTGTCGGTGACCGACACGGGCATAGGGATCGATGAAGTCGACCTTCCAAAGCTCGCTGTGCCCTTCGTGCAGGCGCAGTCGAGTTACGACCGGCGCTACGAGGGCACGGGGCTCGGCCTATCGGTTGTCAAAGGACTTGCCGCCCTGCACGGCGGTGATCTGAGCATCCGGTCCAGGCTGGGAGAAGGGACTACCGTGACGGTGCGGCTGCCGATCGATTGTGAGGCCGCGCGCCAGAACGTCGCCCCGTTCCCGCGCCCGTCCGAAACACCCGCTGACATGGAGCCTTCGTCCGAAAGGAATGCGCGCTATGCGTGACAACACCGCCGCCCGGGACATCGACCTGCGCAATCTCGATCTCATCATCGATATGCGGCCGACGGGGCCTGCGCCCGCCCCGCTCGATCCCTATGCCGACGAGGGTGGCACCCGGTGGAAAGCATTGGCGTTGTTCGCTGCCTCCGTTGTACTCGGGGCCCTCATCCTGGCCGGCCGGACGATCGCACGTCGCCCACTGGCGACGCTTCTTGCGCTCGCATTCATCTGGGGTGCGGGAATGGTCGGCGCAAATCTACTGCGCCAAGAGAAACCGCACCCGAGTCCGCTCTTCGCACGCGGCGACACAGCGCCGGAGACTACGGCAAGCTTACCGCCGCGCGCCGCTGATCCGATTGCGCGGATAGCGGCACAGGGCCAAACAGTTACCGCCGCGCCGAGTGCCATCGCGCCCCAACCGCAAGCCTCGGCACCTGCCGTGCGCGAGCGTCGCGACGTCGTTCGCGAAGTCCAACAGGAACTCGCTCGGCACGGCTTGTATGACGGCATGGTCGATGGCGTTGCTGGTCCGCGTACCGAACGCGCGATCCGTACCTTCGAGGCGCGTGCGCGCCTGCAGCCGACAGGCCAGGCGAGTGACGAACTCCTGCGTCATTTGCGGGCCATGCCCGTGGTGGCCGCGACGCGCACCACCCCGGCGCAGCCCGCATCCGTGGTCGCACCAGCGGCACCGCCACAGCGTCCGGTGCAACGTACCGAGCGTTCCGAACAGGAAACCACGCGCCTTGTGCAGCGTCGCCTCGCCGACATGGGCTATGCACCGGGGCCGATCGACGGCCAAGTGACGCCGATCTTTCGCCGGGCGGTGGAGCGTTTCCAGCGCGACAATGATCTAAGCCCGACCGGCACGGTCGATCGCGCCTTCCTCGATCGGCTTGCGGTCGTCACCGGCCCGCTGTCGTGACGCGCGTCAAGGCCGCCATCTTTGTGGCGGCTTACGTGCGACGGGTGAATGCGACGGGAGAGGGCTTCGCCGTGATCGCCCGCAAGGGCGCGGAAGAGGCGGGAGCGATTTTGATCCGCATCGATCGTCTGGATGGTACCGGCGATCTCTACGTCCCCGCTCCGCAGAGCGCGTACGATGAGCACAGGCCGACGGACCGTCTGTTCGTGCGCCGCTTCACGGACGGACCGGTGTCGAACGCACGCATCGACGACGTGATCGCGCGTGAACTGCGGATTGACCCAGATCTCTGGCTGATCGCGGTCGACGATCGCGCTGGACGGCACTTCCTCGGTGAGGCGTTGATCGCCGCATGACGACCGGCTGGAACGTGGCGATCACCGGGTGCCTGTCGCAGAACTCGGCTCATCATCGCGTGCGGCACGGCGCGGTGGTCGGGCACCGACCGGGCTCGCCGTCTCGCCGCGCCGTCTCGTGAGCACAGGCTGGTGCCGTACATTGCTGTGATCCTCGACCGCAAGGCTGGCGATGATTGCCCGTGCAACGCCGACACGAGTCCTGGCATAGAGCGTCTGGAGCGACTTAACCTTGTCGTAGCTTTCCCCGATCGCCGGATTGGCCAGGAGGAGAAGCTGCGTGAACGCCTCGTCGGGCAAAGGTAGCGCACGGGCGGCGACGACGAGCGGTTCGCCGCCAGGATCGTCGATGATGCGTTGTGCGCTGCCCGCGCTGATACCGAGAGCATTGCCGAGGGTCGAAGCGAGAGCGCTCCTTTGCCGAAGTACAGCGTGGCGAAGCAGCGTCGTGGTGATATGGGCGGCGACTGGCGCACAACGCCCGCCCGTGTCGGAGTCGGCCAGGTGGTCGATCAACGCGCGGCGAACGTCGGACGATGCGTCGAGAAAAGTTGGGACGGGCGCGCGAGCCGGAGCGACATCGGACGCCGGCGCGCCGTGCGTCTCGTTCTGGTCGAGCCTTTCCACCCGCTGCGTGGCATCGTTGCGACGTGCCGAGGCCACTAGGCCGCTCGTTTCAGCTGCGCCGCGCACGCGATGTGCGAGCGGCGAGCGCGCGAGGAACGATTCCGCAATGTCCTCGTTGTCGGCGAGGAGGAGATCGACGAGCCGTTCAGGTACGTCGGAACGTGGTGCCAGTTTCTGCGCGACCACGGCGCGTGTGAAGGCGTCGACGGATCCCAGGAGATTTACCATCAGCTCTTCGAATTGCCTGCGCTCCCGAGCATTGCGCGGTTCGGAATCGCGAATGAATCCGTCGACGAGAACACGCACCAGGGTCGCTCGGCGGGTTTCATCGCGCGCGAGCGCCAAGTCGAGGATGTCGTCGAACACCGTCGGTCGAGGCTCGGTCATGTCGCGCGATACGCCGCTGGTACGGGAAATGGTCGATGCAACGCTACAATGGCACGGTCTCGTTAGCGGAACCTTAACTTTGCCGATCGGTTAATCCTTGTGACCAGGTCGCGGCCGTGTCGATTCTCGATTCGGCCGGCTGAGGTTGGCGAGGTTCGGGGCATGGGCGAGATCGTCGATCTTGCCGCGAGGCGTTCGAGGCACCAAAGAACTACCGCGCCGCGCGGTCCGGCGCAGGTGGTGCTTTTCCTCGGCGTGCGCTACGAGCGCGCGAGCGATACGCCCGAGTTGTCCAGCGGCGACAAGCCAGCGCCGAAGAACCGCCGCAAGCGGCGCCGCGTTTCCTGACGGCCCATGCGCTCGATCGCGCTGCCACTCGTCCTCGCTGCCCTGGCCGGTTGCGCTGCCCCGGTCGGCGACTTCGGTCGCAGAGATCGCGGTGTGTACGCGGATGCCATGACCGAAATCGCCGGACCCTTCGCGCCCGCCACAACGGGCGTGGAACGCGCGGCCTTTCACATGACCGACGAAGAGCGTGAACTCCGCCATCTCGGATGGGGACTCGTCAAGCCGCCGGACCGCGACGTACCTGGTAACTCGCTCGCCGAGTTCCGCTGGTGGCGAGCGCTGCCGGATGGATGGTATGCATCCTATCCGCAAGCATACTGGTCGGCTCTCGTCGTCTTGCCTGTCGAGAGCCACGAGACTCGCTACCAGCGCATCATCATCCAGGCGCGCGCCGATGCGCAACGCATGCCTGCCTTTCGCGACGCGGCCTCCCGCGTTGGCCTTGCGGACGGCGCTCGCCTCCAGGCACTCACGTCGCTCGCGGTAGACCCGACCCTGCGACGCGAGGCCGAACAGCGTGTCGCCGAGAACCGGGCAGTCGTTGCAACGGTCTGCCGCGCGCTTGCCAAGCGGATCCGTGCGTATCGTTACGCCAACCACCGATTGATGGTCGAGACGCCCTCGACGCGTTCGGTCGAAACCGAAGCCGCGATCGATGCGCTTGCCTGGGAAGCGGGCGATTGCGGCGGCGCCATTCGCGCGGTGCAAGGTGGCGTGATCGAGGGTTTGCCGCGCGACCGGTTCTTGCCGCGAGGCGATGGGCCTGCGGCCATTCCAAAGTGAACGCTACCCCGTCGGGGTACACCGCAGATTGCCGAGCTCCGCCTCGATACGAGCGCGTGCCGATGGTTCCGGGACCAGCGCCCGGATCAGCACGAATCCCTGCGCTTGCGGCGCGGCGATAAGGAGTTCCTGCTCGGCGTCGTCGGGCAGGTCGGCGCGGAACCGCGTGACGTCGTCGGGCGTCATCACGCGCATCTCCAGGGGCCGGTCCCCGATCGCGCGGTTGTTGATGGCATAGAATGCTCCACCATGTCGGGCATGCACGGAAAGGCCCCAGTACGGTACGTTCGCGCGGCCCGTGACGCGGATCGATCCATCCTCGTCGAGATCAAACCGACACACGAGAATGACCGTGGCCGGATCCGCCATGCGCAAGGGCGCCGACTCAGCGGTGGCTGACGGCAGCATCTGAAAGCCTTGCGCCGTTTCGAACCGGCCGAGGCGCACCCATGGGTCGTTGCTCGCAAGGCTTGGCAGCAAGAGCACGGCGGTGAGATGGATGAGCCCTGCGAGCGTGATGCCCCCGAACACGATGGCGAGACTGCGCAGCGTCGCAATCATGCACAACGCTCCCGTTTGATCTCTGGCAAGACGGGGGTTACGAGCCCTGTCGCCGTCGCCAGCGGCGTATCGTAGAGTCGCATCACAAGCTTGAAGGCGCCGTCGGTTTCGACGGGCAGCCAGTCGCCCGAACGCGCGCGACGTGCGACAACGACCTCGTATCGACCATCGCGGTTGCGGCGCACTTCGCGCGAGGTGAAGCCGTAGCGTCCGGCCGGATTTCCGAGGAGACGGCCCTCCGGTGTGTAGACGGTCAGCGTCCACCAGCGCGCTGGTGGGGGGTCGCCGGCGACGACGTAGGTGCAGCGTGCATCGAGGCTGCGACCATTGGAGTCGCGGCGCGCAATGAAGGTGATGCCTTCTCCGCCGCCAACAGGAAGCTCGCCGGAACGCACGAGCGCGGCGCGTGTGTACGGATCGGCGTTGATGCCGCCGGCTCGTGGATTGCCGATCCACGGCCCGACGGTGACCCGATTGAAACCGACCTCCGCCTCGAGCGCGAGAAAAGCGGAACCGAGACCGACGACGACACCGAACAGCACGGCGAAGACGATCCCGAAGATGGAGCGCACGGTCGAGAGCCTCAGCGGGCCCCGGGGAGGGCGGTGACGCGCTGGCCGACGGCGGCGACCGGCGCATCATCGAGCGGGCGCGCATCGATCAAGCGCCGCTCGATGCGCTGCAAGGCTTCGACGGCGCGCCGCGACAGCGCAAGGGGGCGCGCCGTTCCCGTCAGCGGCGTCTCGACGCGGCGTCCCTCCGCCTCGGCCTGGCGCGTCATGCGCGCCACTCGGGTGACGGGCGTGTCCGGCAGGCCGAAGATCGGTCGCCGATCGAGCCCGATATGGGCGAAATTCATGAAGTCCTGCCACGTCATCGCCGGCACGGTGCCGCCGGTCATGCGGTTGGTTGCCGTGTTGTCATCGTTGCCGAACCACACGGCGGTCGTGAAATGCGCCGTGTAGCCCACGAACCACGCGTCGCGATAGGCGTTGGTCGTACCCGTCTTGCCGGCCGCCTGCACGCCATCGAGCTGCGCCCGCGTTCCCGTGCCCCACTCGACGATCTGCGCCATGATTCCGTTCAGGTCGGCGACGGCCTGCTGGGGAAAGATCTGCCGCGGTGGCTCGCGATCGCGTGACCGGCGGTAGACGACATCGCCTTGCGCATTGACCATCTCGACGATGCCATGCGCCTCGACCGACCGGCCGCCGGACGGGAAATGCGCATAGCCTTGCGCCATTTCGAGCACGGTGATGTCGGCGACGCCGAGCGGCAACGTGGCGTTGTTCGGCAGATCGGCGGTGATGCCCACGTCGCGCAAGGCCTGGATCACCTTCGAACGGCCGATCTGCTGGGTGATGCGCACCGGAATCGTGTTGATCGAGCGCACCAGCGCTTCCGTCACCGTCATCGCGCCCGAATAACCGCCGGAGTAGTTCTTCGGCGACCAGTTGCCGATGGTGATCGGCGCGTCGACCACGACCGTGCGCGGCGTGTATCCGTTCTGCAGCGCCACGACGTAGACGTAGGGCTTGAAGGAGGAGCCCGTCTGCCGCCCGACCATGGTCGCACGATTGAACTGCGACTGTCCGTAATCGCGCCCGCCGACCATGGCGCGCACCGCGCCCTCATTGTCGAGCGAGACGAGCGCCCCCTGCGACACGTTGAAGGCGTCGCCGTGCTGGCGCAGCGAGGACTCAAGCGCCTGCTCGGCGCGCCGCTGCAGCGCCATGTCGATCGTCGTCTTGACGGTGAGGACACGTTCGCCGCGCGGGGCGAGGCCCTTCACCTCTTCGAAGGCCCAGTCGAGGAAGTAGTTCGGCGCCTCGTCGTTGCGCCGCGGCACCGGCGTCGCCGGGTTGCGCCGCGCGCCCCACACCTGGCCTTCGGTGAGGAAGCCCGCCTCGACCATGTTGGTCAGGACTTGGTTGGCGCGGGCGCGGGCGGCGGGCAGGTTGATGTGCGGGGCGAACCGCGTCGGCGCCTTGAACAGCCCCGCCAGCATGGCGGCTTCGGCGAGGGTGACGTCGCGGACCGATTTGCCGAAGTAGAACTGGCTCGCCGCCTCGACGCCGAAGGCGCCGCCGCCCATATAGGCGCGGTCGAGATAGACCTTTAGGATTTCGTCCTTCGACAGATTGAATTCGAGCCAGAGCGCGAGGAACGCCTCCTTGATCTTGCGTTCCAGCGATCGTTCATTCGACAGGAACAGGTTCTTTGCAAGCTGCTGCGTGATCGAAGAGCCGCCCTGCACGACGCTGGCGTTGCGCGCGTTCTCCAGGAGCGCGCGCAACGTGCCCTGGATGTCGATGCCCCAATGCTCGTAGAAGCGGCGGTCCTCCGTCGCGAGCGTCGCCTTGACGAGGTAGTCGGGGATTTCGTCGAGCCGCACCTGGTCGGAATGCAGGACGCCGCGCCGTCCGATCTCGTTGCCGGCGCGGTCGAGGAAGACGACGGCATAGTCCTGCGCCGCGCGCCAGTCCTGCTTGGCGTACTCGAAGGCGGGCTTGGCGAAGGCGCACATGAGGATGCCGCCGAGCACGGCGAAGGTGAGCCCGTCGGAGACGAGCTCGACGCCGGCGCGCTTGACGCCTTTCACCGTGAAGCGGTCCATGAACACGGTGTAGGCGTCCCAGCCGCGCCTGAGCGCCGAGCCCGCGCGGTAGAGGGCATCGTCGATCCAGGCGTCGAGCTCGAGGAAGCCAAAGCGCGGCGTGCGCCGGCGCGGCTCCTTCGGCCCGGGCTGGGCACCGGTCATGGCGGCTCCTTCGCGCGGCAAAATGGGGCAGGGGGCACATGCCCCCTGCGACGCAGCCATTTTGCCTGACCCGGATGGGGCAGAACAAGGGCGGGAGTGGGGCATCGCGGCTTCGTGACGGTCGGACATGGCCCTTTCCATCCTTGCTGCCCACCCTTGCTCCCCGCCCCCGCGCGCCGTACCTCTCGCCCATGGCCGACGCCCCCTTCTGGCGCACCAAGACGCTCGACGAGATGACTCAAGAAGAGTGGGAAGCGCTGTGCGATGGGTGCGGGCGCTGCTGCCTCAACAAGCTCGAGGACGAGGAGACCGGCGTCATCGAGTTCACCACCATCGCCTGCGACCTGCTCGACGGCCAGACCTGCCGCTGCACGGATTATCCCAATCGCCGGGCGAAGGTGCCGGACTGCGTGCAGCTGACGCCGGAGGCGGTGCGCACGCTCGACTGGCTGCCGCACACCTGCGCTTACCTCAAGGTCGCGAACGGCGAGGACCTCGACTGGTGGCACCCGCTGGTCTCGGGCTCGCCGGCGACGGTGCACCTCGCCGGCATCTCCGTGCGCGGCCTCGTCACCGCGAAGGAGAGCGACGTGCCGGTCGAGGACTACGAATTGCACCTCTACGTGCCGCAGGGCCGCGACGGGTAGGCCCCGCCTTGTCCCGCGCTCGCGCGCCTTCATCCCTCGTTCGGCGCGGGCGAGGAGGAAGCGACTTAACCTCGGGCCATTGCCGGGGGCCTGCCGGACGCGGGGCGCCAGTATAGGAAGATAAGTATTCCTACCTAGGAAAATGGACTTGACCCCGACGCTCCTTCGCGGCATTGTCGCCACGTTCCCGAAATGCGCCGGGGCGGCGCTTCGAGCGACAGCCTCTTCCCAACACCAGCGAGACGAATCCATGGGCCGCGCGATCAGCGAGGACAAGATCGCGCGACTGCGCGTGCGCTACCAGGCGGGCGAGAGCGTCGCGGCGATCGGAAAGGCGGAAGACGTCGCCGCGTCCACGGTGATCAACTACGCCAAGCGCCTGGCCTGGGCGCGCCCGCCCGGCCACCGCGCGCCCCGGTTTTCGAAGGCGCGCCCCTTCGCGAAGGGGGGCCGCTGTCCCGGCCTCTCCGTGTGCCCGCTGCGCAGCGATCTCGTCACGCGGCTTTATGCGCTCGTGCGGGCGCAGATCGATGCGGATGCCGGGAGTCTCGACCTGAAACAGAGCGCCGCGCTCGCCGCGACGCTCGACAGGCTCGTTCGCGCCGAGGCGACGGGCGCGCGGAGCGGTGACCATGCCGAGGGAAGCAACGCCGCCGACCTTGCCGCCGATGCCGACCGGATACGCGGAGAGCTTCTTGCTCGAGCTCGCCGCCTTGCCGACGCTGGAACAGCGGGACCGCAAGCTGCGGGCGACCACGGATAGGTTCCTGGTCGATCTCTTCTTCACCTGGGTGCACAACGCGCGCCTCGAACAGTGGCCGCCGCCGGGAGACTGGACCCTCTGGCTCTTTCTGGGCGGGCGCGGCGCGGGCAAGACGCGGGCCGGCGCCGAATGGGTGCGCATGAACGTCGAAGCCGGCGCGGCCGGCCATGTCGCCCTCATCGGCGAGACCTTCGCCGACGTTCGCGAAGTGATGGTCGACGGCGTTTCGGGGCTGAAGGGCGTCTATCGGGCGCGCGAGCGGCCGCGCTGGGAAACGACCCGGCGCAGGCTCCTCTTCCGCAATGGCGCCGTCGCCCACGCCTTTTCCTCGGAGGACCCGGAGGCGCTGCGCGGGCCGCAATTCGATCTTGCCTGGTGCGACGAACTCGCCAAGTGGCGCCACGCGGAGGCGACCTTCGACATGCTGCAATTCGGACTGCGGCTCGGCGACAGGCCGCGCCAGATGGTGACGACGACGCCGCGCCCGATCCCGCTCTTGAAGCGGCTGATCGCGGCGCCCGGCACCGTGCTGACGCGCGCGGCGAGCGAAGCGAACGCAAGGTATCTCGCGCCCGCCTTCCTGCGCGCGATCGTCGAGGCCTATCGCGGCACGGCGCTCGGGCGCCAGGAGCTCGACGGCGAGCTGGTCGAGGACCGCGCCGACGCGCTGTGGACGCGCGGCCTGATCGAGGCGCGGCGCGTG
>JBGFRS010000007.1:0-37422 GCA_041694995.1 Pseudomonadota bacterium | reverse complement strand
CCCAAAGCATCCCAAAGTGTCCGTGCCATCGAGCCGCCTCCTGTGCCGGTGGCTCCCTAAAGAATCTGATTTGCCGCCACTGTCAGCCAGGGTCAGGTGCGGTTCTTTGAATCACCCTGCGGGACAACCGCCCTTCCCTTGACGGCGCCGAGCGTCTATACCGCCCGCCGACCATGACGCGGGGCCGATCTGGCCTCTCGCGGGCAGCAGGGAGGCGGCGACCGCGTCGGCCTCCTTTTTCGTGCCCGGCGCGACACATTCGAAGAAGGCGGGCCCATGCCCAAGCGCACTGATATCTCCTCGATCCTGATCATCGGCGCAGGACCGATCGTCATCGGCCAGGCCTGCGAGTTCGACTACTCCGGCACCCAGGCGATCAAGGCGCTGAAGGCCGAAGGCTATCGCATCGTTCTCGTAAATTCGAACCCGGCGACGATCATGACCGATCCGGA
The DNA here is from genome assembly GCA_041694995.1 of Pseudomonadota bacterium. Lineage (GTDB taxonomy): Bacteria > Pseudomonadota > Alphaproteobacteria > Rhizobiales > UBA4765 > Raskinella. The sequence continues at coordinate 36,970 of JBGFRS010000007.1, read as the reverse complement.
GCTGGCGGATGCGACCTATATCGAGCCGATCACACCGGACGTCGTCGCCAAGATCATCGAGCGCGAACGTCCCGACGCGATCCTGCCGACCATGGGCGGACAGACCGCGCTCAACACCGCGCTGTCGCTCAAGAAAATGGGTGTTCTGGAGAAGTTCGGCGTCGAGATGATCGGCGCTACGGCGGAAGCGATCGACAAGGCGGAAGATCGCGAGCTCTTTCGCGACGCGATGCGGAAGATCGGGCTTGCGACCCCGCGCTCGCATCAGGTGAAGACGCTCGCCCAAGCCCTTACCGCTTTGGACGACATCGGCCTGCCCGCAATCATTCGCCCGTCCTTCACGCTCGGCGGCACCGGCGGCGGCATCGCCTACAACCGCGAGGAGTTCATCGACATCGTCGAGCGCGGGATCGACGCATCGCCGACGAACGAGGTGCTGGTCGAGGAGTCCGTCCTCGGCTGGAAGGAGTATGAAATGGAGGTCGTTCGCGACAGGAACGACAACTGCATCATCGTCTGCTCCATCGAGAACCTCGACCCGATGGGCGTGCACACCGGCGATTCGATCACGGTCGCACCGTCGCTGACGTTGACCGACAAGGAATACCAAATCATGCGCGACGCCTCGATCGCGGTCCTGCGCGAGATCGGCGTCGAGACCGGCGGCTCGAACGTCCAGTTCGCGATTGATCCGGCGACGGGCCGCATGGTCGTGATCGAGATGAACCCGCGCGTGTCTCGCTCGTCCGCACTCGCATCGAAGGCGACGGGATTTCCGATCGCGAAGGTCGCAGCCAAGCTCGCCATCGGCTACACGCTGGACGAGATCGAGAACGACATCACGGGCGGGGCGACGCCAGCCTCCTTCGAACCGACCATCGACTACATCGTCGTCAAGATTCCGCGCTTTGCCTTCGAGAAATTCCCCGGCGCGGAACCGACCTTGACGACGTCGATGAAGTCCGTGGGCGAAGTGATGGCGATCGGCCGGACGTTCCCTGAGGCCTTGCAGAAGGCCCTGCGCGGCCTGGAGACGGGGCTCACCGGGCTGAACGAGATCGACATCCCCGGTCTCGGCCAGGGCGATGACCGCAACGCCGTGCGCGCGGCGATGGGTACGCCGACGCCCGACCGGCTGCTCATCGTCGCGCAGGCCATGCGGCTCGGCTTCACCGATGACGAGGTCCATGATGCTTGCAAGATCGACCCCTGGTTCGTCGCGCAGCTGCGCATGATCCTGAACGCGGAAGAGCGTGTCCGCACCGGCGGACTGCCGCAAACCGCGAAGGGCTTGCGCAAGCTGAAGGCGCTCGGCTTCTCCGATGCGCGGCTTGCGGAACTCTCCGGCAAGACGGAGCAGGCCGTGCGCGCGCTGCGCCACAGCCTTGAAGTGCGCCCCGTCTACAAGCGCATCGACACCTGCGCGGCCGAGTTTACTTCGCCGACCGCCTACATGTATTCGACCTACGAAGCCCCGTTCGCCGGAGCGCCGGTCGACGAGGCGCACCCCTCCGATCGCAAGAAAGTCGCCATCCTCGGGGGCGGACCGAACCGCATCGGCCAGGGCATCGAGTTCGACTATTGCTGTTGTCATGCCGCCTTCGCGCTACGCGAAGCCGGCTACGAAACCATCATGATCAACTGCAATCCGGAGACGGTTTCGACCGACTACGACACCTCCGATCGTCTCTATTTCGAACCGCTGACGGCAGAGGACACCCTCGAGATCCTGTGGCGCGAGCAAATGAATGGCACTCTTCACGGGGTGATCGTCCAGTTCGGTGGCCAAACGCCCCTCAAGCTCGCCGATGCGCTCGAGAAGGCACACATTCCGATCCTTGGAACCTCCCCCGATGCGATCGACCTCGCCGAGGACCGCGACCGCTTCAAGCGGCTGCTCGACAAACTGGAGCTGAAGCAGCCGAAAAACGGCATTGCCTATTCCATCGAGCAGTCCCGCCTCGTGACGGCCGAGCTCGGCTTTCCGCTCGTCGTTCGCCCCTCCTACGTGCTCGGCGGGCGCGCCATGGCCATCATCCACGACGAGCAGGCCTTCGATCGCTATCTCCTCGGCACGCTGCCGGAGATGGTGCCCCCCGATGTCAAGGCGAAGTACCCAAACGACAAGACCGGGCAGATCAACACCGTTCTCGGCAAGAACCCCCTCCTGTTCGACGGCTACCTCTCCGATGCGATCGAGGTCGACGTGGACGCGCTCGCCGACGGCAAGGACGTCGTCATCTGCGGCGTGATGGAACATATCGAGGAGGCCGGCATTCACTCCGGCGATTCGGCGTGTTCGCTGCCTCCACACTCTCTCGACAAGGACACGATTGCGCAGCTCGAGCGGCAGACACGGGCCTTGGCGCTTGCTCTCAACGTCGGCGGCTTGATGAACGTCCAATACGCGATCAAAAACGGCGTCATCTACGTGCTCGAGGTCAATCCGCGCGCCTCCCGCACCGTGCCGTTCGTCGCGAAGACGATCGGCGAGCCGATTGCCAAAATCGCCGCGCGGGTGATGGCGGGTGAGAGCCTCGCCTCCTTCGGCTTGCGCGCGAAGATTTATTCGCACGTCGCGGTGAAAGAGGCGGTGTTCCCCTTCGCGCGCTTTCCGGGCGTCGACACCTTGCTCGGGCCCGAAATGCGCTCGACGGGCGAGGTCATGGGCATCGACACCAAATTCGCGATCGCCTTCGCAAAGTCTCAGCTCGGCGGGGGTACGAAGGTGCCGAAGAGCGGCACGGTGTTCGTCTCGGTCCGGGACACGGACAAGCCGCGAATCCTCGAGACGGTCCGCCTGCTCCGAGCAGCAGGTTTCGACATTGTGGCGACCGGGGGGACCCAACGCTATCTCGCCGCCCAGGGCATCCCCGTGCGGAAGATCAACAAGGTCCTAGAAGGGCGCCCGCACGTGGTCGACGCGATCAAAAACGGCGAAATTTCGCTCGTTTTCAACACGACTGAGGGGGCGCAGGCGCTTTCGGACAGCCGGTCGTTGCGTCGGGCTGCGCTTCTTTCTAAAGTTCCCTATTATACGACGCTCGCTGGCGCGATCGCCGCGGCCCAGGGTATCGCGGCGCTCAAGTCCGGCACCCTGGAAGTTCGCCCGCTGCAGGACTACGTGAGTAGTATCCGCGCGAACTGACCCGATGTACCCCGTTGTCGCGCGGAGTCGGCCTTAGCCGTCCCGTGCGAAGCCGATGTTCTGTCTCGCTTGCGCGAGAAACGCGGAGGACGCGATGGAGAAGATTCCGATGACAGCGGCAGGCTATGAAGCCCTGCAAGCCGAGTTGCGCCGGCTGACGGCCGAAGAACGGCCACGCATCATCGAGGCGATCTCCGAGGCGCGCTCTCATGGAGACCTCTCCGAGAACGCCGAGTACCATGCGGCCAAGGAAGCCCAGGGCATGAACGAGGCCAAGATCGCCGAGATCGAGGACAAGCTCGGTCGCGCGGAGGTCATCGACGTGTCGAAGCTCAACGGCGATACGATCAAGTTCGGTGCGACCACCACGCTGATGGACGAGGACACCGAGGAGAAGAAAAAGTATCAGATCGTCGGCGAGGCGGAAGCCGACGTGAAGAAGGGGCGCATCTCGATCACCTCGCCCATGGCCCGAGCGCTCATCGGCAAGAAGGTCGGCGACGTGGTCGAGGTGACGACGCCGGGCGGCGCGAAGAGCTACGAGATCTTGAAGATACAGTTCGTGTGACAACGGATTTCGCCGAGATCGAGGTTGTCACCCCGAACCTGCATCTGCGCTGGTCTGGCGTGACATCGACAATCGCGACGCTTGTTCCGTTGCAGCACGCGGCCGGCTTGTCGATTGCCGCGGTCGGTCCGAACTTGCCGGCCTCCGTGCCGCAAACCAAGGCCCGCGCGATCCTGCGCGGTGGCTGGCGGTCGCCGCCCGGGCGCGGCTACCGCATCTGGCACGCGCGCCGCAACGACGAGATGATGGCTGGCCTTCTGTTGCGCGATGTGTTGCGACAGCCTTGGCGGCTCGTCTTCACGTCGGCCGCGCAACGCCACCACAAGCCCCTGACCAAAGCGCTCATCCGGCGGATGGATGCGGTGATCGCTACCTCGGAGGCCGCAGCCTCGTATCTCGAGGTTCCCGCGACCATCATCCACCATGGCGTCGATACGGCGCGCTACGTCCCGGCACCGGACCGCAAAAAAGCCTGGGCTGAAACCGGCCTGCCGGGGGCCCGGGGGATCGGCGTGTTCGGACGGGTCAGGCACAACAAGGGTACGGACCTCTTCATCGACGCCATGATCCGCCTGCTGCCACGTTACCCCGACGTGACGGCGGTCGTCACGGGCCTGATGGCGCCGGAGGACTCGGTTTTCGTGAACAGCCTCAAGCAGCGCATCAGCGCGAGCGGGCTTGATGCGCGGATCCATTTGCTCGGCGTCCGTCCGGCGGAGGAGATGCCACTCTGGTTTCGGCGTGTCTCCGTCTATGTCGCGCCACAACGCTGGGAGGGCTTTGGCCTCACGCCGCTCGAAGCCATGGCCTCGGGAACGGCTGTCGTCGCAACGCGCACCGGGGCAGCGCCGCTCCTCGTCGCGGACGGAGAGACGGGGCGGCTTATTCCTCCGGGCGACCTGGACGCGCTGGTCGCGGCGATCGAGCCCCTTCTCGCCGATGACGCGCACGCCGAGCAGATGGGTGCGGCTGGGCGAGCCAGAGCCGTCGCGTGTCACGATGTCAGCCGTGAGATCGCCGCGATCCGAGCCGTCTATGATGATCTCTGGGCGCAGGCATCCCCCTCGCAGTCATGATCGATGCGCTGCACCCTTCCACAATTGAGCATCCCTAGGACGACGGCATCGGCACGATCGCTTCGGATTTCGACGTGCGGATGACCAGGGTCGTCTTCGAGTTTGCAACGTTCGGCGCCGCGGTGATCTCGCTCATCACGAATGCCTGGAAGCTTCGCAGATCGGGCGAGACGCATTTGAGGAGGAAGTCGTACTCGCCCGACAGCATGTGCGCCTCGCGGACCGTGGATGCGGCGCGCACACGCGCTTCGAAGGCAAGCAACTCCGCTTCCGATTGGCTCTTCAAGCGAACCTCGACGAACGCCGTCACCTCGTAGCCGAGGGCCTTTTCGTCGAGGAGTGCGCGATAGCCGGCGATGAAGCCCGCCTCCTCGAGCGCCCGGACGCGACGAAGACAGGGCGGAGCGGAGATGCCCACCCGGCGCGCAAGCTCCACATTGGTCATGCGACCTTCGGCCTGAAGCTCGGCGAGGATTTTCCAATCGATGTCGTCGAGACGGGCGCGCACATCCTCTCCTTCGCGCCACCCATCGGGTGCTTCGCGAGCGCGAGTCACCATCTAGACGCGCCGTGTCCCGGCGTACAGCCGATTCCGTTCACCCGCAGTCCCTGTCGTCCACAAGCCCCTTGACATTCAAATTTTTGAATATTAGTTGCCCAGGGAACGCCAGTGGCGAACGTCAGTCATGAGGAGCCCAGGCATGCCGTCACTCTTTTCCTTCGGCGAGACCCTGCCCCAGTATTCCGTTCCCGTCCTGAATGAACGCGAGGCCCGCGCTGGCGCCGGCATCCTGCTGACCGGCGCCACGGTGGCCTTCGTAAGTGCGATGTTCATGGACAACTTCGTTCCTCTGCGCTTCATGGTGGCGCTGTTCTTCCTCGACTTCCTGCTGCGCGTCCTCGTCAATCCGCGCTTCGCCCCGAGCCTCGTCCTCGGCCGGTTGATCGTCGCCAACCAGACGCCCGAATACACCGGCGCCCCGCAGAAGCGCTTTGCCTGGGCGCTGGGGCTCGCGCTCGCCACGCTGGCCACGGTCTTGGTCTTGGTCCTGAATATGGCGGGTCCGGTGCTGCTCGCGATCTGCGTCATCTGCCTGACGCTTTTGCTCTTCGAGACCGCCTTCGGCATCTGCCTCGGCTGCAAGCTCTACAACCTCGTCATGCCCGAAAGGGCCAAGCTCTGCCCCGGCGGCGTGTGCGAGCTGAACCGGCGCGAGCCGATCACGCGCACCCGAAGGGTGGAACTCGCGGTGGCGGTCGCGGCCATCCTCGCCGTCGCGGCGGCGCTGCCCCTGATGATGTTGATGGAGCCCCCGGCGCGTCCCGCAACGGCCGCCGCCAAGACCCTCGACGGACGCACTGCAACCCAGTATCTGGCAGCCCTGGGCACGCAGACCCCCAGTCTCATGCGCTGACCCAAGACAACCCGCGACCCAAGACAACCCGCGACCCAGGACAACCCATACCTCGGCACCTTAAGATGAGGACGCCGACCCCCGAACCCGCAGGGCGACGATGGCCGAGATCCGCAGCAAGATTCTGATCGTCGGCTCCGGACCCGCGGGCTACACGGCGGCGATCTATGCCGCCCGAGCCATGCTGGAACCTGTCCTTGTCGCAGGCTTGCAGCCGGGCGGGCAGCTCACCATCACGACGGATGTCGAGAACTACCCTGGTTTTGCTGAGGTGATCCAAGGGCCATGGCTGATGGACCAGATGCGGGCGCAGGCCGAGCATGTCGGCACGCGCGTCATCTCGGACATCATCGTCTCCGCTGATCTGTCGCAGCGGCCGTTCCGGCTAGTGGGTGACGGTGGCGACGTCTACCTTGCCGATGCGCTCGTCATCTGCACCGGCGCGCAAGCGAAGTGGCTCGGCCTGCCGTCCGAAAGGCACTTTCAAGGTTACGGCGTCTCAGCGTGCGCCACCTGCGACGGATTCTTCTATCGCGGCAAGGAGGTACTCGTCGTCGGCGGCGGCAATTCGGCGGTCGAAGAGGGATTGTTTCTCACCAATTTCGCAAGCAAGGTCACGGTCGTGCACCGGCGTGACGCCTTCAAGGCCGAGAAGATCCTGCAGCAGCGGCTGTTCCGGCATCCGAAGATCGAGGTCGTCTGGAACAGCGTGCTCGACGAGGTGCTGGGGACCGAGGAGCCGCGGGGCGTGACCGGCGTCCGCCTCAAGAACGTCCAAACCGGACAGACCAGCGAACGCGCCGTGCACGGCGTGTTCATCGCCATCGGGCACGCGCCGGCTGTGGAGCTGTTCAAGGATCAATTGAAGACGAAGCCCTCCGGATATCTCTGGGTCGAGCCCGGCACGACCCGCACCTCGATCCCCGGCGTCTTCGCGGCCGGCGACGTCACCGATGATGTCTACCGGCAGGCCGTGACGGCCGCCGGCATGGGCTGCATGGCAGCGCTCGAGGCCGAGAAGTTCCTGGCGGCGCACGAAACGCCACACGCCGTCGCTGCGGAATAAGGGCGCCACACGCCGATCGATCACGCGATTCGCGCGTAGTCATCAAAAGAAACGATGAATTCGGCGCTTACCGCGTGAGAATCTGATGTAAGCTATGCGTTCACATCAGAGCAGACGGAGGGCGGACCCGTGGACTGGGACAAGCTCAGAGTGTTCCATGCCGCGGCAGCCGCAGGCAGTTTCACGCATGCGGGCGAGCAGCTTGGGCTGTCGCAATCGGCGGTGAGCCGGCAGGTCTCGGCTCTTGAAACCGAGCTGCGCGTGCCGTTGTTTCACCGCCACGCGCGCGGCCTGATCCTCACCGAGCAGGGCGACGTCCTCTATCGCACGACGCGCGACGTGCTGTTGAAGCTCGAAACCGTCAAATCCGTTCTCTCCGACAGCCGTGAGAAGCCCAATGGCGAGTTGCGCATCACGACGACGATCGGGCTCGGCGTGAATTGGCTCACCCCCCGCCTCAAGGAGTTCATGGAGGCTTACCCGGAAATCCAGCTCTCCTTGATCCTCACGGACGAAGAGCTCGACCTTGCCATGCGCGAGGCCGATGTCGCCATTCGCTTCCGTCAGCCGACACAGCCCGATCTCATCCAGCGCAAGCTGTTCACCGTGCACTTCCACGCATTCGCGTCGCAAAGTTACACGGAGCGTTTCGGCCGCCCCGAGACGTTGGACGATCTCGATTCGCACAAGCTCATCGCCTATGGCGGCCCCGTACCGACCTTCTTCAAGCAGATGAACTGGCTCTTGCACGCGGGGCGGCCGCCGAACGATCCGCGCCGGCCGCACATGACGATCAACAACATCAACGGCGTCAAGAACGCCGCCGAGGTCGGGATCGGTCTCGCTGTTCTGCCGGACTATCTCGTTGACCCGAAATCGGGCCTCGACATGCTGCTCGCGTCAGCGACGATGCCGGCATTCGATACGTATTTCGTCTATCCTGAAGAGGTGAAGCACCTGGCACGCATTCAAGTGTTTCGGGATTTCCTCGTTGCCAAGGCGCAGCGCTGGACGTTCTAAGCCGCAGGAGCATGCCAAACATGCATGTGTTTGCATTGCTGGCGCTGCGGAAGGCATCGATAGTCGCTGCACTCGCGGTACGCGCAGGCGGCCGCGAGTGCGTTCCCCTCTAAAAGGCAGTGGCGTCGGTCTTCGAGGCCCTGCGCTGCCACTCGAAAGCCGGGCACGAAGCCCGGCTTTTCTTTCACATGAAGAGGCGTTCACGCGGGCGCGATGCATGGAGCCCGGCGATCCATCCGCCATAGCCGTTGAAGATCAGCGTCGGAACGCGGCGCCCCTCGCTAGTGAAGCGGCCATTAGGCGCCGCGCCGAACGTAAAGGCACGCCGGTCGAGCACGGCGCACCCCGGCGTCACCATGCCCTCCCCGCCGTTCCACTCGCGCCCCTGCCTGATGAGCATGCGTGCTCAGGCCGCCTTCTGCTTGTGCGCCTCGACCACGCGCTCGGCGAGCTTGCCTGTCAATTCCTGCATGTGATCGAAGCGTGCCGTGTACGAGCCGACCCCAGCGGTCGCCGAGCGAATCTCGACGATGAGATTGCGCATCTCCGCTTCCGGGATTTCCGCCTTCACCACGTCCCAACCATCAAGGCCGTCCTTCGGCTCGAAGCCGAGGATTTGCCCGCGCCGGCCGGACACGATGCCGGTCACGCGCGAGGTCGCGTCGTTCGGCACGACGATCTCGACCGACAGGATCGGCTCAAGAAGAACCGGCGTGCAGTTCGGCAAGGCCTCGCGAATAGCCAGCGCGCCGGCCATGTGGAACGACTGATCGGAAGAATCGACGGTGTGATAGGAGCCGTCCGTCAGCGTGACCGACACATCGATCACAGGAAATCCCAGCGGCCCCTTGTGCAAAGCGTCGCGCACGCCCTCCTCGACTGCCGGGATGTAGTTGCGCGGCACGACGCCGCCGGTGATCGTCTCGGCGAAGGTGACGCCCGATCCGCGCGGCAGCGGCTTGATGTCGAGAACGACGTCGCCGAACTGGCCATGTCCGCCGGACTGCTTCTTGTGCCGGCCGCGCTGCGTCGTGCCTTTCTTGATGGTCTCGCGGTACGCGACCTTCGGCTCGGCCTGCACCAGGCCAACACCGGAGCGCGCCAAACGCTCGATGACAACCTTCAGATGCACGTCCCCCTGACCGTGAACAAGGAGTTCTCCGGTCTCGGCACGGTGCTCGAACCTGAGACCGAGATCCTCTTCTGCGAGACGATTGAGGGTTGCGGCAAGCTTTGTTTCGTCCTTGCGCTCCTTCGGGTGAACGGCAATGGCTGTGACCGGCACGGGCGCAACGAGCGGCGCGGGATTGAACCTTGCCTTGTCGCTCGTCAGGACTTCACCCGTCTTCGCGTGTTCGATCTTTCCAAGCGCAACGAACTCCCCTGCGGAGGCCTTGTCGAGCCGATCGAGCCGGAACCCGTGCATGCGATTGATGCCCGAGACCTTCTCCGTCGATCCATCACTGCGGGTGAGCGTCGCGCCGTCCGCGAGCGTTCCGCCGAGCACACGTCCGATCGCGAGGCGACCGCCGTGCGAGGTGTAGAGCGTCTTGACAAGCTGCACGACGGCACCATCGCCAGGCACGCCAAGTCGCTTCGCCGTCTCTGCGATCGCCGGACCGTCGTGGCGCAACATCTTGAGGAGTCGCAGCACGCCATTGCCGCGTTCGGCCGAGCCGACGCAGACGGACACGATCAATCCCTCCCGCATTTCGCGGGCAAGATCGACGAACACCTGATCGCGCGGTGGTTCGATATCGGAGAGAAGATCCTCCATCAACTTGTCGTCGTAGTCCGCGAGCTTCTCCAGCATGGTGAAGCGCGCTTCCTTCTCGCGCGCGAGTTCGGCGGCGGGTATTTCGTGCACCTCGGACGGTGCGTGTTCCCGGTAGACATAGTGCCGTTCGAGCGCGAGATCGATGAAACCGACAGCGATGCCGTTCTTCCAAATCGGCAGCTGACGAAAGACGAGCGGTGTCCGGCTGATGGACTGCAGGTTCGCGAGGGTCTCGGTCACCTCCTCTTCGGCCTTGTCGATCTTGTTGAGGAACAGAATGCGCGGGATTTTACGATCTTCGAGGTCGCGCAGAAGAAGCTGCAGTGCGGGGAGTTTCTTCGGATCGGGCTCGCACACGACGATAGCCGCATCGACGACACCGAGCGCCGCGCGCGCTTCACCCGCGAATTCGACCGACCCCGGGCAATCGAGGAACACGTAGTCGTCACCCATGAAGGATAAGCGCGCGATGTTCATCTCAACCGACATGAGATGCGCGCGCGCTTCGGGGGACTGGTCCCCGAACGTCGTTCCCGCAGCGATCGTGCCCGGCCGGGTGACGGCCCCGCACCGATGCAGGATTTCTTCAAGAAGCGTGGTCTTGCCGCTCTGGTACGGACCGACCAGAGCGATCACGCGCGTGCCCCTGCCTGTTCCTCCGCCATCCGGCATAACTCGATCGCCTCCCGCGCTGTGGCCCGGGGTTCACCTTCATCATTTGCCCGGACCGGATAGGATCGTCCCCCGGGAGATGGGCCGAACGCAAGAGCGAAGACGCCTAGGAAAACCCCGCGCTCCTCGGCGGCCAGGTGCAAGCGCTGTTCTCGGCCCATCCGTCGCTCTCCGATTTCTGGCGCGGTGGTCGCGGGCGCATCAAATCACGACCCTTGAACTCGGCCGCGTATGCCCGCGCTACCGTCACGCGGCTCGGCCTGAACCCGAAATAGGCCGCAAGAGCACGAACTTGCATGCAAGTTCGAATCCCAACGAGTACAAACTCGACCCCAAGATCCAGGGCTCGTGGACCTCGCGCCATGCCGCCTGCTCGTGCTACGAGCAGGCAGACCTCCAGGTGTCTGTTTGCGCGCCGTCAATTCGCTTGTGCGGACACGCCTTGGTCGCGTGAGGCTGCAGGTAGCAGTCGACCACATGTGCTGCGGGCGACAATTCGACAAAGAGGAAGGATAGTGGGGACGATGGACTACGAAGGCTTCTTCAAATCCGAGATCGAAGGGCTAAAGCGCGAAGGACGCTACCGAACCTTCGTCGCCATCGAGCGTCACGCCGGACGCTTCCCGGCTGCAACCCAACACACGTCCGCCGGGAAGCGTGGCGTGGTCGTTTGGTGCTCGAACGACTATCTTGGGATGGGCCAGAATCCTGACGTGCTTTCAGCCATGCATCGCACGCTCGATGCGTGCGGGGCCGGCGCCGGCGGAACGCGCAATATCTCCGGAACCAATTACTACCACGTGTTGCTCGAACAGGAACTCGCCGATTTGCACGGAAAGGAAGCAGCGCTTCTGTTCAATTCAGGATACATGTCGAATTGGGCGACGCTGAGCACGCTCGCTTCACGATTGCCGAATTGCGTTATTCTGTCGGACGAAGGCAATCATGCCTCCATGATCGAAGGCGCTCGGCACAGTCGCGCCGAAAAGCACGTGTTCCGGCACAACGACCCTGCTGACCTCGAAGCCAAACTTGCCAAGATCGATCCGAAACGGCCAAAGCTCGTGATGTTTGAATCCGTCTATTCGATGGATGGTGACATCGCGCCGATTGGTGAACTATGCGACGTTGCCGAAAAGTACGGCGCAATGACGTATCTTGATGAGGTCCATGCCGTCGGGATGTACGGCGCTAGAGGCGGCGGCGTATCAGAACGCGATGGTCTCGCGCATCGCTTGGCGGTGATCGAAGGGACGCTCGGCAAGGCCTTTGGCGTGATCGGCGGCTATATCACCGGTTCTGCCGCGCTGTGCGACTATGTCCGTAGCTTTGCATCGGGGTTCATCTTCACGACGTCGCTCCCGCCGGTCGTTTGTGCTGGGGCGCTTGCAAGCATCCGTTATCTCAAGTCGAGCGGGCAGCACGAGCGGGAGCGGCATCAAGAGCGGGTTGCGGCGGTGCGGCGCCGGCTCGACGTCGCCGGCATTCCGCATCTCGACAATCCAAGCCACATCGTGCCCGTGATGGTCGGTGATCCGGTCGTCTGCAAGCGCATCAGCGACGAACTTTTGGATCGGCACGGCATCTATGTACAGCCGATCAACTATCCGACCGTCCCGCGCGGAACCGAGCGCCTGCGAGTAACGCCCTCGCCGCTTCACACCGATGCCGATATCGACCATTTCGTCGGCGCTTTGGTCGAGGTGTGGACGTCTGCCGGCCTTCGACGCGCCGCATGAGCAATGAGTCGCATGAAGCGATATTGTCGAGACCGAGGTCCTGCACGGATCGCCGCTCTCGTAGAACTCGCGCCCGATGATCGTCATCCTGGCTGCGCGCAGTTCTAAGCAAGCTCGTGTGAAGCGGCGGCGATGATGTCCCTCGTGAAGGTACGGACGCCAGGCCCGATAGCATCGCTTGTCGACACCACCTATCGAAGTCGCATGGCGGACCATGGGTGATATCCGCACTCGAGGAACCGGTGCTTGAGGACCGTTCAGCGATGAGCCGCGAACCTACAATCGACCTCTCGGCCCCGGCCGCCGACGAGGTCAAGACGACAACCTGCTATATGTGCGCGTGCCGGTGCGGCATCGAGGTTTTTCTGAAGAACGGCAAGGTTCGCTACATCCAGGGCAACCGCAGTCATCCGATCAACAAGGGCGTGATCTGCGGCAAGGGTGCGGCCGGCATTATGCAGCACTACTCGCCGGCACGGTTGCGCGCGCCGCTGAAGCGTGTCGGCGAACGCGGTTCCGGCAAGTTCGAAGAAATCTCCTGGGACGAGGCGCTGCGCATCGCCGCCAATTGGCTCAGCACGACGCGAGCGAAGGACCCATCGCGCTTCGCACTCTTCACAGGTCGTGATCAGAGCCAGGCTCTCACCGGCTGGTTTGCGCAACAGTACGGCACGCCGAACTTCGCCGCGCATGGCGGCTTCTGTTCCGTCAATATGGCGGCGGCCGGGCTCTACACGATCGGCGGATCGTTCTGGGAGTTCGGCGAGCCGGACTGGGAGCGCACCAAGTACTTTCTTCTGTTCGGCGTCGCCGAAGATCACAGTTCGAACCCGATCAAAATCGCACTCGGCAAACTGAAGGAGCGTGGTGCGAAGGTCGTCGCCGTAAACCCGGTACGCACGGGTTACAATGCGATCGCCGACGAGTGGATCGGCATCAAACCCGGCACCGATGGGCTGTTCGTCGCCGCGTTGATCCACGAGCTTCTGCACACGCAGAACGTCGACCTCGACTCCCTCATTCGTTATACGAATGCGCCATGGCTCGTGATCCGCGCGCCCGGTTCCGCCGAAGACGGCCTCTTCGCGCGCGACCGGGACGGCGCGCCTCTCGCCTTCGACAAAGCGACGGGCACGTTCGTCGCCGCCACCCGCGCGGACGTTTTGCCTGCTCTCGTTGGCGAGTTCACGCTGCCCGATGGCCGCGCGGCCGCGACCGCGTTTCACCTGCTCGCCTCGCGGTTCCTCGCGCCCGCGTATGCTCCGGAACGTGCCGCGCGGCAGACCGGTGTTCCAGCAACCAGCATTCGCCGCATCGCGGCGGAGCTGGCCCATGCTGCCTTCGAGCAGACGATCGAACTCGACATCCCATGGACCGACTGGGCCGGACGCCGGCACGAGACAACGATCGGCCGGCCCGTGTCGATGCACGCCATGCGCGGCGTATCTGCGCATTCGAATGGTTTCCAAACCTGCCGCTTGATCCATGTCTTGCAGATCCTGCTGGGCTCCATCGATTGTCCTGGCGGTTTCCGCTACAAGGCGCCCTTTCCGCGCCCGACGCCACCACCCAATCGCCCTGCCGGCAAATACCGCACGGTGAAGCCGATGACACCGCTCGCGGCGGCACCGCTCGGCTTCCCGCAAGGGCCCGAAGACCTGCTGATCGATCCGAATGGAACACCGCTTCGCATCGACAAAGCCTACTCCTGGGATGCGCCGATCGCCGCGCACGGGCTGATGCACATGGCGATCACCAACGCGGCTTTGGGTGATCCGTATCCGGTGGATGTCCTGTTCATGTACATGGCGAATATGAGCTGGAATTCGACCATGAATATTCCAGCCGTGCTGAAGCACCTGACAGCCAAGGATGCCAAGACCGGCGACTATGCCATCCCGAAGATCATCTATTCGGATGCCTACTTCTCCGAGATGGTGCCCTACGCCGACCTCGTCTTGCCGGATACCACGTATCTCGAACGCTGGGACTGCATATCGCTCCTCGATCGACCGATTTCGGAACCCGACGCGCCCGCCGACGCCATCCGCCAGCCGGTTGTTGCGCCCGATCGTGACGTGCGGAGCTTTCAAACCGTGCTCCTCGAACTCGGCGCGCAGCTCAAGCTGCCGGGTTTCGTGACGGAGGACGGAACGCCCCGCTATCCTGGCGGCTATGCCGACTACATCGTCAATCACGAGCGCAGCCCCGGCATCGGTCCGCTGGCAGGCTTCCGCGGCGAGGCCGGTGATCGATTCGGCAAGGGAGCGATCAATCCCCAGCAGCTTGACGCGTACGTCGCGAACGGCTGCTTCTACCAACACCACTTGGACAACGACCAGCGCTTCTACAAGCACGCGAACAAGAGGTACTTGGACTGGGCGAGGTCCGTCGGTTTCATCGGCGCGGCTGACCCGATCATTTTTCAGCTCTATCTCGAGCCGCTGCAGAAGTTCCGCCTCGCGGCCGCTGGACAGGGACCGATTCAACCCCCTGACAGCCACCGCGAACGCATCAAGACCTATTTCGACCCACTGCCGTTCTGGTATCCGCCTTTCGAGGGGTCGCTCGTCGACGAGACCACGTTCCCGCTACACGCCATCACGCAGCGTCCGATGCACATGTATCATTCGTGGGGATCGCAGAACGCGTGGCTGCGCCAGATCACCAACGCGAACCGCTTGTATATGCACCGCGACACAGCACGAGTCCTCGAGATCGGTGATGATGATTGGGTGTGGATCACGAGCCTGATCGGTCGCGTGAAGGCACAAGTGAAGCTGATGGATGGAGTCAACCCAGACACCGTGTGGACGTGGAACGCGATCGGGAAGCGCTCGGGCACTTGGGGCCTCGATCCGGATGTGCCGGAAGCAACCAAAGGCTTTCTTCTCAATCACCTGATCGCGGAGCTTCTTCCCGAACGCCAGGGCGGCTACCGCTTCTCGAACAGCGATCCGGTCACCGGGCAGGCCGCATGGTACGATCTCAAAGTGCGCGTCGAGCGCGCGGCCCCTGACGAGGCTGAGGAAACGTGGCCGCGCTTCGAGCGCCTCGGCCATCCCAGCCCTACGGCGACCATCCAAGTCTCTCGGTTCGGCATGGAGTTCCGGGAGATCGGACGATGACGGCGCTCCCAACCCAGACCGAGAAGAAGCTCGGCTTGGTGATCGATCTCGATACCTGCGTCGGCTGCCAAGCCTGCGTGACGAGCTGCAAGGAATGGAACACCGGCGGTTACTCAGCGCCGCTGACTGACGAACAACCCTACGGCAAGGATCCGCACGGAACCTGGCTCAATCGTGTACACAGCTTTGAAGTCGGTGAGGGCGCAACGGGGCGCACCGTCCACTTCCCGCGCTCCTGCTTGCATTGCGAAACGCCGGCCTGTGTCACCGTGTGCCCGACGGGCGCTTCCTACAAACGCGCCCAGGACGGCATCGTGCTGGTCAACCCGGACACGTGCATCGGTTGCAAGCTGTGCTCTTGGGCTTGCCCTTACGGTGCCCGCGAGTACGACTACGACGACGGCGTGATGAAGAAGTGCACGCTGTGTGTCGACCGCATCTACAACGAGACGTTTTCACCCGAAGACCGCGTGCCTGCTTGCGTGCGTGCGTGCCCGACTGGCGCTCGGCACTTCGGCGACATCGGTGACCCCGACAGCAACGTATCGAAGCTGGTGGCCTCCCGTGGCGGTTTCGACCTCCTGCCGGAGTTCGGTTACAAGCCCGTCAACAAGTATCTGCCGCCGCGGGAGAAGCGCGACGCGACGCATGCGGCAGCCGCTGAGATCACCGCGCCTGCTGATACCGGAACGATGTCTGCCCGCTTCTTCGCGTGGGCCGACAAACTCCTGTCGCGCTGACCTCGGTCTGTCGCATGCACCCCGCCTACTCCGTCATCTTTTTCACCAGCGCCGCCGGCGCGGGCTACGGGCTTCTGGCGTTGCTCGCCCTGTTCGTGGCCACGGGCCTTGTGCCGGCGACGCCCATGCTCGGCTTCGTGGGGCTCGGGCTTGCGCTTGCGCTGATCACCGCGGGGCTCCTCTCCTCGACCGCGCACCTCGGGCACCCGGAGCGCGCCTGGCGCGCTGTGTCCCAGTGGCGTTCGTCGTGGCTCTCGCGCGAAGGCATCGCTGCGCTCGCCACCTATGTTCCTGCGGCAGTCCTCGGCATGGGTTGGGTGGTCTACGGCGCGGTCTCGATTACTGCTGCCATCGCCACGGCCGTCTTGGCGCTGATCACTGTGTGGTGCACAGGCATGATTTATCAATCACTGCCGACGATCCGGGCTTGGAATCAAGCGATTGTCACGCCGATCTATCTCGCGTTGTCGCTTGCGACTGGAGCGGTTCTGCTGCACCTGCTGCTCGCCGCCTTCGGCCTGCCCGCGCGAACGGCGGGCGCGCTGGGGCTCATCGCTCTCATCATCACCGGCCTTTTGAAGGCCGCGTATTGGGCGCGAATTGACGGAGCATCGAAGACCTACACCGTCGAATCAGCCACGGGTCTCGGACGCTTCGGCAAAGTGCGGTCTCTCGAACCCGCGCATGCCCAAGCCAACTACGTCATGCGCGAGATGGGCTACCGGATCGCCCGCAAGCACGTGGCCAAACTGCGCCGTCTCGTTCTTGCGACATTGGTCGTTGTTCCCAGTGCTCTATTGGCTGCGGCGTGGTTATCGGGTGGCGCGCTCGCTCTCGTGTTCGGCTTGCTCGCGACCGCGTCGGCGGCGGCTGGCATCATGGTCGAGCGGTGGCTCTTCTTTGCCGAGGCCGAACACGTCGTCATGCTCTACTATGGGCGTGACACCGCATAAGCGCTACGCCGGACGGTGATCGGTCGGGAACCTGCTGTAGTATTGCAAGTTGGGTGGCTATCACCCGTCGAGGTTCAGGAGGCGCGAATGAAAAAGCTTTTGGCGGTTGGCCTAATCACAATGGCACTTGCCGGTTGCACGGTCCGCGAAGAGCGCGTCGCTGCAGGTGCTGGAATCGGGGCGGCAACAGGCGCCGTGATCGGTGGTTTGGCGACCGGACGCGTGGGTGGCGCGGTGGCGGGCGGCATCATCGGTGCAGCCGGTGGCGCTATTGTCGCCGATGCAACCGCACCGCGTCGGTGCCGGGCCTGGAGCCCGCGCCTTGGCCGCTACGTGTGGGTTCGTTGCTGAGCCTCACGTGACTTCGCTGCCGCGCGCGGACGAGAATGCCCGCCAGCGCTCGCTTGCAAGAACCGTTTCTAGTCGCTCCGCTGCCGTCGCCACATCCGCATAGGAGAGGGTGAGCGGTGTGAACCCGAAGCGCAGAATATCGGGTGCACGAAAGTCGCCGATAACGCCTTCGGCGATCATCGCCTTGATGATGGCGAAGGCCGACGGATGGCGCAGCGAGACTTGGCTGCCCCTGCGCTCGGCGGCACGCGGGGAGGCGAGCGTCAAGCCGTAGTGCGCGGCAAAACGGTCGACACGCGCGATGAACAGCTCCGTGAGCGCCACGCTCTTCGCGCGAAGGCGCGCCACATCCACTTCGTCCCAAACAGCGAGCGACGCTTCGAGCGGCGCCAGCGCCAGGATCGACGGCGTACCCGCAATGAATTGCGCTATTCCTGTCGCGGGCCTGTACGCCACGTCGAAAGCGAACGGGTCGGCGTGTCCGAGCCATCCGGTCAAAGGTTGGCGCACCTCTTCCTGATGCCGCGCGGCGCAGTACACATAGGCGGGACCACCTGGACCTGCATTCAGATACTTATATGTGCAGCCGACAGCGAAATCCGCCTTTGCGGCATCGAGCGCGACTTCGAACGCCCCGGCCGAATGCGCCAGATCCCAGACGGCCAGGGCACCCGCGGCGTGAATGCGCTGCGTCACCTTGGCCATGTCGTGCCGTGCGCCCGTTCGGAAGTCGACTTCCGTCAAAAGAACGGCGGCGACATCCGATTGCAGCAAGTCGTCCAGAGGCCTATCCCGCCCTGCAAGCTCGAGCCTGATGTCACCGACGAGAGTGCGCAATCCGTCCACGATATAGAGATCGGTCGGGAAGTTCGTGTCCTCAGACACGATAGTACGCCGCCCCGGCCGCAACGACAAAGCAGCGGCGAGCACCTTGAAGATGTTCACGGAGGTTGAATCGCACACGACCACCTGGCCGGGCGCTGCACCGATGAGTCGGCCGATGCGGTCGCCAAGCAGCACCGGCTTCTTCATCCAGCCGGCCGTGTTCCAACTCGCGATCAGGTCTCGGCCCCATTCGACGTCGACGAGCACCCGCAGGCGTTCGCGCGTACCGCGCGGCAGCGGGCCAAGCGAATTTCCGTCAAGATAGATGATGCCATCGGGCAGGTCGAAGTGGGTGCGAAATCCAGCGAGGGGATCCGCCGCATCCAATGCTCGAATCTCGCTGACTTCACGAACGGACACGTGCTTCTACTCGTCGTGCGACGCGCGGCCGCGCAGATTCTTGATGACCGAACGACGTGTTTTTGCCTTCAAGCGCTCCTGCTTCGCGGAGGCAGCGGGCGTGGTTGGCCGACGCTGCTTCGGTGGCACGGCCGCCGCGCGTATGAGCGTCATCAAGCGTTCCCGCGCATCGGCGCGATTCATCTCCTGCGTCCGGTGGCGTTGTGCAAAGATCACGATGACGCCGTCCCGCGTCAGTCGGCTTCCCGCCAGTCGTTGCAGACGAACGGCGACGTCGTTCGGCAGTGAAGGCGAGCGCCGCGCGTCGAAGCGCAATTCGACCGCAGTAGAAACCTTGTTGACGTTCTGTCCGCCCGAACCGGAGGCTCGAACGAAGCTCTCGATGAGCTCCTTCTCGTCGATCGCGATCGATGGCGTGACGAAGATCATCTGACACCCTTGCCCGTGTCGCCATGCTGCCACGATCGATTCGGATCATCACGCCCAACCAAGGAACGATCATATGCCAAACGCGCGGCTGTCCGCACTTGCCTTCTTCTGTTGCCTGTTGCTCACCCCGGCACTCGCTCAAACACCCGGTTCACGACCCACAGCTCAGATCACCATTGCCGGTCAAGGCACCGCAACCGCAGTACCCGATCAGGCCACGATCACCATCGGCGTCATCACACAGGCACGAACAGCGCGCGAAGCGTTGACCGCCAATACCGCAGCGATGAACGAAGCGACGCAGGCGATCAAGCAAGCCGGCGTCGCTGACCGCGATCTTCAAACATCTGGATTCACTGTCGAGCCGCAGTTCCGGAACGAACGCGGTCAACCGCCCCGTATCGGCGGCTATATCGTCGCGAACGAACTGACCGTCCGCGTGCGGGACTTGACGCGGCTCGGCGACGTACTCGACCGCGCTGTGTCGACAGGGTCGAATACCATCACGGGACCGGTCTTCGGGCTTGCCGACCCCGACGCGGCGCGCGATGTGGCGCGACGCGCCGCGGCCGCAGACGCCCAACGTCGCGCTCGCCTCTATGCGGAAGCGCTGGGAGTTCGTCTCGGCCGTGTGCTGAACGTGACTGACCATGTGACGCCATCGCCGCGTCCGATGGTGGCCCGGAGTGCGATGACGGCGGACGCAGTGCCGATTCAGGCCGGCGAAACCACCATCGCGGCCACTGTCACCATTGCTTGGGAGATTGATCAGTAAATATCTGAATTTTCATGGCATATTTGTAATCAAATTCAAAACTGATGTCGACTTGTTGAGCAAAGACGTATTGTCGCCCGAATTATGATTAAGTTGAATAGCATCGCCGTCAGCGTCTGTTCTGACGTTGGCAAATGCCGTTGTGGCAGGTTTCGGGGTGCATAGGGCTGTTCAACAGGCCCAAGAGCCGACCTGCCTTCAAAACCTGGAAAAACAACATGGCTCTTCTCACCGCGCGAGCGGCGATGCTCGCTTCCGTCGTGTTCGTCCCTTGGATGACACCGTCACAAGCAGCCGCCCAGCCCGCGCAAACGGGCATCGCCTCGTTCTACGGTGCCGGGCATCACGGCCGGCGCACGGCTTCCGGAGAGCGCTTCAACAAGAATGCGATGACAGCTGCCCACCGCAGCTTGGCCTTCGGGACGCGCGTTCGGGTCACCAATCTTGCGAACGGCCGCTCCACGGTTCTCCGCATCAATGATCGTGGGCCGTTCATCCGCGGCCGGATCATTGACGTTTCGACCGCGGCCGCGCGCGTACTCGGCTTCGAACGAGCCGGCACAGCTCGCGTTCGAATCGAACGATCCACGCAAGTTGCGTCGATGCGGTAAGCGATCGGCAACGGATCCTCGGCAGGGTGCTGGCCGAGGATCCGAACCATGACCACCACCGCCGAGCGTCGTGCGGCCCCGCGCCTCGCTGTCAAGGCGCGCTCCTCCGTCAAGTTCGATGGGCGCATCGTCCCGGTGACCCTACGCGACATTTCACCGTCGGGCGCTCGCATCGGCGCCCGCGAAGTGCCCGCGGTCGGCGCTCACTTGAAGCTCTACCTCCGCAGCGGCATCGCCCTGACGGCCAGCGTGGTTCGCGCAACCGAGGATGGGTTTGCCGTCGCTTTCGACGACGCCCCGAAGGCCGTTCCCTGCAAGACGTTCTTTTGGAAGCTCGAATCCTACGTGTTCGCGTCCGGCGCCTATGCCCCACGCGTTCGCGCGAGCGCTGGACGACATCTCCGCGACGAAGCCTTGGTCGAAACCTGCACGCTCACCGAGTGGAACGATGTCTTCGCCAGGCTTGAAACAAAGGTTCGCCTCAATATCGGGGAGCGTATTCACGTTGGCGGTCGCCCAATGCGCGTAACCGCGAAGCGTGGCGCAAGCTACGACCTCTTTCCGTGCGCGCACGCCTGACGTGATGGTGGGCCTTGACTTCTTTCGGTTGAGCAGGTCCCAACGAGGTAATGCCGCCGACATCGACCATTGAAATGCTCTTCGTCACCCGCCTCTACCGTACCGAGCTGGGCCGGCCAAAGCTCATTTCTGAACTCGATGCCTTGTGCCGTTCGCTCGCCGTCGATGACATTGCGGGACGTCGGTGGTCTCAGCGGAATCTCTACTTGGGCTATACGTCGTATGCGTCCCTGAATGATCTTCCCTGGCGGTTTCCGGCCTTCGCACGCCTTACGAAAGTTCTCGACCGCCACGTCAAAGCTTTCGGACGCGCGCTCGACCTTGACTTGCAGGATCGCGGCCTGACGTTGGACAGTCTTTGGGTCAACGTGATACCGCCTGGCGGTCACCACGGTGCGCACATCCATCCGCACGCGGCCGTTAGCGGCACGCTCTACATTGCCGTGCCGAAAGGGGCGAGTGCCCTTAAACTCGAGGATCCCCGCCTGCCGCTGATGATGGCCGCACCACCGAAGCGAACACGCGCAGCACGCAGCAACAGAACCTTCGTCTCCATTGCCCCTTCGCCCGGCACGCTCCTGCTCTGGGAGAGCTTCGTGCGGCACGAGGTGCCTCTCAACATGGCGGAAGAAGATCGCATCAGCATCTCGTTCAATTACGCGTGGAAGTGAAGTGCAGAATCCCTCCCCCGATTGATCCGGGGGAGAGACGTCTCACATGGCATCACAAGCGGTCAGCGCAGGATCGGGCGGCGCGGCCCTTGCGCCACGCTCGGTCCACGCCCCGGGCCCGACACACGAGAGTTCATTCCGCGAGGCGCAATCGTGCGCTGTTGCGGCATCCGTTGGACCATGCTGGGCGCGGGCTGGATCGGGGCCCGCACGATCGGTCGCTGCGGCACGATTTGCGGACGCCGAACGATCGGGTTCGACGGGATTACGTGCGGCCGACGATTGCCAATCTCAGGATGGGTCGGGCGCGGCCGATTGGGACCGACGCCTCCGCAGCCGGGCGGCGGCGGATAGATCATGATGCACGGCCGCCCAGGACGACCATTTCCGATGCCGGGATCGATGGGGCGGGTCGGCCGGATCGGACGCTCGACGATAGGCCTGATCGGGCGAACGATCGGCGGCACGAAGACCGGGGGCTGATCCACAATCACTGGCCCACCCGGATTGATGCCAGGCCGAGGCAGCGGCCGACCGATTGGCCCGCCACCTCCGCCACCACCCGGAGGCGGTGCGACGATGGGCGGGGATGGCGGCGGTGCAGGCGGCGCGGCGGCATAGGGCAATGCGACCGGCCAGAACGGGCCCCAGGCCCCGGCCACGAACCAGTGCCAGAACACGAACCACGGCCCGAAGGCCCAATGCGGCCAGGGCACGACAAGCCAGGGGAAGTAGACGACAAGATCAATGTCGACAACCGTGACGACGAGCGTCGGCGGTAGAACGAACACCGGAATTCCGGAAACAAAGCGAGTCTCCGTGACGAGCCGTGTCGTCGGCCAGATCTGGCGCATCTGGTCCGCCGACCTCATGACGCCGCCGCCAGCTTCACAACGGCTACCCAGCTGGTTCGCCTGAACGAAGGTCCAAAACCGATCGTTGTTGAAGGACGCAGCCTGCGCCGTCTGCGCATCCTGGTCCGGCGGCAGCGGCGCCCAGCCGACCCACTGGTCGGACACGCGCCAAGCGACATGGGCCGGGCTGAATTGCCTGCCGGGTACCCAGACCCAGCCCATCTGCTCGTCGAAGCCCCAGCGGCCGTAATGGTGCACGATGCGGCCCCACTCGGTACGGTCGTCGTAGAACCAGCCATAGGTCCGGTCGTAGACCCAGTTGCACGCCGGATAGGGCTTCCATCCGTGCGGAACGACGTTCGACGACGGCACCCAAACTTCGCCGTAGCGTTGATGCGCGACGAACGATCCGAAGTTCTGCAGGATGGACTTGAATTGCTCGATCGTCGGTTCTTGGGCGTGCTGTTGGGCGTGAGCACGAGGGACGAGTGCGTCGAGCCCCGGGGCGAACGGAGCGGTGGCAAGCGCCGCGAGCCCGGAGGCGAGCACGACTGCGGATCTGGTCAAACGTAAGGACGTCAAACGTAAGGACATCGGGGATCTCCACGAGCAGCGAGCCAATACGGATCGCCTCGATCCCTTCGTCGGTTGGATTTTCGGTTCGGTTCACCGGCAACATGTGCCGTGCCATGCGCACCGAGCGACCGACATGGTTTGGTGACCCCCTTGCCGCGCGATGAGAGCAATCCGTCCGAACTGGCACATCCGCTGGTCGAGCACCTCGGCGTCGACCACGCTCAGTCCCGGAAAAGCCGGTCCGGCGAAACAATGATGAGGTCACCACGCGCCGCGTGTCCGACCAGCGCCCGATGGCTATCGGCGCGCCCTTGCCCAGTCGATACCGCAGATGCCGGCAGGACTGGAAACAAGGTAAACGAAACGGAAGCAAGAAACGCGAGCACGAGCCCGAATCTTTTCATGGTCCACTCATGTGCCGAGGAAAGATTGTCGCACGGCCAGCCTCCCCCCCCCCCCGTGGCGAGCGTCAATGGGCGGTTGCCTAAGGCCTCATACCACGCGCGGCCGCTCGGTCGATTCTTAACGTTCTTCAGATAGGGAGGTTCGGTTCGACTGGGCGGCTGAGGCGTGCGCATGCCGTGAAGCAGCCGCCGGTTCGAGGGGCTTGAGTCATGTTGAGTCGTACTGCGTCGCGCGTCTCGCACGTGTTTCGTCGGTTTTGCGAGGACCGTCGCGGCAACTTCGCGGTCATTTTCGCCCTGTCGATGATCCCGGTCCTCGGACTGACCGGCGCGGCGATCGACTACACCAACGCATCGCGATTGCGATCGCAGATCCAGGAAGCTTTGGACGGTGCGGCGATCGCGGGGGCCAAGTCCGCCGGCCGGCCGGCCGCCGAAATCACGCAGATCGCGACCAGTTTCGCGCGGGCGAACTTGCCTGCCACTCTTCAGAATATTCCGCTTACCATCGACGTCCTGAACGACAACACGACCGTGCGCATCCGCCCGACAAGCCCCGTGCAAGTGCAAACCGCCCTGTTACCCGTGATCGGCATCAACACGATCAATGTCACAGTCTCTGCGGAGGCGACCAGTGGCTATCAGGATCTCGAGATCGCCTTGGCGCTCGACAACACGGGCTCGATGGGCGGTCAGAAGATCAACGTGCTGCGCCGCGCCGTGTCGGACTTCGTTCGATCGATGGAGGCGCTTCATTCGAACAGCGGCCGTGCCAACTCGGTTCGCGTCGGCATCGTTCCATTCGACACGCACGTCAATATGGGCCGCAGATACCGCAATGAGCCCTGGATGAATTTCAGCATGTACTCGGGCAATCGGAACGGCTGGAACGGCTGCGTGACCGATCGCGACCAACCGAACGACATCAACGACACGACGCCGGTCGCAGGGCAAGCCGCGACGCACTTTTACGCTGACGAGTGCAATCTTGCCGATGTCGCGCCGTTGAGCTCGAATTGGGGGCAGTTGCAATCGACCATTTCGCAGATGCGCGCCGCCGGGTGGACCAACGTCCCGATTGGCCTGGTGCATGGGTGGCACATGCTCACTCCAGGCGAACCTTACACGGAAGCGTCCGCACCTCGTGAGCGCCTGACGAAAGTTCTTATTGTGCTCACGGACGGCGAGAACACACGCAACCGGTGGACCTCAAACAGAAGCACCATCGATACGCGCATGCGTCAATTGTGTACCAACATCAAAGCTGCCGGCATCCTAATCTACACGATCCGTGTGATCGATGGCGACGCGAATCTCCTCCGGAACTGCGCTTCCAACCCGTCAATGTATTTCAACGTCACGGCCGCGGACCAGATGAACGGCGTCTTCCAGGCGATCGCCAACCAGATGTCCGCCTTGCGGTTGTCGCGCTGATTCAGTGGAAGCGGGGACGCCGCAAGAACCGGGCGCGTTCTCCGGAGGTGATGACGACGTTCATGTGTCTCCCGCCCCGCTCGATCGACAAGGGAACCTCGGTTCCGGCGCGCCCGAGCGACCAGAGCCGGCGATAGAACGAGGCAAGGTCTTGGACCTGATCATCCGCGATCGCCGAGACGACGTCGCCGGCTTGGAGACCCGCACGGTCGGCCGGACCATCGGTCGCAACACCGACCACGACGATCTGGTCGCCGATTTCGTTGACGTACGCGCCGAGCCACGGCCGCGGCTCGCGTCTCGTGCGGCCAATCGTGACCATGTCGTCGAAGACCGGGGCGAGCACATCGACAGGGATGCTCATGTTGATCGCCTCGGTGGCCCCGCCCGGCCGAGAGCCGGCGAGCTGGAGAGAACACAGTCCGACGAGTTGGCCGTCAGGCCCAATCACGGCCGCTCCGCCCCAATGAGGATGGCCAGGCGCCGTAAAAAGCGCGTCGTCGACCAGGTACTCCCAATAGCCAGCGAACTCTTGGCGGGCGACGAGTCGCGCGGCGAGGGCGTGATCGCGACCACCTGCCCCGGCGATGACGAGATCGGCACCGATATCGAGGGTCTCGGCACTTCCTAACGCCACCGGCTTCGCCTTGAGCGGTGACAGCGACTGAACCAGAGCAAAGCCCGACTCGAAGTCGACGGCCAGGGGATGCGCCGCAACGCTTTCGCCCTGGTGCGTGGTGAGCCACACTTCCTCCGCTTCGGTCACGAGGTATCCGACGGTGAGCACGAGATCGTCGCGAATGACGACGCCTTGGCCCGCACGCTCCGTACCGAGCACTTCGGCGGTGAAGGCGCTGTCGGGCACGCGGGCGGCAAGACCGACAACGGCTGCAATCGCCGCGTCGAGATCGAACGGTACGCTGCGGGGATCAGGCCGAAGACTGGGCGGGATGCGCGGCGGTGCGACGTCGGGCATGTTCAATAATAGCACGCCGCAACGCGCTGTGGGAACCGTGGGGGAGGCTAGCTGTCCTGCGGAATGGGGCGAGGTCGACCGTGATCATCGACCGCAACGAAAGTGAACGTACCTTCTGTCACCTTCTCTCGTCGTATGGTGCGGAAGCGCTGCGCCCAAGCTTCGATCTCGATCGTCATTGAGGTTCGCCCGACGCGCGTGACAGCCGTGTAGATCTCGAGAACGTCGCCGACCTGCATCGGCTTGAGAAACATCATCGCGTCGACCTTGACGGTGACCACGCGGCCTTGCGCGCGCTCCACGCCGGCGATACCGCCGGCCTGGTCCATGCGCGCCATGACCCAACCGCCGAAGATGTCGCCATTTGCGTTCGTGTCCGCGGGCATGGCGGAAATTCGCAGCGTCAGACGACCTTGCGGTACCTCTCCTTCGGTCGTCATGTGAACCTCGACGGCAGCGCGAATCGAAAGCGCAGTGTCAGATCAGTCGAGCCCGTCGGTGCGAAAGGTCAACCTGCAAGTGGCGCGCACCGAAACGTGCTGTTGCCGCAGACGGCCAGCGAACGACGGGTGGCGAGCACATCCAAGCCCGCGCAATTATTCCCCAAGGGCAGCACGCGATGCCGGCGCCAATGCGCCCCGCTTGCCCTCTTGCCCCTCTTGCGGCTCGCTGCAATTAATATACCGTGTTGTTTGGTATGCTTCTCGGACACGTCAGATGAACTGGTTCTTTCTTGCTGCCGCCATTCTTTCGACCGCCATCGGCGTTCTGCACGTGATCGCCGGCGGGCGTGTCGCGGCCCGTCCGCTGCTGGAGGCCAGCGGCCTCCGGACGACGGCCAAGTTCACCAGCTACTACTGCTGGCACCTCGTCACGATTGCCATTGCGGCCCTCGCGGTTGCATTCGCCGTCGCAGCCGCTTCCGAAGCGAGCCGCGACGTCGCCATGCTGGCGACGGCCGTGTCGGGGCTGTTTGCCGCGTGGAGCCTCGTGATGATCGCCACGTTCCGGCTGTCGCTCTGGGGCTTCCCCCAATGGCTGCTGTTTCTCTCCGTCGCGGGGCTCGGACTGGCAGGCCTGACCGGATGACGCGCTTCACTCGCAGCGACTGGCTCGCCGTCGGGCTCGCCGTGCTCGGTCGCGAAGGGCCGGATGCCCTCGTCCTCGAAGCGCTGTGCCAACGGGCACGACGCACGCGCGGTTCTTTCTATCACCACTTCGACTCGATCGACGAGTTCATCGCGGAGCTTGCTGCGCATTGGCGCCAGACGCATACGCTGGACCTCATTGCGAAAGCGGACGGCCGGCGCACGCCGCGGGAGCGGCTCGACCATTTGAATTCGCTTGCCGTCGCGCTCGATCCGCGCATCGAGCAGGGCGTGCGCCGGCTTGCGGCGCGGCATGCGGCGGTCGAAGCCGTCTGCCACACCGTCGACGCGGAGCGCGTCGCCTATCTCGCCCGGCTTTACGAAGCCTCGGGCCGCTATTCGTCCGCGCAAGCCTTGGCCCTCGCCCGCATCGAATACGCAGCCTTCGTCGGCCTGCAGATCGTCGCACCCGATGCGCGGCCGAAGGAGTTGCGCGCGCTGTACGAGTCGTTCCTCGCTTTGACGGGGCGCATGTCGACAACACGCACCGCCTGATCCGCTGCATGGCCAACCGGAGTGGCCAGCGGGGCGAAGCACCGCATGGTCCGTGCTGACGAGACGAACCATTCAGCCGACCAAGCAATGGGATTGCACGATGCACAGGCCGACGTTGTCGCGCGAGGTCGTGTCCAGCATCTTTCGCAAGATTCTTGGCGGGCGACGGCTATCTTGGCGGGCGACGGCTATCTTGCGCCCGTCGGCACGAATGCGACCGAGGAAGACCGCGCTCTCAACCGGCGCGTGGAATTGGCCGCGCGATGAAGACGCCGCACAGTCGGCTCAAAGGAACAGGCGCTCGCCCTGCTCGTCAACGATCTGCCGGCCTTTGATGAAGGAGAACTCGATGGCCGCATCGCGGCTTGCGTGACGATCGGCCCGCACGAAGCGGTGCTCCTTCATCACGCCGTCGACTTCCTTCGTGATCACGCCCGCGGTCTGGAACTGTCCCTGCTCTTCATAGGGCTCGGCGCGAATGGTGAAGCCCGCGTGCTCGATCGAGGGGGCGGGGGCCGCCGGCTCCGGGGTCTTTTCTCCACCACCAAAGAGCTTCTTGAGAAAGGACATGGCATTGCCTCGCGCTGTCGTCGCCCACGAGAATGGCGGCCGCACTCACCTCCTGCAAGAGCGGGCAACTCGCGAACGCCGTCGCGCCGATCACCGGTCTCGGTTCCGAAGGCTCACTCGCTGGCGAGCAGGCGTCCGATCCTTGCGTCCTGCATCCAAATGGCGTCGACAAGAGCGAAGACGTGAGCGGCCCGAGAGGTGCCGATCACTTGGTCGCGCGCCAACGCCGTCTCGCACAAGGCTTCGAGGCGGCCGTGTCGGTGCTCGGCGTCGATCACCATGAAGGCCGATTGCGCCCCCGCTCGCCGGAACAGCAAGGAGACGAGCGCGCGGCGGCCAGCCGCCGCGTCCGCATCGGAAAGAAACGCGATGATGTCGACATTGGCGTCGTGCTCCGGTCCGTCGACCGTCCATTGGCAGAAATAGAAGCCGGCCGGACCATCCGCCTGCTGAAGCTCGCCCCAAATCGTCCGTGAGAGACGCCCGCAGCAGTCGCACGGGTAAGACGACTCGCTCATTGGAATGACGCGGATGTCAGCTGAGGTCTTCACTCTCGCCTCGTCGCTGCGTCGAGCGTACACGCTCACGGAGGGCGCGCAAAGCGCCTCAGTTATCCAAGAAGCTCCTCAGCTTCCGGCTCCGCGAGGGGTGCTTGAGCTTGCGCAACGCCTTGGCCTCGATCTGGCGGATGCGCTCGCGCGTGACCGAGAATTGCTGGCCGACCTCTTCGAGCGTGTGGTCGGTGTTCATGCCGATGCCGAAGCGCATGCGCAGCACGCGTTCCTCGCGCGGGGTCAGCGAAGCGAGCACCCGCGTCGTCGTCTCGCGCAGGTTTGACTGGATCGCCGCATCGATCGGGAGGATCGCGTTCTTGTCCTCGATGAAATCGCCGAGATGCGAGTCCTCTTCATCCCCGATCGGCGTTTCGAGCGAGATCGGCTCCTTAGCGATCTTGAGGACCTTGCGCACCTTCTCAAGCGGCATGCCGAGCTTCTCGGCCAATTCCTCCGGCGTCGGCTCACGGCCGATCTCGTGCAGCATCTGCCGCGAGGTGCGCACGATCTTGTTGATCGTCTCGATCATGTGCACGGGAATGCGGATGGTGCGCGCCTGATCGGCGATCGAACGGGTGATCGCCTGCCGGATCCACCACGTCGCGTAGGTCGAAAACTTGTAGCCGCGGCGGTACTCGAATTTATCCACCGCCTTCATCAGGCCGATATTGCCTTCCTGGATCAGGTCCAGGAACTGCAAGCCGCGGTTCGTGTACTTCTTCGCGATCGAGATGACGAGGCGGAGGTTCGCTTCCACCATCTCCTTCTTGGCCTGCCGCGCCTCGCGTTCGCCCTTCTGCACGAGGTGCACGAGCCGCCGGAATTCCGGAATGTCGAGCCCGGTCTCCTGCGCGAGCATCTGGATCTCGCCGCGGATGTGCTTGATCGTGTCCTTCTCGCGGCCGATGAACTCCTTCCACCCCTTGGCAGAGAGGTTCGCGACGCGCCGCAGCCAATTCGGGTCGAGCTCCGACCCGTGGTACTGCTTCAGGAAGTCCTCGCGGCTGACGCCGTAGCTCTCGGCAAGCCGCATGAGGCGGCCTTCATAGCCGATGAGCTTGCGATTGATGTCGTAGAGTTGCTCGATCAGGGCGTCTATGCGGGCCTGGTTGAGCCGCAGCGACTTCACTTCAACGACGATCTCGTCCTTGAGCTTCTTATACTTGCGCTCCTGCGCCGGCGTCAGGCGCTCGTTGGACAGCTGATTGGCGATGTCCTGGTCCTGCAGGCGGCGCAGCTTCTTGTAGTTTGCCGCGACCTGCTCGAACGTCTCGATCACGCGCGGCTTCAGCTCCGCTTCCATCGCGACGAGCGAGATCTGGTTCTCGTCGTCGTCCAGGTCGTCATCGAGCACTTCGCCGGGCAGGGGAGCGAATTCGTCATTGGCTGGTTGCGGCATCGCCGCCGCAGCGGCCGGCGGTGCAGCCGCCACCGGTTGAGGAGCCGCCGCGGCCGCACCCTGCTCCACGCCGGGAACGCCGGCTTCCGGCATGTTCTTGCCGTCCGGCCCCGCATAGGTCGCTTCGAGATCGATGATGTCGCGCAGCAGGATACGGCCCTGAACGAGTTCGTCGTGCCAGATGATGATGGCTTGGAAGGTCAGCGGGCTTTCGCACAATCCGGCAATCATCGCCTCCCGGCCGGCTTCGATGCGCTTGGCAATGGCGATCTCACCCTCGCGCGAGAGAAGTTCGACCGACCCCATTTCGCGCAGATACATGCGCACCGGATCGTCCGTCCGGTCCGAGGGTTCCTTCGTCGTTTCCGATTTCGCAACCGGCCGCGGCGCCGCCTGCTCGACGACCTCCCCGCCCTCATCCTCGTCGTCGCTGGCATCGGCCTGCGTGGCAGCCTCTTCGCCCGCCTCGGCCTCTTCGGCTTCGACGACGTTGATGCCCATTTCGTTGAGCATCGCCATCACGTCTTCTATGCGTTCGGAATCGACCGCATCGGTCGTCATCACCTCGTTGAGTTCATCATAGGTGACGTAGCCCCTCTTCTTCGCAAGCTTGATCATCTTG
This sequence comes from Pseudomonadota bacterium, assembly GCA_041694995.1. Lineage (GTDB taxonomy): Bacteria > Pseudomonadota > Alphaproteobacteria > Rhizobiales > UBA4765 > Raskinella. The sequence continues at coordinate 5,975 of JBGFRS010000007.1, read as the reverse complement.
CGGACGGAGGCATCCGTCATGTCGAGAAGCGGGCTGTCCGGCGCATCTTTCTCTTCGGGGGCAGAATCGGTCTTGCCCTGAGCCTTGCCCGCTTGCGGCTTGGCGGCCTGCTTCGCCGACGGCTTCAGCACCGTCGCCAGTGCCGGTTCCATCGGTGTTGCCTTCACGGCCGCTTCGCTCTTTGCCATCCTGTCACCACTCAATGCCGGCTTCCGCCGTGCTGAAATGACTTGCTGCTCTGCGCGCGAGCGCACCGAGCCCGTAGCCGCAGCAACTGCTATTGCCTTTCCGGCCACAGCTTTCTTGTCAGAACTTGCCGCCTTGCCCCTCGGCGGTGCTGTCTTGGATTGCGATTTGGTTTTCGCCGGTTCCGATTTCCGCTGCACGTTCTGGCGCGCGGGCGGCCGGGAACTGTGAGCGGACGAAGACTTGGACGAAGACTTGGGCTTCGCCGCAGGCGGACGTGCTACCTTGGACGCGCTGATAGCGCGCGATTGCGACGGCTTCGCGACCGGTTTGATCTTCTTGCTCTTTGGCGTGGACGCCTTGGCGGACGCCTTTGCCGCTTTCTTCTTCGCAGAAGCCTGTGCCCTGCTCTTCGCCTTGGATGCCACCTGAGGTCAAAACCTCCGCCGTGCCCGTCAACCCGCGCGCGGGGCACGCCCCGATGAAACGCCGTAACCTTCGATAAGAGCTTCCGTACCGTGGTTGGTCAGAAGCTCGCGCCGAATGGCGCGGAGACGGGAATCATTGTCTTCGCTTGGGTCAAGCCCAAAGGCAATCTCCGCCACCTTGAGGTCTTTATTTAGCGTGCGTGCCCTGTGATGCAAGGCCGCCATTTGCAACCACGATACCTCAACGTCCTCGAGCGCCGCCGAACGCTGAACAAACCATAGGCCCGACCTTTCCACGAATGATTCCAACCGCTTATGTGCCAGGTTCAACCCGCGCCGCATGAGCCCTTCGGCAACGCTGGACGGATCCCGGCCAAGGTCCATCGTGGCGACCTCCAGGATCGCATCTCTGAGCCGACGCAGTTCGGGATCATCCAGCTCCAGGCCGGCAAAGGCCTCGGTGTGGCGATCGAGCAGGTGGGGGTGATTCGCGGCCGTCGCCACGAGCAGGGCTTCCCGCAGCGGCCAATCGGAAGCGCGACCGCGTATGAGCGCGCTGCGACGAAGCGATTCCGACACGGCCAGCGGTTCCTTTCCCTGCCCGCGAGGACCAACCCCGCGGGCGAAGCGGCCGCGCTGCGACGGCGGAGGCAAGGCGCCAGCTGCCGCACTGGCGCTGAGCCGCCGAAAGCGAATGCGCAATTCCTCCTCGTAATGCCGGCGCACGGTTGCATCGGTGATCTGCTGAGTGAGGCCTTTCAGACGGGTCTCCAGCGCCGCGCGCCGCTCAGGGGTATCCGTCGACCCGGCACCGATTTCGCGATCCCAGAGGACCTCGGCAAGCGGGCGAGCCGCAGCCAGGACTTCTTCCATCGCGCCTCGGCCCCGGCGACGGATGAGATCGTCCGGATCAAAGCCCGACGGCAGGAAGGCAAAGCGGATCGAGCGGCCCGGACCGACCTTCGGCAGCGCAAGATCGATCGCCCGGTGCGCGGCGCGTTGGCCTGCCTTGTCTCCGTCGAAGCACAGGATCGGCTCCTCGACCATGCGCCAGGCGAGATCGAGCTGGTCTTCCGTCAGTGCCGTGCCAAGCGGTGCGATGGCCTCGTCGATACCAGCCTGCGCCAACATGACGACGTCGACATAGCCCTCGACCACCACGAGCCGACCGGTCTCGTGCGCCGCCTTCCGGGCGCGATGGCTGTTGAAGACGACCGAGCCCTTGTGGAAGAGCACGGTCTCGGGCGAATTCAAGTACTTCGCTGGCACGTCCTTCTCGAGCGCGCGGCCGCCGAAGGCGATGACGTGCCCACGCATGTCGTGGATCGGAAAGATCACACGCTCGCGAAAGCGGTCGTACGGAACCGGGATGTCCTCGCCGTGCACCAGAAGCCCCGCTGCGATCATGTCGTCGCGCGAAATTCCCTTCGCAGCGAGGTGGTCACGCAGCGCGAAGCGTTCATTCGGGGCATAGCCGATGCGAAACTTGGTCTGCGTCTCCGGCCGGATGTCGCGATCCGCCAGATAGCCGCGCGCACGCGCCCCGCTGCGCGTTTGGAGATTCGATTCATAGAAAGCCGCCGCAAGCTCGATGACGTCGAACAGCGTCTTGCGTTCCTCTTCCCGGCGCTGTGCATCGGGCGACGTGCGCGGCAGCGGCAGTCCCGCCTCGCCCGCAAGGCGCTCCACCGCCTCGGGAAACGACAGGCCCTCGGTCAGCATCATGAAGTCGAAGATGTTGCCGTTCTTGCCGGACGAGAAGTCGAACCACGCCATCTTCTGATCATTGACGAAGAACGACGGCGTCTTCTCCGCGTTGAACGGCGACAGGCCGCGCCATTCGCGCCCTTGTTTCTTCAGCTTCACGCGACGCCCGACGATGGTGCTCACCGGCACGCGCGCGCGGATCTCGTCGAGAAAGGAGGGCGGAAAGCGCATGATGCTGTGTATCGCGAGTCGGAGGGCCAAAGCCACGACCCGCAGGCGAAGTGCCCGCTATCCACGCCCCGTCGTGCCGGAGGCCCAGGCTTCCTGTCCGGCCGGGCGGCACGCCGCGACCATGCCCGCGCCCGGCGCCGGCAGACGGGATAGGTCGAGGCGGCCGCCTAACACGGCCAGAAATGGTGAAGGCTTCGAAGGTGTTATCGGCACCCGCGCCCTCAATCGCCCAGCGCGGCTTTCACCATCGGCGAGGCCTTGGCGAAGTCCATCTGGCCGGCATGTTGCGCCTTGAGTTCGGCCATGACCTTGCCCATGTCGCGCAAACCGGACGCGCCCGTCTTCACGATCGCGGCTTTTATCGCAGCCAAAACCTCGTCATTCGACATCTGCCTGGGCAGGAACGACGTGATGATCTCGATCTCTTCACGTTCCTGCGTCGCCAGGTCGAGGCGCCCCGCCCCTTCATAGATCGCGGCGGATTCCTGGCGCTGCTTGATCATCTTCTGCAGGAGGCCGAGGATGTCTTCGTCCGAGATCTTCTCCTTGCCGTGACCGCGCGCCTCGATGTCGCGATCCTTGAGCGCGGCCTGGACGAGGCGCAGCGTCGAGATGCGACGCTTGTCCTGGGCCTTCATCGCCTCCTTGAAGGCGTTGGTGATGGTCTCGCGCATGATGATGTCCTGTGCGCCCGTCGCGGCGCTCGTGAACAGGCGGTCGGGTTGACGCTCTGTCGCTGTCGAACTAGGTGATCGGCTCCGGCGAGACGTCTCGCTTCGATCGTCCCGAGCCGCGCGGCTGGCGCTCGCTCGATCGGCCGCTGAACTACCAGGGGACGCACCCATGACGCAAGAGGCAACGCCCTACGGCGACGACGAACGCGCGACCGCGCTCCTGGTGCTCGCGGACGGCACGGTCATCGAAGGCGCGGGCCTCGGCGCGGTCGGCACCGCAACCGGCGAGGTCTGCTTCAACACGGCGATGACCGGCTATCAGGAGATCCTGACCGACCCCTCCTATGCCGGGCAGATCATCACCTTCACCTTCCCGCATATCGGCAATGTCGGCACGAACGAGGAGGACATCGAAACCGTCAACCTGGCGGCCGCGACGGGTGCGACCGGCGTGGTCCTGCGGGCCGACGTGACCGATCCGGCGAATTGGCGCGCGACGCGTCATCTCGACGCCTGGCTCAAGGCGCGCAACATCGTCGGCGTCGCCGGCGTCGACACGCGCGCCTTGACCGCCCTGATCCGCGACAAGGGCATGCCGAACGGCGTGATCGCCCACGCCCCCGACGGGCAGTTCGACCTGCCGGCGCTCAAGGCGCGAGCCGCGCACCTGCCCGACATGGCCGGGCTCGACCTCGTTCCCGGCGTGACCTCGACCCAGCGCTACGGTTGGGACGAGGGTCCCTGGTCTCTCGAAGCCGGGTACGGCAAGGGCGGCGCCGCGAGATACCACGTGGTTGCGATCGACTACGGGGTGAAGCGCAACATCCTTCGCCAGCTGGTGCGCGCCGGCTGCAAGGTGACCGTGGTGCCCGCGACGGCAACCGTGGACGACATCCTGGCGCTTTCGCCGGACGGCGTGTTCCTGTCGAACGGTCCCGGCGATCCGGCGGCGACCGGCGTCTACGCGGTCCCCGTCATCAAGGCGATCGTCGACAAGGGCGTGCCGACCTTCGGCATCTGCCTCGGCCACCAGATGCTCGCGCTCGCGCTCGGGGCCAAGACGGTCAAGATGCGCCAGGGCCATCATGGCGCCAATCATCCCGTGAAAGATCTTACGACCGGGAAGGTCGAGATCACCTCGATGAACCACGGCTTCGCCGTCGATACGGCGTCCTTGCCGACAAACGTCGCCGAGACGCATGTCTCCTTGTTCGACGGCTCTAACACCGGCATCGCGGTGACCGACAAGCCGGCCTTCTCCGTGCAATACCACCCGGAAGCAAGCCCCGGCCCGCAGGACAGCCACTATCTGTTCGACCGCTTCGTGAGGCTGATCGAGACGACGAAGCGCGCCGCCTGACCAGCGTTCCGGCTGTCCGAAGTCACCGCGGCGCGAGTTCGTCGAACCGCACGGCCAAGCGCCGCGCGGGCTCGCCGTTCATGCCGCGCACGGACAAGGTGAGCGAGCGGTCCCACCAATCGATATCGACGGTGCCGAAGTTCTCCATGCCGTAGATGGCGCCGAGCCGGTTTGGGCCGGGTTCGCGGTTGTTCGAGGCGGGGCGCGATGCGGGGCTGCCCGTCAGGTCGATCATCGGATAGGCAACGTCCGCCGTCTCGCGGTAGATCGCGCCGAGGTGGCGGTCGCCGGACAGGAAGACAACGCCGCGCGCGCCCGTATCGCGCACGAGGTCATAGAGGCGCTGGCGCTCGTGCGGGAAGTTGCCCCAGCGCTCCCAATTGTGCCCGTCGGCGACGACCTGGATCGACGAGGCGACGAGCCGCACCTGCGCCGGCTCGCGCAGGCGCTCGGCGAGCCACGCCCACTGCGCCTCGCCCAGGATCGTCGTCGAACGGTCCTCGGTCGGCACGTAGCGGCCGTAGCGCGGCCGCACCTCGGGGGCGACGAGCGGAGAGCGGAACCAGCGCGTGTCGAGAAGAATGATCTGCAGGCGGCGGCCTTCCGGCCCGAAGCTGCGCGCAAAGTAGAGCCCATCGCGCGTGCGCCGTTCGTCGTCCGGCGCGATGTCGAAGAAGTCGAGGAACAGCGCCTTGGCGCGCTGCCGATAGGGCATGTCGGCGCCGCCGTCGTTCAAGCCGAAATCATGGTCGTCCCACACCGCCAGCACCTCGCTTTCACGCCGGATGCGGGCGAAGGCGGGGTTCGTCCGCGCCATGGCATAGGCATTCGCAAGCACCGGCAGGTCGGGTTGCAGCAGCGCGCGGGGCGCAGAACCATAGACGTTGTCGCCGAGGAAGAGGAACAGCTCGGGCCGGTAGGCGAAGATCGCCTCCCAGATCGGCTGCGCCATGCGCTGATCGAAGCAGGAGCCGAAGGCGATGCGCGTGACGGTGCGTGCCGCGGCCTGCCCGAAGGCCGTCCGCGACACGAGGCTTGCGAAGCTTGCGGCAAGAATATGCCGCCGCGTCCATCCGCGCCTGAACATGCCGATCGCCTGACCTGCGTTCGATCGCCAGTTCAGGACTGCCTTCGGCCGGAAGTCAACCGGCCGCGCTCACGCCGCCCTGACGGTGTGGAGGAAGGTGTCGACCTCCCCGCGCAGGCGGGCCGACTGCTTCGACAAGTCACCTGCGGCTTCGAGAACCTGGACGGAGGCCGAGCTCGACTCCTGCGCGGCGCGGGTGACGCCGGAGATGTTGGAGGAGACCTCATTGGTGCCGGCGGCGGCCTGCTGCACGTTGCGGGCGATCTCGGCCGTCGCCGCGCCTTGCTCTTCCACCGCCGAGG
>JBGFRS010000009.1:0-7380 GCA_041694995.1 Pseudomonadota bacterium | reverse complement strand
GTGGCGTTGAGGGCGAGCAGGTTGGTCTGGCCGGCGATCTCGTTGATGAGGCCGACGATGCCGCCGATCTTCTGCGCGGCGGTCGAAAGCTTGCGCACCTTCTCCGCCGAGACGTCGGCGTCGCGCGCCGCACGCCCGGCCATCCCGGCCGACTGGGCCACCTGGCGCGAAATCTCGGCGATGGAGGCGGCGAGCTCCTCCGAGGCCGCCGCGACGGTTTGCACATTGGCCGAGGCTTCCTCCGAGGCCGCCGCCACCGCGGTCGACTGCTGCGTCGTCTCCTCCGCCGCCGCCGACATGGTCTGCGCCGCGCCCTGCAGCTGCGTCGAGGAGGTCGCGAGCGTGCTCACCACCTGCGCGGCGGAGGCTTCAAAGCTTGCGACCGCCGCTTCGATCGTCTTCTGACGACGCGCGCGGGCTTCCAGAGCCCGCGCCTCGACTGCTTCCCGCTCAGCGGCCGCCAAGCGGGATTGACGCAGCGCGTCGAGCGCCCGGGCGACCGCGCCAAGTTCGTCGCCGCGCGCCGTCAGCCCTGTGTCGATCTGGTGTTCGTGATCATCGAGGTGCTCGATCGCGCGGCGCAGGCGAGCGAGCGGAGCAAGCTGCCAGCGCAACGCGAAGAACATGATGAGGCCCGCGATCGCCGCGCCGATGGCGGCCGTGGTGGCGAGGATGGTGGTCGTCTCGGCTGTCGAAGCTTGGAAGTCCGCCTCCGGCAGGCCGACGAACCACAGGCCGATCAGCGTGCCGCCGCGATCGCGAATAGGCTCGTAGATGGTGAAGTGACGGCGGCCGAGGATTTCGTTGACGCCGCGATAGGTTTCGCCGCGCCGGAACACCGCATCGTGCGCCGGCCCGGCCGCGAGGCGCGTGCCGACGCCGCGCGTCCCGTCCGGACGGGTGACGTTGGTCGCGATGCGCAGATCCCCGGCGAAGATGGTCGCCACGCCTTGCAGGCTGCGCTTCACATCGTCCACGACGTCGTTGCGCCCGCCGAGCGGGACCTCTTCGACGACGGCGCCCTGCGCGTCGCGCCGCACGACAAAGAGGTTGTCGCCTTCACGCCGCACCTCGCGCGCATGGCCCATGGCGAGCGCCTTGAGGAGAACGAGATTGGCTTCGAGCTGCTGCTGCGCCTCGGCCGCCTTCTCGCGCTCGAGAACCTGCGATATCGCCATGATGAGTGCCGTGACGCCAGCGATGCCGACCACACCCACGACGCACATGATTCGCGCTGTCAGGCTGACCCGTGCGGCCAACCCGCTGAACAATCTTGCGATTTTTGCCATTGTCCAACCCTGGATATGCGAGTTCCCCCAGGGCACCGTGCAATCTGTCGGTGAACATCCAATTAACTGAGCTCTTCTGAGAAAAGTTACAGGTGCTCTCACCGCCAGGCGAGCAAGCGCCGCTCGAGCCAGGCGATGAGCGCGCTGACCGTCAGGCCCATCACCGACAGCACGACGACGCCGGCGAGGAGCTGGTCGGTCATCATCAGATTGCCGGAGAGGAGAATGAGCGCGCCGACACCGTGCTGCGCGCCGATCATCTCGGCGGCGACGAGCAGGATGATGCCGATCGAGGCGGAGATGCGGAACCCGGACAGGATCGCGGGCAAGGCGCCCGGCAGCACGATCTTCATGAGGATCGACCAGGACGAGAGGCCGAAGCTGCGCCCCATGCGCACCAGGGTGCGGTCGACGCCGTCGACGCCGCCATAGCAGGCAACCACCGTCGGGAAGAACACGCCGAAGGCGATGGTCGCGATCTTCGACCCCTCGCCGATGCCGAACCACAGGATGAAGAGCGGCAGCATGGCGATCTTCGGGATCGGAAAGAGCGCAGCAACAAGCGGCACGCCGGTGGAGCGGAACAGCGTGGTGAGGCCGATCGCGAAGCCGAGCGCGAGACCGGCCGCGGTCCCGAGCCCCCACCCGCCGAGAAGGCGCAGGAGCGAGGCCTTGAGATTGGTCCACAGCGCGCCCGACTCGATCATCGTCCACAGGCTTGCGGCGACCTGCGACGGCGCCGGCGCGAGGATCGGCGACATCCAGCCGCACATGCTCGCGACCTGCCACAGCGCGATCAGGAGCGCGATGCCGAGAAGACCCAGCGTGCGCACCTCGCGCGGCCGAAACACCTCGCCGCGATAGGGAACCGGGCGGCCATCAGCCATGCACCACCTCCCGATCGGCGGCCGCGGCCTCATCGCGTAGAAGGTGCCACAGCTCACGCGCGATGGCGTCGAGACGTGGCGCTTCGCCACCACGCGCATCGAGCGGCACGTCGATGGTCACGACTTCGCGCACACGCCCCGGCCGCCGCGACAGGACGACGATGCGATGGCCGAGCCGCACCGCTTCCTGCAGATTGTGAGTGACGTAGACGGCGGCGAAGCGTTCGCGCAGCCAAAGCTGGAGGAAGTCGTCGAGCAAAAGTTCCCGCGTCTGCGCATCGAGCGCCGACAGCGGTTCGTCGAGGAGCAGGATCGCCGGTTCGACCACGAGCGCGCGGGCGATCGCGACGCGCTGCTTCATGCCGCCCGAGAGTTGCCGCGGAAAGGCGTCGGCGAACTCGGAGAGGCCGAGCTTTGCGAGCACACCGGCGACGCGCCCGCGACGCGCGGCGCGCGAGAGGCGATGATCTTCCAGAACCAGTTCGACGTTGCCGGCCGCGGTGCGCCACGGCAGCAGGGCGAAGTCCTGAAAGATGGTGGTGATCGGATTGAGGGAGCCCGGCGGGGGAGAACCGAACTCCGTGATCTGCCCTTGATCGGGCCGTTCGAGCCCGGCGAGGAAGCGCAGCAGCGTGGACTTGCCGCACCCCGACGGGCCGATGACGCAGACGATCTCTCCCTCGGACAAGGAGAGATCGATGCCCTCGAGCACGCGCACCGGGCCATAGGCGTGCGTGATGCCGCGGGCTTCGAGACGCATCGTGGCCGGATCAGCGCGGAATGTTGAAATGACCGTCCACGAAGGAGAGGTCGAGGACCGTCCGCGGATCGACGGTGGCCTGAACCAGGTTCTGCCCCTTCAGCCACTCGATCTGCCGATGAATGTCGGCGACGTCGAGGCGACCATGCTCGTCGACGAAGATCGCTGCCGCCTTGGTCTGCTCGACGCCCTGCGCCGGCGCGAGATTCGGGAAGGCGTGCTTGGCGACGAGCGCCGCCATCTCGTCACTGAAGGCGTCGAACACGCGCCGATTGCCGTCAACCCGCAGGAAGGCGCGCGCGTAATCCGCCGTGCCGCGCTGATAGGCGCGCACGAAGCGTTGCACGCGGTCTCGCTGTCCTGTGGTCGCACGGGCTGAGGTGAACAGGGCGCCGAACTGGTACTCGTCGTAGTCGGAATACCAGGCGATGTGCTTGGCATCGCCGCGCGCCACCATCGGTTTCGCGATATGCGGCGCGATGATCATCGAATCCGCCTGGCCCGACTGCACCGCCGCGACCATGTTGGGCAAGGATTGCAGCGGGCGCATGTCGACCGAGCGCAGATCGAAGTTGCGGATGCGTGCGAGCTGGCCGAGCTGATAGTGGAAGGACGAGCCGAGCTGCGTCAGCGCGAAGGAACGACCGGCGACGTTCTCGATCGCGCGCAGGCCGCGCTCGAACGCCGCGTTGGACGCAAGGAAGGCGTTCCCCTCGAAGCCCTTCTTTTCGCGTGCCTGCGCGGCGATCACCTTGAGCGCGCCCTGCCCGGCGAGATTGAAGAACCCGGCGGTGAACGCCGTCAAGCCGAAGTCGACATCGCCCGACACGGTCGCAACCGCGATCGGCTGTGCCGCCTCGAAGAAACGCATGTTGAGATCGAACCCCGCCTCGCGGAAATAGCCGCGCTCGGCCGCGATGAACAGGGGACCGGACGAGATGAAGCGCAGAACGCCGACCGAGACGCGATCCAAGCCTTGCGCGGCCGGTGCCGACGCCGGAAGCGTCGCGCCCGCGAGCACGCCGAGCGCCCCGCGACGGGTGATCCGAGCCCTTGTCATCGTTTCCTCCCCAAGCTTCTGAACGGGTACATTGCTGCTGCATTCCTAGCACGACGCGCGCCCCCCGCCAGCACTGCTGTCCCGATCTTGCCGCGAAGCCGTGCTCGATTTCGGAGGATCACGGGAGGCACCCATGCATCGTTTGGCTGCTGGGCTGGTGGCGCTCGCCGCTCTTGCGGGCGCGGCCGATGCGCAGGTGAACCGTCTGTTTCGCGACGGCCCCTCGCACATGTATTTCTGGGAGGACCCGTACCGCTACGGCTGGTCGGATTCGCCGCAGCCGACCTTCGGCGCGCCGGCGCCGCGCATCCTCAAGCGCAACGTCACGCTGACGGAGCTGTGCGCCCGTCAGGTCGGACGCATGCTCAGGATCGACTCATCGTCCTTGATCGTCTCGACCCAGATGACCGACGCTTGCATTCGCAACGGCGGCCGCCTGCGCTGAGGTTCAGCGCAGATTACCGCAGAAGCGCTGGATCCGTTTGCACGCTTCGTCCAGCGAAGCCGTATCCGTCGCGTAGGAGATACGGAAATGCGGCGCGAGGCCAAAGGCGGCCCCCTGGACGACGGCGACACCCTCCGCTTCCAGAAGCTCCGTGACGAAATCTTCGTCGTTGGCGATCGCCCGACCCGACGGCGCCGTCTTACCGATCGCGCCCGCGCACGACGGATAGACGTAGAAGGCGCCTTCCGGCGTCGGGCACGACAGGCCGCGCGCCTGATTGAGCATCGAAACGACGAGGTCCCGTCGCTGGCGGAACACCTCGTTGTTGCGCGGGATGAAGTCCTGCGGCCCGTTCAGGGCCTCGACCGCCGCCCATTGCGCAACCGAGGACGGATTCGATGTCGACTGTGACTGCAACGTCGCCATCGCCTTGATCAGCTTCTCCGGCCCCGCACCGTAACCGATGCGCCAGCCGGTCATGCAATAGGCCTTCGACACGCCGTTCATGGTGAGCGTGCGATCGTAGAGCTTCGGCTCGACCTCGACGGGCGTGACGAAGCGCTCACCGTCGGCGTACCAGAGATGTTCGTACATGTCGTCAGTCAGCAGCCAAACATGCGGGTGCTTCAACAGCGCGTCGGTCAGCGCCTTCATCTCGCGCCGCGTATAGGCGGCACCCGAGGGATTCGAAGGGGAATTGAGGATGACCCACTTCGTCTTCGGCGTGATGACCCGGTCGAGAGCCTCCGCCGTGATCTTGAAGCCGTGCTCGAGCTTGCCCTCGACGAAGACCGGCGTGCCGCCGCCGAGAAGCACGATGTCGGGGTAAGACACCCAGTAGGGCGCCGGGATGACGACTTCGTCGCCCGGGTTCAGCGTCGCGAGCAGCGCATTGTACAGGACCTGCTTGCCGCCGGCGCCGACGCTCACCTGGGCCGTTGTGTATTCGAGACCGTTCTCGCGCTTGAACTTGGCGACGATCGCCTTCTTGAGCTCCGGAATGCCGTCGACCGCGGTGTACTTCGTCTCGCCGCGCTTGATCGCGTCGATCGCCGCCGCCTTGATGTTGTCCGGTGTGTCGAAATCAGGTTCTCCGGCACCGAGGCCGATGACGTCGCGGCCGGCGGCTTTCAGCTCGCGCGCCTTGTTCGTCACCGCAATCGTCGGCGACGGCTTGATGCGCTGCAAACTGTCGGCGATGAAGCCCATGTCGAGAACCTCCGGCCCGCGTCCTGAGCGGGCGGCGGAGACTAGAAGCGGCCGCGCAATGCCACAAGCCCGTTGAACGCTTCGTTCACGGCTTATGGCTATGCCTTCCGGTCACCGTCGAAAGATGAGGCTGCACCGGACCCATCGATGCCCGACATCGCCAGGAAAATCCGCGACGAACTCGCGGCCGTGCACCCGGCCGCAACGCTCGTCTCCGGCCGCTCGATCGCCGTCCTCCTGCCCTGCTACAATGAGGGGGCAACGATTGCAGCCGTCATCGAGGGCTTCCGGGCAGCGCTGCCGGGCGCCGCGATCTACGTCTACGACAACAATTCGAGCGATGACACCCGCGCCGAAGCCGAGCGCGCGGGCGCGGTGGTGCGGCGGGAAGCGCGCCAGGGCAAGGGCCATGTCGTCCGGCGCATGTTCGCGGACATCGACGCCGACATCTACGTGCTCGCCGACGGCGACCTCACCTATGATCCCGCGGCCGCCGGCACGTTGATCGACCGGCTCGTCACCGACAATCTCGACATGGTGGTCGGCACGCGCATCGCGACCGAGGTCGCCGCCTATCGGCGCGGGCACCGCACCGGCAATCGCGCCTTCAACATCGCAGTGACCCGCCTGTTCGGGCCGGGCTTCACGGACATTCTGTCAGGCTATCGCGTGTTCTCGCGGCGCTTCGCGAAGTCGTTCCCGGCAAGCTCGGGAGGCTTCGAGATCGAAACGGAGCTGTCCATCCACGCGCTCGATCTGCGCTTGGCGGTCGCGGAAATCCCGCTGCGCTACGAGGCACGGCCGAACGGCTCGACCTCGAAGCTCAAGACCTACCGCGACGGGCTGCGCATCTCGTGGACCATCCTCAAGATGTTCCGCGCCCTGCAGCCGTTGCGCTTCTTCGGCATGATCGCGCTCGTCCTCGGCATCGCCTCCACCATGCTCGCATTGCCGGTCTTCGCCACCTATTTCGAAACCGGTCTCGTGCCGCGGCTGCCGACCTTCGTCGCCGCCGTCGGGCTGATGCAGCTTGCGATGCTCGCCGGCGCCGTCGGGCTCGTGCTGCACGAGGTCGCGGCTTCCCGCCGCGAACTGAAACGATTGCAATACCTCGCGCTCCCCTCGCCCGCGAGCGCGCAACGATGATCGGGCGCGAACTCGCACGCTTCCTCCTCGTCGGTGGCGTCGGCTTCCTCGTCGATGCCAGCGCATTTCTCGCGCTCGGCGCGCTGCTGCCCCTGGTCCCGGCGCGACTGTCGGCGCTTGCCGTTGCCATCACCGCCACCTGGTGGCTCAACCGGCGCTTCACCTTCGCCTCCATGGCGCCGAACCGCTGGGCGGAGTGGGCGCGCTACGCGGCGGGCTCGGCGCTCGGCGCCAGCGTGAACGCCGCCGTGTCGCTTGGCCTGCTTTGGCAAATTCCGCGGGTCGGGCCGGTGCTCGCGGTTGCGTGCGGGGCGCTCGCGGGCCTCGCCGTCAACTTCCTCGCGGCGAAGCATATCGCTTTTCGGATTGGCCGCGCGCACCCCTCTTCCGCTGGGTCGTGAAGCCGCCCATATTATCGACCAAAGTACTACGGTCTTCGCCTCGGAGGTTCAGAATGCTTCGCTCTTTGTTCGCGCGCCGCACGACCGTTGCCATCGCAGGGCTGGCGCTCGCCGCCTTCGTGGTGAGCACGGTCGATGCCCGGCCGGGCCGCGGCGGCTCCATCGGCAGCCGTGGCGAGCGCA
>JBGFRS010000004.1:0-166919 GCA_041694995.1 Pseudomonadota bacterium | reverse complement strand
CCGCCGCGCCGCCTCCGCCAGGCGCTTGAGGCGGGCTGTCTCGCGGTCGGTCGCCGCCCCCGTCTTCGCAAGCGCCCGGTCGACCTGCCCGAACGCCTGCGTCCCGGCCTGCCCGACCTCCTCGAAGGCGCGCTTGACCTCGGCCTTGCCCTCGACGCCGAGACGGATCGAGACCTGCGTGGCGGACATGCGGACGGGCGCTCAATCTGCGTTCGAGGACGACGGGGGGCGGTCCCGGCCATAGGCCGCGACGATGATCGGCTCGATCTCGGGAAGGATGTCGGCGAGGAGCGGCGTCATGGCGTCCATCGCGGTTGCCAGCGCGATGATCGCGCCGAAGTCGACGGAATAGACCGCGCCCATCACGGCGCGGACCTGTCCCGCCGAGCGGCGGATCACCTCCCAGGCGAGGAGGCCGTCATCGGTCCGCGGCGCGTGCTGATCGTAGGGGCAGCCCTCACATCGCGTCGGACAGGCGGCGCAATAGTTCTCGCCCCCGCCGAAATGCCAGGTCGCGAGGGCGATCAGACGTTTTTTTCGTCGAGCCCGCTCAGAGCCGGGCCGACATAGAGCCGATCAAAGGCGTCGAACGCCAGCCAATGATCCATCAACTGTTCGATGCGTTCAGGGGTGGGCTTCACCGGCTTACCGTCCTTGTCCCCGACGCCCTCCCAACCAGTGATCGCGTGGCGGGCCAAGGCGCGGGTGAAGGCTTCTCCGGCGGCGATGGTGGGATCGCCGCTTGCGTCCACCCTGCGCAGCACGTCAGCGGCAGCAGCACGGGCAAGCAGCATCGCGGCGACTGTGATCGAACGGACGGTGATGCGCACGCCCGGCAGGAGGTCGAGATCGGCCGGCGCTTCGGTAATGGCGTCGAGCTTGAGCATGGAAGTTCCTTCAGTACGAGGCGACATCGTTGATGAGGATGCAGGTCGCCGTCTTGTTCAGAACAGGGTCGTTGGCGGCCTGGAAGGCGAAGGGGATCTGGATGCCGCCCGGGCCCTGGATCTGCCGATCGCCGCGCGGCAGGAACACCCGATGCAGGGTCCAGACGAGCGAGGCGCTTGAACCTGCCGCCCAGCCGAATGACAGCTCGCAAGGCGTGCGATTGGTCGCCTGGTCGACGAGCGTCATGTCCGCGAACCGCGAGGTGATCGTGCCGGTGGCGGCGATGATGCCGGGGTCGGCGTCAGCGATCCGACCGTCGGCGCGGATCACCTCGACGCGTTCGAGATTGTTGGCGTAGGCGAGCTCGGCCGAGACGACATTGCCGAGCGCCACGCCGTCGCGCTTCACCTCGCCCTGGAACTGCGAGAAGCGATCGAGCGCAAAGCTCGCGAGGGTGCCGGCCTGCGTGGTCGTTGCCACGCTCTCGCCCTGCGCGATCAGATTGATGGTCGCCGAGAGAAGACCCGACCGCTGCGCCTGAACCGAGAAGCGATTGACGCGCGCGCCATAGGTCATACCGAAGAAGGGCACGTCAGGGAGCTGCATCTCGATGGCAAGCGAGGGCAGCGCCTGCGCGCCGGAGATGAAGGTGTGGCTGTTTGCGCCGCCGGTCAGGGTCGTGGCCGAAACCGCCCCGTTCGAAGCGGGCTGCGCCGCGAGCGTGTAGGCATTGCCCGCAATCCCGAGCGTGTCGTGGGTGATCGTCAGCGTCGTGCCGCCAGTCTGGGCATAGGTCGCGGCGGCGATCTGCGAGACAGCGGAGGCGTTCAGTGCGGTGACAAGGTTCGTCAGGGTCGCCCCGAGATTGGCGCCGATCTGGCTCTGGTTGCCCGTGGGCGCGGCGCTCACGAAGGTCCAGGCGGTGCCGTTCAGCGTGATGGCCGCGTTGTTGGCGGGCTGCGCCGAGAAGATGATCGAGCCGGTGGCGGCAATCGCGCCCGTGCTCGCCGGCGCCCCCATGAGGCCGCGCAACCAGAAGCCGATATTGCGTTGATCGACCGGGACGACGACATCGCCCTCATTGTTGATCACGTCATAGGCCGGCTGCTGCGGCTCGCGTCCAAACCCGAGCAGGTCGCTCTCGATCAGGCTCTGCTCTTCCCCGAGATTGGCTGAGACAAAGGGGAGCCTGCGGTAGCCTGAGGCTGGAGCAAGTCCGTAGGTGGTTTCGAACACGGCCGCGAGGCCGGCGTTCGCGCCGCGTGCGCGCGCCATGTCGATGCTCCTTCGTCGGAATGGTCAGGGGTTGGGTGGCGGCAGGCCCACCCGTCGCTCAGCCGAGCGGGTCTGGCGTCGCGTAGATCGCGAGGATCATAAATTCGGCGACGCGGCCTGGTAGGGCACCATGCGTTTCGACGTCATCGGTTACGGGTGCTTCCGCTTCGATCCAGTCGCAGAGACCGTCAAGCGACCGGTCGGCGGCAAGCGCCGCGCCGATCGTCGACAGCATGCCGTCGATCACGGCTTCACGGCTCAGCGTCGCGCTCTCATAGGCCGCGATCTCGACCGCGATGCGGTGGCTGAAAAGATAGCTGAGTGGCGAGAGCGTGATCTCTGGTTCGCCGGGATCGCCGTCGCGGATGACGACGAGGCCACCGGAGCCAATCCGCTCCGCCTTGGCGAGGTTGCGCTTGACGTCCGCGCCGGGCAGCGCCGCAGCGATCCTGGCTGTGATGGCGTCGAGCACCGCTTCGCGTTTCGAGGTCATGTCACCCGCCAGTGCCTGGCAATGAGAGAGGGCACGCGTCCGGCCCAGTTGCGGGCGGCGCTATCGATGTCGAGCCGCTTCCTGAGCGAGACTTGCGGGACCAGCAGGAAGATCACCGCCGTGGCTTGGCCGCTCTTCCGGCGGTTCAGGACGGCGCGCCCCTTCGTGTTGATCCGAGCGTTGTCGGCGACCAGCAGCAACGGACGCCCCCGCCGGTGGACGAAGCGAAGCCGCATCCCTGTCCGTCGTTCCCATCCGCCCGGAGTGATGCGAGCGGCGCGGCCAGTGCTGCTAATTCCCCGCGGACCTGCCGCCGCTGTGGGGATGGCCAACCAGAAGCCGCTCTTCGAGCGGATCACGACGCCTCGGTCGAAAGCGTCGACGATCTTCGGGGCCTTGGACCAGATGAAGGCTGCCGCCTCCATGCTGGCGCCGGTCTCAGGGTAGGTTCGGCCGCGCCAGGTGCGTGACAGCCGTTGGCCGAGACCTGCCGCAACGACGTCTTGGCGCAGCGCATCCTTGAGGCCGGTGGTCGCATCACGGATGCCAGCGGTGACCGCCGTTTCGATGGCCTGTTCGGTCCCCGTCAAAGCCTTGCCAAAGTCGGGCAGCTGCACCGTCAAGCGCATCTCAGACCTCCACTGCCTCGCAGGTCCAGACAAGGCCAAGGCGATCGATCGTCGGCGTGCCGACCACCTTGAGGGTCAGCGGCTCGGCTTCGACGAGATCGCCTTCCCTGGGGGCGGCGACCTCGGCCTTGCGGACGTCGAGGATCACGGCCGGCAACACGACCCGTGTGTCCCCGAAGCTGTCGCCAGCATCCGGCGCTTTGACGATCACGGACACGGGAGTTCCGGGCTCGGCGCCGCCAACTTTCCAGAGCGCGGTTTGGCCAAGGTTGGGGTCCGCGAACAGGGAATCGAGCGCAGCACGAAAGGCCTCCACGGATTTTCCTTTCCTTAGGAAGGGTCATGGCATATCGTTTCTGTAGAAAGGAGATGCCTATGACGATCCTTCCATCCGCCGCCCGCCCGGAAGCCGGCGCGGTCGTCACCAAGGCTGTTCTTCGCGCTGCGGATCAGTTGGGCGTGACCGCCCGGATCCTTGCCGCCGTCATCGGGGTCAGCGAGGCGACGGTCTCGCGCATGAAGCGCGGGGAATTCGGTCTTGAGCCTGGTACAAAGCCGTTCGAGTTGGCAGTCCTCTTCGTGCGTCTGTTCCGGTCCCTCGACGCAATTGCCGGCGGCGACGACAAGGTCGCGGCAAGCTGGCTTAGTCATCCCAACACCGTCCTCGACGCCCGGCCGATCGAGAAGCTGCAAACCGTGAGCGGACTCGTCGATGTCATCGCCTATCTGGACGCGCGTCGCGCTCTCGTCTGAGTTCCGTCGTTTCGACGGTGCGTGCTGGCGGCTCGTCGAGGCCCAGCACCACGTCTCGACGCTGAAACTGACCGATACGCTCGCCGAACAGGCCTTGCTCGAAGATCTGATCGAGGAGACGAAACCCGCGATCCCGCCGGACTGCCGCCATCTCGATTTTCTGCTGGCGACGCCGTTCCGATATGGCGCGATCTATCCGACAGGGTCCCGATTTCGGCGCGCCGGGCGCACGCTCGGGGTCTACTACGCGGCCGAGCACCCGGCGACAGCCGTTGCCGAGATGGCGTTCTACCGGCTTCTGTTCTTCGCTGAGTCGCCCGCCACACCCTGGCCGTCCGACGCTGCGGAATACACCGCGTTCTCGGCTGCGGTGTCGACCGTGCGGCTGCTCGATCTGATGAGCGAGCTGCTCTCGCACGACAGCGTCCTGTGGACCGATCTCACGGACTACGGTCCCTGCCAGGCCTTCGCCGACGCCGCCCGAGCGGCGGACGCCGACGTGATCCGCTACCAGTCCGTCCGCGATCCGGATCGAGGCGCAAATCTCGCGATCCTGATGTGCCGCGCCTTCGCAAGGCCCGCACCGGTTGACCGGCAAACCTGGCGCATCCGCTTGAGCCCGTCCGGTGTCCAGGCCTTGTGCGAGTTCCCCCGGCAGGGCCTTGAGTTTCCGCGTGACGCCTTTGCCCGCGACCCTCGGATCGCGGCCCTGAACTGGGACCGTGCCCCTTAGGCCACCCCATTCAGCCGAACCCGGCCGATCGTCTCACTTGCGCCATTGCCCACAGCTTCGACCGCAGCACCGATCAGGGTGTTCGAACCAACCGTCTTGGTTGCTTCCTTGTTGGTGTTGTCCCAGTAGACCCGGTCGCCGACATTCCAGGCTTGGCTAGCGACCTTCTTAAGATCGAACACGCCGACGAGACAGGCTTCGGCCGGCTCGCCGAGCACCGCCGACGCGGTGGCGACACCGAAGATGGCGCCCACGAGCAATCCATCGCCGGAGGCGACAGCATAGGGTGCGGCGAGCGTGATCGTCCGCCCGGGTTGGACGTAGTTCTTCATGGCTGGTTGTTCCTTGAATGGATGGGGGAAACGCGCTCGCCTCCGATCAGGCGCCCGGATTGCGATAGAGACCACGCCAGTCGATCGCTTTCGCACCGAAGTCGAGGCGGCACTTGATCTCGACCCCGTCGACATCGAAGCCGTTTCGGGTTTCGATGTAGGCGCCCTGCTGGCCTTCGAGATAGGCGTACTCGATGGTGTCGATTTGCGCCGGGTTGGCCACGAGATACCAGGCGGTGGCGCTCGCCGCGTCGAGACGCGGCTCGGAGATCGGCGTCAGCGTACGGATCGATTGCGGAACCACGTCGCCGGTCTTCGCCGGCATCAGATTCTGCGCGATGATCTGCTCGGCGGCGAGTTCGAGCGCAGCAGGCACCAGAAGATACGCCGGACGCACGTTGAGCACGGTCTTCTTGTCGAGGCCGGTCTGCTTGGCCATCGCGGTTCGGCCATCACCGATCGAGGTGACGCTGAGCGCGGTCCCGGGCGCGGCGAGATTCCGGTGCGTCGCATGGAACAGCGGCACTCCGTCGGCCATATTGGCATTGGCGATGACGATCGCCCAGACCACATCGCTTTCAAGCGTCGCGATCGCCGTTCCGTACATCGCCGGGATACGGGTGAAGGCGTCGAGGTCGTCGTTGATCAGGACCTGGCGCGTGATGGCCACCACCCGACCGTAGGTCTCGATGCGGTAGCTCTCCTTCGACTCAGCGATGGTGCCGCGCTTGAACTCGCCGCCTTCACCGACTTTTAGGAGTTGCGGCGCCTCGCCGATCTGGACGCGGTTCATCGCCTTGAAGTCCGTGGCGAGCACCTGACGGGAGAAGGGCATGAAGGTGCGCGGATAGGCCTCGTAGGCCTGACGCAGCGTCTTATTGGTGACAGCCGAAAGGATCTCGGGGAAGTCCGAAGTCGAATGCAGCGCACGCGTCGCGATCTCGTCTCGCGAAAGGCCGCGCACGTTGACGCCGGCCGAGCTCAGCTGCTCCCGTGCGAGTTCGAGCAGCGTCATGCCGCGATACTCGCGTGCCGGCTCGGTCAGCGAGAACAGTGTCGGCGCATAGCGATGGAGGAGCGCATTGGCGACCGCCTCACGACGGGTGACGCGTTCGTCGCGCCCGCCAAGCGGGATGCTGACCTGCGAGGACGTGCGAACCTTGTCAGCGTCGATCGCCACCTTGTCGAGGATGGCCGTGCGGGCCGCGTCGATGGCGACACCGCGCTTGACTAGATCCTCGGCGAAGCCGCGATCGAGCGAAAGGCGCGCGGCAAGATCGTAGATGGTGGCGACACGTTCGCGCTCGGCATCCCGCGCCCGGGTGGCGATCGCTTCCGTCTCCGTCTGGGTTGCCTTGTTCTGGCCACGTGCGGCCTCGGCGCCGGCGCCATCCTCGGTCGCCGTATCGTTGGTGTCGGTCTCGTCCATGGGGAGAGGCTCCTTGGGTTGAAAGGGTGAAGAACGGGGCGTTGTTGGGGTGGTCGGCGGCGCGTCGGCCCGCTCGATCCGGCAGGGGTTAAGCGGGGTTCCGGCTGAGACCTCGGGCGACCGGAATCCGGCGGCAGGATCGGCGCCGATCGGCACGGCGGAGATCTCGAACGGCGTCCAATCGACCGCGCGCCACAGCTCGGGCGCGCCCGCCTGCTTGGTCACCTCGAAGCGGTGGACCTGGTAGCCAATCGAGACCGCACGGATGTGCCCGGCCTCGACATCGCGCCAGACGGCTAAAGCGTCCTCTCGCTCGGAGAACCGAACACGCGCCAAGCCGCGGCCATTCTCGATCCGCGCGCTGCCGGGCTCGACCGAGCCAATCACGCTGTCGAGCGCGGAGGCATCGTGGACCTTGAGGAGCGGCGCGCCACCGTTCAGGCGATCGAGACGGACCGCGCGCGGGTCCATGGCCAGCTCTTCGTCGAACGGATCGCCGAAGAAAGGATGGCGACGGACGCGCGCGCCAGTCGACCACACCACCTCGATGGTGCGCGCCTCCTGGTCGATCGACGATGGCAATAGCTCCGCCGCCCGCATCAGCGGGGGCAGATCGATATGTCGGTTCATGAGAGAGATCCTTGCGGGAAAAGCGGGGTCGCGCTAGGTTACATGTAATGGAGATCGACCATGCCGAATGCCCGCCGAACCGATAAGGACCGCGCTGCAACCCGCGCCAAGGTGAAGTCGCACCGCGAGAAGCTGCGCGCCCAGGGCCTGCGCCCAATCCAGATCTGGGTTCCGGACACAAGAGCACCAGGCTTCGCCGAGGAAGTACGCCGCCAGTGCCAACTCATAGCAGAAAGTCCGCATGAGGCTGACGATCAGACCTTCATCGACTCGGTCTCATGGCTGAACTCCGATGAAGCGCGGTAGTGTTTGGACAATGGCTGGCGGGAGCGCCTACATGGGCAAGCCTCGACCAGCGGTCATCGTTCAGGACAATGCTTTCGATAACCTTCGCTCCATCACCGTATGCCCGCTCACATCGGAACTGATGGATGTCGAAGCCGTGAGGCCGCGCATAGAGCCGAGCTTGTCGAATGGCCTGAAGGCGATATCCCAGGTCATGACCGACAAGATCGTCACGGTGCCGAGGGGTCGGCTTGGCGCCCAAATCGGTACCCTCAGTGATCAGGACATGGTCCGGGTCAATCGTGCCCTCGTCGTCTTCTTGGGAATCGGTTCATGAGCCGCGCACCAGCCGTTAATCTGGTGAAGGGCCCGCCTGCATGACGCCCGTCTTGGTGACGCGGCGCGGATCTGAATCGAACACCAGCCCGAGGGCGTCGAGTTTGGCGTTCATGGCCGCGATCTCGGCGAGCACGGCGTCCGGGTTATGTCCTTGCCGCGCGATCGCTTGCGCGAGCGTCATGGTGCCGGAACGCAGGGCCAGAAGATCGGCCATGGCGTCCTTCAATGGATCCACCGCCTCGAAACGCGGCGGCGACCATTCGACCGCAATATCCGGCCTCGGCAGTTTTCCGGCAGCCCAAGCCGCCTCGCAGAACCAGACCCAGATCGGATGACACAGGCCGGGTACGACGATCTGCCACTGGATCGCGTCGATCAGCCTACGAAATTCGACCAATCCGGCTCGGATCGAGGAGTAGTTGACCTGACTGAGGTCGCCGGTCAGCAGCTCGTAGGGCATCCGGAAGCCGGCCGCGATGATATGCAGCTGACTGCGCAGCCATTCGCCCGTTCCCGCGGTCGTCGCGGGCTGATTGAAGCGAATATCCTTGCCGCCGCGGGCATAGGCGATCAGCCCCGGCTCGAACTGCTCGACACGTTGGCCGTCGGCGTCGACGACCGAGGGCACGATGCCCTGATCTGCCTCATCAGCGCCGAGCACGACGCCAACCACGCAAGCCTCGGTCTTCTTGCGGACGAGTTCGGCTTGCGTCCAATCGTCGAGGTCCCGCAACGCCCGCATGACCGGCGTCCCCCAGGGCACGCCACGCACCTGCGTACGTTGCTTCTCGTAGAGATGCAGCACCTCGCGCGCCGGAACCGCCACACTGTCGAGACGGCGACGCATGGACACGACCGCATCGCCGGGATGCTGGGCATGGAGCCAATAGGCCCGGCGCCGGCCGATCGCGTCGAACTCGATCCCCTGTAGCTGCCGACCGCCGTCGACGAGATTACCGTTACGCGTGGCGTCGAGAAGATCGGCCTCGATCACTTGCACCTGCATCGGCACCGGAACGCCATCCGACACCCGCCGCGGACGACGACGCAGCAGCACTTCGCCGGCCTCGATCATCTCGCGCACGGCGAGCGTCTGCAGAGCAAGGATATCCAGCTGCCCTTCGGCGTCGGCCAGCGGAGACCACGCCTCCCACAGCCGATTGACGGTCTCGTCGAGCTTGGAATCGCCGGTGGCAGCGCGCGGAATGATGCCGCTGCCGACAATATTGTTGACCAGAACCGAAACGGCTTTGGCCGCGTGCGGATTGTTGCGCACGAGGTCGCGCATCCGATCCCGGAGCAGTGCGCCTGCCACCGCGATTTCGGCGTCGGCGGACGTCCCTGGCGCTTTCCAGCCGGACGTTGCGCGGCCTTTGGCAGCGCCGTCATAGCCGCGCCGCCCACCCGCCAGCGCCTGGAATGAGCGTCGCGCCACGGCGCGCCGGACACCGGCTTGCGGATCGGCCCAAGCCACCAGGCGATCAAGCAGCGTCACTCCGCTCATCGATCACCCCGGCTGAAGCCTGCATATCCCGCGAGCGGGCGCTTCGTTGCGCCCGATGTCGCCGCGATCTCGGCTTCGATCGTACGGATCCGCTTCAGGAGGTCATCGGCAGAGCCGTACTCGACGCTCCGGCCGTCATAGCTGACTCGCAGCGTGCCGCTGGCATAGGCGCGCTTCAGCGCATCGAGTTCCGCCGTTGTCCACGCCATGTTCGTTTGACCTCAAAGCCACTTCTTGCGGGGGCCGAGCCAGTCGCTTGATCGCTTCGTCGCGGGACCAGGTGGCCGTGTCAGACGTCCGGCCGGCTCACCGACCTCGCGATTGCCATCGGCAGGCAGAGGCCCGATCTGGTCCTCGAGGTCGCGCCATTTCTCGTCCGTCCAGCGATCAGCGCCAACAATCCAGGCCGCGGCGCGCGCATAGACGCGGCAATCGAGCGCTTCGTTGCGCTCGCGCATCTTCTGCCATTCGAGCTTCCGGAAGCCGCGCTTGGTCGTGACGGTTATGAGATGTTCGGCGACCAGCTGCTTGATCCATTCGGCATCGACGCCTTGCGGCAGCGAGATCGTGCCCGCAGGTTCGACCGCGCCTTCGGTGCGCTCGTCGTCCGTCGGCAGCGAGAGCCGCAGGAAGCGATAGGTTTCCGACTTGAAGGTCGAGACCGCGACCGTCCAGAGGCGTGCCCCGCGTCGGATTTTTCGCCCAGCCTCGGTCGCATCGACAAAGGTCGGCCCCGTGACCGGGCTCACCCGGTTGAAGCCCTCGACGCCCTTGATGGCAGCGATCTGCGCCGACCCTTGCGCACGCGCCCAAGCATAAACCGCCGCCGTCTCGAAGCCGGTATCGACCGCGAGCTTCACGATGCTGAGCCGGGCTCCGTGCGCATGCGGCCACGTCCTGTCGAGCAGCGCCGTCATATCCGCCCAGGCATCGGCCGAAGCCGGTCCGCCCGGGATGACGATGTGATCGACGAGCCAGCTCGCGAGTCCACGTCCCCAGGCCCAGACCGAAACCTCGATCCGATCCTTCTGCAGATCGGCGCCTGCAGTGAGGAACAGGCCGCAGCTCGGCACGATTCCGAGACGGTTTGCGCTGCGGCGCTCGTAGATCCGCTGCCAGTCAGGCGCTTCCCCGCTCTCGATCCAGGTCTCGCCTAGAACGCCGTTCTTGAAGCTGCGCTTCCCCTCGTCGGTTGCCTGGGCAGCTTCCCACATCTGGGCGATATCGGACCAGGACAGCCAGCCAACGGGGGAATAGAGCCCAGAGAGATGGTAGCCAATGGTGCCGCTTGGGCTTTCAGCACGCGTGGGACGCCATTCGCCGTTCTCCATCATCGCCGTCTTGTGGTGCTCGGCGATTGGGCGATCGCAGGCCTCGCAGACGTAGTGCGCCGCATTCGGCTCGCCCTTTGTCCAGCGCAGCCGCTCGAACCTCAACGATTGCCGATGGTCGCAATGGGGGCAGGCGACGAAGAAGCGGCGTTGATCGCTTGCCTCGAACTCGCGCTCGATCCGCGACACACCGTGGATCGTCGGGGTCGAGGTCAGAAAGACCTTGGAACGCCACGAGAAGGTGCGCGTGCGCGCCTCGGCCAAGGCGACCGGATCCCCTTCCTCGTCAGCGGACGGCGGATAAGCATCAACTTCGTCGAGAAACAGGTAGCGCGCCGGCATAGAACGCAGGCCGACGGCGCTGTTGGCGCCGGTGATGACCAGGAGCCCCGCTGGGAACTCCTTCGAGAGCATCGTATTGCCGGCGTCGCGTGAGCGCTGCGGCTTGACGCGCTCCCTCAGCGCCGGGCTCTCCGCGATCAGCGGATCGATGCGCTGGCGTGAGAAGCGCTTGGCGAGTTCCACCGTCGGCTGGACGGCGAGCATCGGGCCTGGCGCGTGGTGGATCACGTAGCCGATCCAGTTGTTGCCGGCCTCCGTCGCTCCGACCTGAGCCGCCTTCATGAAGACGATCCGTCGCGCAGCGTTGGCCGGCGACAGCGCATCCATGATGGCGCGCATGTAGGGTGTGCGGTCGGTGCGATAGCGCCCGGGTTCGGCGGAGGCGCGGGGACTCAGGAACCGGTGGCGATCGGCCCATTCCGAAACCGTGAGCGCCGGATCCGGTGTGAGCCCCGATCTCCATGCATCGACGACCGCGTCCCACCCTTCGAAATCGACCACGTCACCTAAATTCGGGCGCGACCTCGGCAAGTTCGGAGAGGTGCGCGCGGACATGGCTGTCGAGAACTTTCTGCAGGGTGTGCGCGTCCTGTCCGAGTTCGGCTGCCATCAGGGCAGCGACACGCGCGGGCCAGTTTGCCCAGGTATCACGCTCTTCCCGCGCAAGGCGGAAGACGAGCGCCGTGGTGCGCGCCCGATCCACGAGTTCACCTTTCATGCGCTGCAGCCGGAGCCGCGCGAGATGGGCTTTGGCGATCTCATGGGCGGTGCGCGCCTGGACGAAGGTGACATTCCCGCTCGCAGGCAGCCCCTGTTCCTTGAGCGTCTCGCGGACGGAGCCAAGAGCGGCGTCTGGCACCGGCTTCATAGGCTCGGGCGCCGGCTTTGCCATTCCCTTGGCCTTGCCGGGATCGGTTGAGCGCGCCCAGGCCGCGTCGGCCTTCACCGGGTCGATGCTGCCGTCAACTTCGAGCGGAATTCGGCCTGCCTTGGCGGCCTTCAACACGGCGACATGGGAGACGCCGCGGCTTCGCGCGTAGGCGCGGATCGACACCCCCACGACTATCCCTCCAGACCGAAAAATCCAATCAGATGAGGTGCTTATTCGCTTGGCTCCGGGCGTGGGCAGCGCCTGTATGTCGCCATCGAAACGGGAGATGATGATGACCTGCCGCACCAACAACGACCAAGCCCTCGACGCGTTCATGACGCGGAAGGCCGAGATCGACGCCGCGCTCGCCCGCTTGCAGGCCCTGAGTGACGAGCATTTCGAGGTCCATCCCGATGAGGTCCATTGGGGCCATGTCGGCACGCTCGCCCACTACGCCGAACTCCTGAAGCGCATCACCGACAGCGCCTTCCGTGAAAGTGAGCGCGCGGAGTAGCGCGCGCTTGGCACCGCGCAGAAATTGACGCTCCGCCTCGTGGTTCGCCACGACCGGGGCTCGGGGTCGTGAGAGGACCGCGATGGTGCTGGTCCCTCGATGGAGACCTGACATGAGACCCAAGCTCACCGACACGCAACTCGTCATCCTCGCCGCTGCCTGCCAGCGCGCCGACCGCCTGATCCTGCCGCTGCCCGAGACGATCAAAGGCGGCGCCGCCACGAAGGTGATCGAGAGCCTCGCCGCCAAGGGCATGATCGAAGAGGTGAATGCCAAGCGCGGCGATCCGGTCTGGCGCGACACCGGCGACGGACATGCCGTCACGCTAATCGCGACCGATGCCGCGCTTGAGGCACTCGGGATCACCGAGGACGACGTCGAGGAGGCAGCGCAGGCGGCGAGCGAGGCCGCTGCCGCCGATAACGACGCGTCGCACGAAGCCTCCGGGCGGCGCCGGCCGCGCGCGGACAGTAAGCAGTCCAAGCTGGTCGAGATGCTGCGTCGCCCCGAAGGCGCGACCATCGACGAGATTGTCGCTGACTTTGGCTGGCAGCCCCACACGGTTCGCGGCGCGATCGCTGGGGCGCTCAAGAAGAAGCTCGGCCTCGACGTCTCCTCAGAGAAGGTCGAGGGGCGCGGACGGGTCTACCGCGTCGCCTGATCGTCATTCGATCCATCAAGCCGCCGGAGGCGATGTCCCGGCGGCTTTGCTTCGTTCGCCTGCGATGCGAAGGCCCTCGAACACGCGCCGAAGGCAGTAGGATCGTGCGATCGAGACGAGCGTGAAGACCAGACCGATCGCCAGAGTGTCACCGAGCGATGCATGCAGGCCAAACCACGGAAACACGAGAATCTGGGTCAGCACCGCGACCCCATAGCCGACGACGACATTCGTCAGCGCCTCGACGAACGACATCGCACGTGACTGCCTCATGCCGCAGCCCCGACACCTGTACCGCGCTTACCGCGCTCGGCCTTGCCCCCGCTTAGGCTTTGCCACCGTTCGACGATGACGTCGCAATAGGCCGGGTCGATCTCCATTGCGAGACAGGCGCGGTTCGTCGTCTCGGCAGCGATGATCGTGGTGCCGCTGCCTGCAAAGGGTTCGTAGACGTGGTCGCCCACGCCCGAGTTGTTGAGGATCGGACGGCGCATGCACTCCACCGGCTTCTGCGTGCCGTGAACTGTAGCACCATCCTCGTCGCCGTTCGCGGTCCCCTGGCTTGACCAGGGGATCGACCAGACCGTGGATTGGTCGCGCGCTCCTTGCCAATGACCCGTCGCCTGACGGCGCACGGCATAGAGGCATGGCTCGTGCTGCCAGTGATAATCACCGCGGCCGAGCACGAAGCGTGGCTTCGACCAGATGATCTGTGAGCGGATCGCAAATTCCGCCGCCTCCAGGCTCTCGATCACCGTCCTCGCATGAATGCCGGCGTGCCAGACATAGGCGACATCGCCGGGAAAGAGCCGCCAAGCCTCGCGCCAGTCGGCGCGGTCATCGTTGCGGACCTTGCCGGTCCGTGCCGTCGCCGAGACACCGGCGTCATTGCGCCAGTTCGGGTCGTATTCGACGCCGTAGGGCGGGTCCGTCACCATGAGATGCGGCGCCTCACCGTCCAGCAGGCGCGCGACATCACGCTTTGACGTAGCGTCTCCGCACAACAGCCAATGATCTCCAAGGATCCACAGGTCGCCGGGACGCGTGATTGGGTCTTTGGGCGGATCCGGGACGCTGTCTTCCTCGCCCGCTGCTGCATCACCCTCGGGATCGAGACCGGCGAGCAGGGATGCGAGTTGGTCATCCCCGAATCCAAGGAGATCGAGATCAAAGCCGGTCTCTTTCAGCCGCTCAAGTTCGGCTGCCAGCAAAGCCTCGTCCCAGCCGGCGTTCAGCGCGATCTGGTTATCGGCGATCCGGTAGGCGCGCGCTTGAGCGTCCGTGAGATGCTTGAGCCGAATGGCGGGCACATCGCGCAATCCAAGCCGTCGTGCCGCCAGAAGACGGCCGTGACCTGCGATCAAGACGCCACGGTCGTCGATCAGGCAGGGCGCGATGAAGCCGAACTCGGCGATCGAGGCGGCGATCTGGGCGACCTGTTCGTCGGAATGGGTTCGCGCATTGGCGGCGTAGGGCAACAGCGCTTCGACCGCGACGCGCTCGATCGACGAGGCGTCATGCGGCATGGCTCTTGTCTCCCTTGCCGCGCTCAGCGGCGATGACGTCGAAGGGGATGTTGGCGCCGTCGAGCACAACGGGTGCATTCGGATGAAGCTTTCGCCACCGCGCGATGGCGAGATCGACGTATTCGGGCGCCAGTTCGATCGCGGCGGCGCGACGGCTGCTGCGCTCGGCAGCCAGAATGCTGGTTCCCGAGCCGGCGAAGGGCTCAAGGATGAGGTCGCCCTCGGTCGAAAAGGCCTGCATCACGAATTCAGGCAGCGCGACCGGGAACACGGCGGGATGATCGGTCTCGATGCCGCGCGCTTTGTGGCGCATGATCCGCACCACGCTGTCGGGAATGCGCCTATCCTGGACGCCCTGACCGGCGTGGGACCAGGCGCCGACCGTGCCGTCCTGTGCGCGCATGCCGCCATGGCTGTCATTGACGTGACCGGCCCACTTGCAGGGCACGATCTTGTTGGGCTTGCGCGCGGCGCGATTGAAATGGAACAGGAACTCGAACGCTGGTGAGAGGCGACCATTCCAATCGCCCGGTAAGCCCGGCCCCTGATCCCAGACATAGAGCCCGAACCGCCGCCAGCCCTCGGCGCGCATCCAGTCGAGCCAGCCCGTCCAATAGGGCTTCCATTCGTTGTCGCGGTGAACGAGCCCAAGATTGACGATGATCTGGCCATCGTCGGTGAGTGCGCTGGCCGCATGCTGGAACACGCCCTGCATCAGGGCATCCCAGTCGGCGATCTTTCCGGTGTAGGCGCGCTGTTGCGCGTAAGGAGGCGAGGTGAACAGGAGCGACGCCGTCGCGCCGGCGAGGACGCGATGGACGACGCTTGCGTCGGTGCTGTCCCCGCACAGAAGCCGATGCTCGCCGAGGCTCCACAGATCGCCTGGTCGTGTGACGGGATCGACCGGCGGTTCTGGCGTGTCGTCGACGTCCTCGTCGGACTCCGGCTCGCTGTCCTTCTCGTCGCCATCGAGCGGCGCCAGAAGCGCATCGAGCTCCGCTTCGGTAAACCCAGTCAGCGAGAGGTCGAACCCTTCACCGTTGAGGGCATGGAGTTCGCCGGCAAGCAGCGCCTCATCCCAACCGGCGTTGAGAGTGAGCTTGTTGTCGGCGATGACGTAGGCACGCCGTTGAGCCGGCGTCAGATGATCGAGGATCACCACGGGGACCGTGGCGAGCCCGAGGCGGTTCGCGGCTTCCAGTCGGCCATGGCCGGCGATGACCTCGCCGTCGGCTGCGACGAGCACGGGGTTGGTCCAGCCGAACTCGACGATGCTCGCCGCGATCTGGGCGATCTGGGCCTCGTCATGGGTCCGCGGGTTGCGCCCATAGGCGCGCAGCCGATCGATCGGCCAATGCACGATCGCATCTGGCAGGCGGGGCGACATGACAGGCGCGGGCTCTTCCGGTAACCGTCGCGAAGCGGTTACCGCTGGCAATGCCAGGGCAAGCGCACGGATCGGGGCAAGAATTCAGAGGGTTGGCGCGAGAGGCGGTAACTGAGGGCCGGTCGCCGGTAACTCGGGTTTCCGGGGTGACGCTAGCGACCTTCCGCGCTGCCGCCCCCCGCATAGCCTAAGGACCAGGAAGGACCCGGGCCTTTCGGCTGACCTTGGCGATTTGGGCGTAAATGGGCATCGAAAGGGCTTGCCAAAATGGGCGTATTTGGGTGCATATTCGGGTATGACCCGAGCTACTCTCAATGCTGACACCATCGAGATCACGCCAGAGATCCTCAGGCTGATCGCCGAGATCGACGAATTCAAGGGCGCTTGGCGTGCCCTAGGCGCGCTTGCGCCCGAACGATTGTCGGCGCTGCGCCGTGTAGCCACGATCGAAAGCATCGGATCATCGACGCGGATCGAGGGCAGCAAACTCTCGGACCGGGACGTCGAAAGGCTGCTCGCCAATCTGGAGATCAAATCCTTTGCCACGCGCGATGAGCAGGAAGTGGGCGGCTATGCCGAGGTGATGGACCTCATCTTCCGCGCTTCGGATGAGATCACGATCAGCGAGAACCACATCCGGCAGCTGCATCGCGACCTGCTCGTCTATAGCGAGAAGGATGCTTGGCATCGCGGCAACTACAAGACGGCACCGAACAGCGTTGCCGCATTCGATGAGGACGGAAGGCAGATCGGTATCGTGTTCGAGACGGCGACGCCCTTCGACACGCCACGATTGATGAGCGAACTCGTCGGCTGGCTCACCTTCGAACGCGACGCGCAGCGCTTGCATCCATTGCTCGTGATCGCGGTATTCACCGTCGTCTTCCTGGAAATCCATCCCTTTCAGGATGGCAATGGACGGCTGAGCCGCATCCTCACGACGCTGTTGCTGCTGCAGTCGGGCTACGCTTACGTCCCCTACAGCTCGCTCGAAAGCGTCATCGAGCAGAGCAAGGAGGGCTACTATCTCGCGTTGCGGCAGACGCAGGGAACGATCCGAAGCAACGCACCCGATTGGCAGCCATGGCTGAACTTCTTTTTGCGCGCCTTGCAGCAGCAGATGAAGCGACTGGCCAACAAGGTCGAGCGCGAGAAGCTCGTGCTGCCGAGCCTGCCCGAACTGTCACTGCGCATTGTCGATCACGCCCGCGAGCATGGCCGTGTGAGCGCGGGCGACATCATCCGACTGACGGGTGCAAGCCGAAACACGCTGAAGCAGCAATTCCGCCAACTCGTCGAGAAAGGACATCTGGTTCGGCACGGTGGCGGGCGAACGACTTGGTACACGTTGCCATAAGCGGCTTGTCGTCCCCGGAAGCGCCTTTCGCGAGCCTGCCACCAGAATACGCGAATTCGGCCTGTTCTGTCTCGCCGGGAAATGTCTCACTGAAAATTGTCTCACGGCCCGCAAGGGGCTTGACAGCCGATCGGCTGGCGATGCGGTGCGCGCCTTGGCATGTTTTTCTGAACGCAACGAGGCGTTTTGAACACTGTCATGCTCAGCATCGTCACAAGAAGGGGACAGGTCACCATCCCTAAAGCCATTCGGGACCGCCTCGGCTTCAAGCCGGGTACGAAGGTGGCGTTTAGCCTCGACACGGTCGGTCGCATCTTCATTGAGGCAGAGGGTGCCGGGCGAACGCCGAACAGTCGCTTCGAGCGGCTGCGTGGGACGGCTACGACCAGCCTCAGCACGGACGAGATCATGGCGCTGACACGCGGCGACATCATCTCGCCGACCTGACGACAGCGCGTTCGATCACGAACCGCTGCGAGCGCTTCGCGGGTGGCCGGCGTCCATTGAGCCGCCACGTGATGACGCTCAGCGCATATTCCCAGCGGCGGTGCGCCGTGGCGCGCGACAGACCGAAGCGCCAGCAGATCGGCTTCCAGGGAGTGCCCTCGGCGCGCGCCCAGACGAGCTTGGCATCTTCCGGCTCCAGCCAGGCGAACCAGTCGAAGGTCTTTTCCATCCGGGAGATGGCGGCAGGGGACGGCGGCGGGCGACGAAGCGGTGACGGCTCCTGCCCGACGAGATCGGAGAACTCGTAGACGATCGACGGCCAGGTGCTGAAGTAGCCTTGCACCTTGACCTCCGGGAGCCGCTTCAAGACGTCAGCCGCCTCGGCGAGACGCTCCTCCACCTGATCACGGGTCCAGACGTCCATGCCGCGCCTCCTTGGTGTATCCGTAGAGCTTGTCTCCGAGTTGCCGCACGAGCTCACGCTCGGGCCAGGTCAGGCGCGGATCGGTCTCGCTGACCACGAGCACTTTCTGCTCGCGCCAGCCTTCACGCTTGATCTCCTCCGGCGATCGCCGTTTGCCGCCGAAGCCGGGTGGCGCCCATCTCACCGCACGCCTCCCTTGGTCTCGATGGCCCAGAGGAGCAGGGCAATGGCGTCGGCTTCGTTGTCGTCCTTCGGGTTGAAGCCTCGTGCTGTGACAGCGGCGATGACGGCGTCCTTGCCCGCATTGCCCTTGGTTGTCGCATGGCGCTTGATGGTGCCGACGGGCACGCCCTGATAGGCGATGGCGCGATGCTCGCACCATGCGGTCAGCGTGGCGAGGAAGCCGCCATAGAGGTGAGCGGCATCGACACCGAGGTGACGGCGGACCTCTTCGAAATAGATCGCTTCGAGACCGCCGGCATCAGTGATCAGGGTGTCGAGCCAGGTGGAGAACCGAACGAAGCGCATCCCGCCGCCATCGAACCGGCTCGCCCGGAACGAGACGGAGCCATGCAGGATCTGGCCGCTTGCGAGGCGCAGCGCCCAGCCGGTGGTCGTGCCGAGATCAAGGGCAAGGAGTGGGCCCTGCCCTGGGCGCAGAGGATCGGTGCTGACAGGCACTATTGCCGGATCACGAGGTGCGACGAGGACAGGCTGGAGGGTGGTTGCCAACGCGGCTGTCGACGACACAGGTCGCGACGGACGAGCGCGCCTGATGGGCGCTCGCTCGTCTCTCCCGTAGGGAGAGCAGGAATTCTGGCAATCTGGCAACTTCCTCAAGCCGTTGAAATCAAACGATCTTTTGAAGTTGCCAAGTTGCCAGAGGGAAGTTGCCAGATTGCCAGCCGGCAACTTCACCATTTCCCTAAACGTCTGGAACGAAACGACTTTTCGTGCCGGGAAGTTGCCAGTTGCCGAAGTTGCCAGTTGCCAAGACAGCGCCGTTGGCAACTTCTCGACGGGGGACATCATGGGGTCTCTCCTTCGGGATAGACCCAGACGAGCGGGTTCTCGACGTCGAGCACGGCGCCGGTCTGGGCTGCTTTGTAGTGGGTCGGAAGGACGGGAATGAAGGCGGGCGTCACCTCGCCGGTGTCCGCATCGACGCTCTCTCCCGATGGGAACTGCATGCCCTCGATCACAAGGTAGCCGAGCTTCGAGCGAGCATTGGGCAGGCCATAGGGACCGCCGTCGCGGGTGAACTTCACGTAGCCCTTGGTGGCGAGCACGCTGACGCGCTCGCGGATCGTCGTGCGTCCGCCGAGCCCTGCCTGGTTCTCGAAGGCCTCGGCGAATTGCAGAGCGGTGTAGAGGTGTCCGGCGCGCGCCTGCTCGTCGAGAATGTCGAGGATCACGTCGCGCTTGCGGGCGCGTTCGGCATCGAGCCGCTCGCCAAGGTCCTTGCGCACCAGGCGCTCGGATTTCGGATCGAGCATGATCCATCGGCCTTGCCGCTTGTCGATGAGGATCGGCTCGATCGCGGGGCCATTGCGCAGTTCGAACTCGAGGCGGCGCTCAGGGCGCTCCTCGTCGGGGCGGTGCATGAGGATGCCGGCGCTGTAGAACCCGCGCAGCGCGCTCGCGCCGGCGAGCGCCAGGAACGGATCCTCGGCGATCTGTTTCTTCTGCGCCTTGCGGGTGTGGTGACAGAGGATCAGCCCGGCATCGGGGGCGGCGGCGTTACGCAGCGCCTCCACCCGCGCCTGCAGGAAGAAGAGCATCGCGTCATTGTCGTTCTCGCCGCCGCCGTCGGGACCGCCGTCGAACATGTTGCGGATCGGATCGATGCACAGAATGTCCGGGCGCTCGCTCTCGAACGCGCCGATGATCGCGGCCTCGACCAAGGCGAGGCCACGCCCGTCCAGGATGAGCCGGAGCTTCGGCGTCACGACGAGATTGTCGCGCGCGATGGCGAGCACCGGCTTCAGCAGGCTAAGGCTCTGCAGCCGCTCGCGCAGGTAGTGGTAGTCGATCTCCGCCTGGAGGTAGAACACGCGCAGGGGGCGCGGCGGCTTGAAGCAGAGGAACGCGGCTCCCGCCGCCATGTGGGCGAGCAAGCTGATCAGGAAATCGCTCTTGCCGACCTTCGGCGCGCCGGCGAGCACCAGCATGCCACCGGGCGTGAGCACGCGCGGCGCGATGATGTCGGCCGGCATCGGGCTCTGGTCGTCGATCAGCGCGCCGAGCGTGAAGGCTGGGATCGATGCGAGCGGTGCGGGGCTAAGCGTCAGACCTGGTCCGTTGCGGGCCACATGCCGGCGCCAGAGCCGATCGAATTCCGCATCGATGCGTTCCGGAGGCCAAGGCGGATCGAGGCAGGCCTGGTTGAACTCCTGGATCGCGCGGCGGGCCTCGTCCTCGGTCTCGCGCCCTTCATGAACGAGCCGGACATGATGTCCGATCGCCATGCTGGCCGCTTCGAAACGGGTGACGAGATCGATGCCACCCGCGCGGGTGCGACGCGTCAGTACCCCGTCGAGTGAGAGTTTCCCATGGGCGTAAATCGTTTCCGCGGAGTGCGCCAGACCCGGGAGCACCGGCATCGCCTCGACCGCGTCGGCGAATTCACGCAGGTCGATTTCGCTCGCCGAGCTCTCGCGAATAGCAACGAGGCGCGAGGCCCCGCCCTTGAAATAGATCGATCCGGCGACACGGATCGGCTGATGCGCCGAGCGAAAATGTGGATCGCCACCGACCTTGTCGGCGATCAGCCCACGCAGCGCGCAGACGAGATCGACGTCAGCGCCTTCGGCGGGTTCATTGAGCCGCCACCAGACGTGGAGCTTCTGCGCACCGGTCTCCGTGCGCCCGCCACTCCCGACCACCATCACCGGCGTCGGCAGGTGTGGCCTCAGGTGGGCGAGCTTTTCTTCCACATCGCCGGAGTCGAGGTCGACCACGATGGTCTGGATCTGCCGGACGTCTTCGGCCTTGGCCTGACCCGCCTCGGCGACGGTTCCGGGCACGACATAAAGCGCTGCGCCTTCGCGGGCCGCCCAGATGGCCGAGGTCACGATCTTCGTGGTCGCCTCGCGATCCGCTGCGATCCAGGCGGTGTGGGGGCGGCCCGAGCTTCCCTTCTCGGCAAGGCCGCGCACGGGGATCAGCCCATCGCAATAGCCGAAGACGCGGTCGACGAAGAGCCCGATGGCATCGCGGTCCGGCGCGAGCATGGGCTCGGCCAGAGGCTGGGCGTCGCTGAATCGCAGGTCCGCGTCAGCGCATTCGCGCCGGGCATCGATGGGCACGACATTGTCGCCGGAGGCTCCGTCCGCGCTCATCCGGGTAGCCTCCAGCAACGCTCGGCCCAAGGGCAGAAGCGGCACTCGACGTGCGTCGGGTCGTGCGCGATGCGTGGCAGCAATTCGTGCGCGTCGGTCGCGCGCAGGATGCGCACGGCGCGGTCGCTCGCGGCCTGAGCCCGACCGGCGTCGAACGGCACGAGTTCGTGGTGAAGCTCGGCGGTGTCCTTGTTGATGGCGGTGAAAAGCGCCGGATGTTCCGAGACGCCCGGCAGGGCGGGCTCCAGATAGGCCTG
This sequence comes from Pseudomonadota bacterium, assembly GCA_041694995.1. Classification (GTDB taxonomy): domain Bacteria; phylum Pseudomonadota; class Alphaproteobacteria; order Rhizobiales; family UBA4765; genus Raskinella. The sequence goes on along the minus strand of JBGFRS010000004.1, from coordinate 145,171 downwards.
ATAGATCGCGATCTGGACGGCGTAGATCGGCTTCGTCAGCACGACGCCCTTGGCGACGGTCTCCCGCCACGCCTTGGCGTTCATCGTCTTGCATTCCCACAGCGCCGGAACCTGAAGGGCCGGCATGTCGGGAGCCCCGAACACCACGCCGTCGACATGACCGCGGATGCGGCCGCCCGCGACGGAGAACCCGATCTGCCCGCCGTCCTTGGTGCGCGTGACGAGATCGACGCCGCTTGCACGCAGCCATCGAATAGCGACCTCTTCGAGTGCGTGGCCGATCTCGAAGATCCGGAGCGTCCGGCCATCGAGGCTCGCGCCTGGATTACGGGGTGTGTCCGTGAACTCGAACTGAAGCGCGCGGTCGCAGGCGACGCCGAGGCGAGAGGCGCCGAGATAGCTGCGCGCCGGGACTGCCGCGCGCTCGGCCACCAGTGCCGCGTCGATGCGCTGGTTCAGGTGATCGCCAAAGGTTGTGCGCGAATTGAAGTCGAGCATCAGAACGGGATCTCAGTGCTCGCCTGCGCAGCGCTCGCCGCCATCGCTTCCTGAAAGCCGCCGATGGCGGCTTCGATAAGGGTCAGCACCTGCGTTTCGGAGAGGCTGGCGAGCGGCGTCGTCCAGCCGATCTCCTCCATGAGTTCGGCGACGGGCCGTAGCGCGGCACGCATGGCGGCGCGCTCCCGTTCGGTCAGATCAACCACGCAACGCCTCCGTGCCGACGAGGACCAGAAGGCCTGACAGGTGATCGAGCAGAACCAGCGCTCTCGCGCCAGCCGGCTCGTACGGAAGGGCTCGCGCCAACCAAAGCCATAGCTCGGTCGCTCTGCGACCGAGCGTCCCCGGCCAAGAACGGCGCGGCAGAGCCGCGCCTATGATGGTCTCCAGCAAACGGCGCAGGGGATGCCCTTCGGGTGCCAGAGACGCTCCCGGTCCGACATCGGTTGCGGCGATGGTGTCATGGGCGTTGCCTGTCATCACGCCGCCCTCGCCAGCGCATCGCGATCGGCCCCGAACACGAGCCGACGGATCGCCGCCTTGTTGAACTGGAATGCGATCAGCGCCGAAGCCTGGTAGCGAGTCAGCCCGAAGTCCTGCCGGTACTCCGTCGGCAGCAGCGCCAGCTGCTTGTCCGTCGGGGGCTGCGCGAGCCAGCGCCGGGTCTTATGCGCGGTCTCGTCGCTCTCGTGCTCGTTCAGCCAGTCATCGGCTGAAGCCAGACAGACCATGCGTTCGCCAGCGCCGACGAGCGTGGTCGCTTGGCCCTGCCGGCCGCCCACCGCATACCAGCGCCCGTTTAGGAAGAAGACGCCCGCCCAAGCGGTGAAGCCGGTGGCGACGAGCGCAGCGTCGTCACCAAAGAGATCGCACCACTTGAAGCTCGACCGCTTCAGGAGATCGATCTCGCTCATCACGAAGTCGCCGAGCGGCTGCGGCGTCTCCGCGGCGTCGTCGCAGGTGAAGGCATGGCCGCAGAGCGGGCACTCTCGCGACGATAGCGGGATGATCGCCTCACAGGACGGGCACGTCTTGCTCGGCGCGTCCCCGGTCGGCTCGCGGCCGTTGAGATCGACATCCTGCTCCAGCGAGCCGTGCAGGAGCGTGGATGTGCCGAAATCCAGGACGATGCAGTCCGTCTTGACGATGCCCGGGTGTTCCTGCGGGTTCACCGTACGCAAGCCGCGGCCAACCATCTGGACCATGGTCGAGCGATAGGAACTCGGGCGCAGCAGCACGACGCAGGAGGTCGGCGGGTGGTCCCAGCCTTCAGTAAGCACGGCCACATTGACGATGACGCGCGCTTGGGCCTCGGCGAAGTCGGCGAGAGCGGCCTTGCGGCTCGCCTCCGCCATCTCTCCGGTGACCAGCACCGTCGGCACGTCGGCTTCACGGAAGGCGTTCGCCACGGCGGAGGCGTGCGCGACATCGGCACAGAACACGACCGTCTGCCTGTAATTTTCTCCTTTCCCTGTCGCGGCTACGCCGCTCCCCGCCTCTTGCGCCTTCTCGCGCCAATGGCGGATGACGGCTTCCGTCACCGGCGTCCGGTTCATGACCTTCGCGACTTCGGCCATGTCAAAATCCTCGGCGGTCTTGCGGACCCGGCCGAGATCGGACTGGACGCCGACGTCGATCACGAAGGTTCGCGGCGGCACGAGGTGGCCGGAGGCGATGAGTTCGCCGATCCGGATCTGGTCGGCGACGTTCGAGAAGACCGGGCGAAGGCCTTTGCGATCGCCACGGTTCGGCGTCGCCGTCACGCCATAGATCAGGGCTTTCGGATTGCGCGTCTGGACCCGGTCGATGATGCGCCGGTAGCTGTCGGCGGCGGCATGATGCGCTTCGTCGATGATTAGAAGATCGAGCGCCGGGAGTTGGTTGAGATTGCTTTCGCGCGCGAGCGTCGGCGCCATGGCGAAGGTGGCGCGCCCTTGCCAGGACTTCTCGTTCGCGTCGACCACGGAAGTCGACAGGCCTGGATTGACCCTGACGAACTTGGCGCGGTTCTGCGCCGTCAATTCGTCGCGATGCGCGAGCACGCAGGCCTTCGTGTCGCGCTCTTTCAGGATCTCGCCGACCACGCCCGACAGCATGATCGTCTTGCCGGCGCCGGTGGGCGCCACGCCGATCGTGTTGCCGTGGCTGCGCAGCGCCGCGACGCTGCGCTCGACGAACAGTTTCTGGCGGGGTCGCAGCAACATCGTGTGGCCTCACTGCGCCCAAGAGGGACGCATGCCGCCCGCAGGAGTCGCCGCAGGCTGGGCTGGCGTCGGCGCAGCGCCGCCGCTCTGGAAACCGAAGGACTGCGCCACCGGCCCCATGACGCCAGCGTATTCCTTGTGATCGGGCGTGACGGCGGTCCGGATCTCGTTCTTCGGATCGCCATTGGTGTCGGTGCCGACATCGATCTTGGCGACGAACTCGATGCCATCGAGATCGGCGAAGCCGCGGATGCGCCGGGCGGACTGGGCCTGGGGCGAGACGTCCTTGTCGGAAATGCCACGCGCCGAGTTGAGGATCGCGCGCACCAGCGCCCGGCCCATATTGCCCCAATCCGGGCCCTTCGGGCTGTAAAGCCCGATCAGCGAGAAGATCTTGCGCCGCGCATACGGGCCTTCGAGCACCGTGAACTCGGCATTGAGGTAGACGGCGCCGGTGGAGCCGCGCGTCGCATAGCCGCCGGTCCACCCCTGGCTCGGATCATCGTAGCCGCCAGGGCGGATCGAGAGGCGAACCTTGGCGATCGCACCCTTCGGGATGACGCTGGTGGTCGACTTGGCGTCGTTGAAATCACTCCAGGTGGACATGATGGATCACTCCTTGGTCTGGTCGCTCGAAGCGGCGTGGGATGGGGTCGAGGCCGGCAGGCGGCCGGAGAAGTCGAGCGGTTGGCGCGAGGGCCCGCGGATCTTCGCCATCAGGCGTCCGAGATGCGGCTCCTCGACCGTGTCGAGACGGCCGCTGCGATCCTTCGCGGGAAAGCCGAACGGGTTCAGGGTCTGGCAGATGAAGGCGCGGCGGTTCGTGCCGTCCTCGGCCTTCACCTCGGCCATGGTCAGGACCTCATCGACGATGCCGGGCAATTCGAGGCCGGTCTTGGAGCCGTCGATCTGGGGCGAGAACACGCGCCGATTGAAGTCGTCGAGCCGCTCGTCGAGGATGCCGACGAACCAGACATTCTTTCCTCTGGCGTGCTGCAGCTGGGTGAGCCAGCCAATCATCTCCCGGCCGTGGAGACCGTAGGCGCCCCGCACGTCGGGCTTGCCGGTCTTCTCCGAGACCGCCTCAGGCTGGCCGCGACACCACTGGAAGCAGAGCCGGCCGGCGACGGTGATCGAGTCGACGAAGACCGTCTCGTAGCGATCGAGTACGCTTGGCGGTCCGAAGCGCTCGGCGACAGCCGCAAAATGCGCCTCGCCATAGGCCTGATCGGAGCGCAGCGCCGGGTTCGGCCCGCCGATGAACACCGCCAGATCGCGGCACTCGGCCCAGGTGCGCGGACGCAACGCGTCGCCGGTCCACCCTTCGATGGCGAGGTCTCCCGCCTCGAGGTCGAGGAAGAGCGTCGTCTTCGGATCGAGCGTCCAGAGAAGGCTCGTCTTGCCGATGCCCGACTTGCCGAAGATGCAGCCCTTGACGCCACGAGCTTCGGCAAGGCGCTGGTCGGCGGTGATGATCGGAAGCGCCATGATCAGCGCTCCGCCTTGGCGCGGGCTGCGGCTTCGACCGCGCGATCGGCCCCGACGCCGCCGGCATCGCGGGCGATCTGCGAGAGCTTGCGGAGCGCATGCATCCGGTCGCCGATGGCGTTGAACTCGGCTTCGAGACCCCGCAACGCGAAGGCGATGTCATCGAGCGTCGCTTCGGTGATGGGCTTGGCGTCGACCGCGTCGCGACCGGGGCTTGCCGGAACGCGAATCGTATCTGGCAACGAGCCGAGGCTGTAATGGGATTTCTGCAGCGCCTTGATCGCCGACAGAGGCACATCTGGCGTGGATTTGCCGAACGAGAACATGGAGTGGTCCTTTCAGTCGCGGAGCAATCGGAAGGTTGGTTTGCCGGTCCTGAGCGTCCGAGCCGGCTCAAAGGCGCGGCGGATCGCGTCGGGCCACGCGCCGTAGGCGCGCTCGGAGACCGAGAGGCTGATATCGACGTATTGGTTGGGGTCGTCGCCGGAGGCGCGGATGGTCTCGACGAGAGCGGCGAGTTTGGCCTGATCCCACTCGGTCTTCTTCGGCAGATCGGCGACCACCGTGATCGCCCCATCGCTGAAGCGGACCGTGCCGGTGTCCTTGCCCAGAGCCGCGCGGGCTTCACGCGCACGCTCGCCGAACTTCAGCGCGATGGCGCCGTCGAGCCAATCCTTCAGCGACTTCGCGCTCTTGAGCGCCGCGTCGGCTTCGTCCTGAAGCACGGCGAGAACCTCGGCCGGCAGGGCCGTGATCTCGGCGATCGGCATGGTGCGGAGCGCGCCGAGCGTGGGCAGGTTGTTGCGAGGATCGGTCATCACGCGACCTCCTCGGTGAGGAGAGCGGAGAGCGAGACCGGCGATGACTTCGGCTTCCGCCGTGCCACGGCGAGGTAGGAGAAGTCGTCCGGGCCGTGACGCCGCTGGACGAGATGCGCGAGCCCCTGTTCGGCCGCCCACATCGCGCGCCGTCCGAGCTTCAGGAGTTCGGTGCGGTCCTTGGGCGGAAGCCGGGTCGCCATCGGCATGCCGTCGAGGGCGAGGAACCCACGATGATATTCGAGGCAGTCACCGGGCGTGGCCTGGCCGAGCCAGCCACAGAAGTCGATCTCCGAGATCCGGAGCCTCGCCGTCGAGAAGGGGATAATCGTGTTGCTCATGAGCGGTTCCTACTCACCGAGTTCGGGAACCGTCTCAGGCGGCCGCAAGGCCGCGGGCGAGGAGCGTGCCGCGCAGCGTCTGGATCCGCCGATAGAGGCCGGCGCGTGAGCCGTGCCCCTCGGCCGCCAGCTCATCGACGCTCTTGGTCGTGAGTGCCGCGCACAGCACGCCATCCTGATGATCGAGCGTGCCGAGGCAGCGCTCGACATCCAGCCGGATGGTGGACGTCGATGCGCCCTCGCCAGCCTGACCCCACACGGCGCCGAGGCCGCCATCGCTGGCGATCGTGTCGGCGAGGGTGTCCGCTTCACCGTCTTTGATCGGCGCGTCGATCGACGTCGGCTCAAAGCCGAACATGCGACGCTCGGCGATCACACGCCGCATGATCCGCGTAGCGCGGTGCGTCATCACAGTCGCGACGAACGCACCGATCGACCCGCGCGCCGGATCAAAAGCTGCCAGCCGCGCGAGGGCGTCCGTGATCACGTCCTGGCGAATGTCTTCCAGATCATGGCGGGGCAGTCGCAGCTGCCGCACCAGCCGGCGGGCAGCGGCATCGGCTTCATGCGACAGCGTGTGGAGCTGTTCCGGCGAGGGGGAGAAGGACATGGGGCAGAGCCTCGTCATCGGGTTTCGATGGCGAGACGGTGCCCATTCGAGCGGTTCGAACCCTGTCGCGAAGCTCTCGTGAAGCTGCCGCGAACCTGCCGATGATCAGAAGACGTGGATCTCGTTCGGCGGGATCAGCAAGCGATAGCCCTGGCCGCGTCCGGTCTCGATCGGGTAGGTCTTTTTGGTGCCCTCGTTCACGCTGGCGGATCTGAGCGTCCTGCGAAGATTGCTGACCACCTTGTCGATCTGCTCGTCGTTGCGGTCGTCGCTGGCGGTCGCCGCGCGTAGCGCATCTGAGATCGCATCGCGGCTGACCCATCCGTCTTCGTTCGTGCGCTCATTGGCCAGTCGGACAAGCACTTGAAACTCCCGGCGCGGCAGCGGCAGCAGCGTCCCATCGTAGCGCGCGCTGGCGCCCTCCACATCGACGTCAAGACGCGTGTGCGGTGATCGAGGGGCTTTCCTGACCGGCGTTGGGATCTTGATCGTGAACGGTTCAGACGCGTTGGCGTCGAGAAGTCCGTCAATCGCGGCGAGCGTAATGTCCGCGGCATCCAGTTGGCGTCGAACTGCCCCGGGCAGATCGCGTTCGGTCGGCGTCAATACGACGATCGGCAGACCACCAGCGTGGGCCTTCAACGCGAAAGCGACGTCGAGCGCCGTCGCGGGGCGCAGGCGCCGTGCAACGAAGTATTCGACCCGCCGACTGCCGGTTCCGATCGCGCCGAGCCAGAATGCGCTGGCGCCCACCGGCTCGACAGCTCTTCCCTCCAGGACGCTCGAAGCCCACCGCAGCTGGCGGCAGAGCGCCATCATGTCGATGTCGTACTGACGGATGGACGCCGCATCGACCTCGGTCGTGATCCCGTCGCCATCGAGGTTGACGGCGATTGCTCGACCGCCACTGTGCTGGATCACGAAGCCGTCGACATCCGACGGGGCTTCACGCTCGACCAGCACCCCGAGCGACAGAAACTGGCGCACAATCTCCTGCGGCTGGTCGCGAAGATCGGCCCCATCGATGATCCTGATGGGGTGCTGATCACTCCGCTGCAACAGCAGTCGCGACAGGCTGACGTGTGAGGCGGATGCCATTGCGCTCAAGGTGCTCCAGGATCTGCTTCTCAAAGGCGTGGTTGCGGAAGCTGGCGATGTTCGGCGGCTTCACCTTCACGATCACCTTGTGCTCGCGCTCGCCGCTCTCGAAGCGGAATTCCAGCTTGACGTAATTGATGCGGAGATCGTCGAAGTCGATGTCGGGCGCCAGCTCGACGAGCCGGACGATCGCGTTCTGGCTGTCCCGAACCGTCATGGCCCAGGGCGAATAACGCACCTTGCCGTCGACTTCATGCTCGCCCTCGTCGATCTGGATTTCCTTCACCAGGATGGCGTTGGTGTCAGGATCCCAGGCATGGTTGAAGCGAAAGCCGGTGCCTTGCCGCTGAATCGGAGCCAGCGTGTAGATCTGTTCGGCATTCGCGCCCTTGAAGAAGTCCTTGTCTCCGAGCATGTGCTCGGCGAACAGCTCGGCCAACTTCTTGCGCTCTGCCGCAGCCGTGGCGCTGATCCAGACCCGGCCACTTGCGGAATGGTACCGGATCGTGTCCTGCGCGATCTCGCGATAGGTCAACGTGCGTTCGGACCCGTTCTCTTCCACGTTGGCGGTCACGGCATTCTTTCCGTGCAGCACGAGGATGCAGATCTCATCCTCCTCCGGGTACCAGCGCACGTCGCAGTACTTGCCGAGGTAGCGTCCGGCGAAATAGCCAGCCGCCGCAGCGCGAAAGGCCTCCTTGGCGACCTTGTCCATGTGGCGGGACTCGACGCCCTCCCTGGCGCCGCTGAATTCCGTCGGCGACTTCACCGCCCAGAAGGCGAACTTGTCGAGGGTCAGATCGAAGACCGGGCGATGATCCAGGAACGCTCGCAGCGCGAGATGGCGCGGCGTCACGACCTTCGTCTCGGCCTCATCAAGCGGGATGATGGCCACGCCTGCCAGATCCGCCTGCTCATGCAGAAGCCGCCCGCCGTTCTCGTTCGACAAGACCATGATCTTGTGGAGCGCATCCAGTAGTTCGGCGGGAAACGTCTCGTCGGTTCCGCGGAAGAACTCGAAGATCACCTCGCGCCTCTCCTTTTCGTCAGCAGGAAGTGAATTCCAGTCGAAATGGATCGCCGACGCGTAGGGATCGATCAGCCGCTTGAGCAGATCGAGATCGACGGTTTTCGCGAAATCGCGGTTCACGAATTTCTTGACGTTCTTGGCCATGGCAACGGTCCGACAGCAAAGGTGATGTTCTTGTTATGTTCTGCCACAAGCGTGGCCATGAGTCGATTCAGGTTGCAGTCCCTGAGACGGTTTCTCCACATGCTGAGTAGGTAACCGGGGAGGATACCCGGTGACCAAATGACTGGCCCCAACGTCCTGCGCCCCGAACTGATGTGCGATGCCGAGCGGCTCGACGAGGCTGCCGAGATCTTCGCGCGCGGCATCGTCCGACTTCGCCAGCGGCGGGAGGGACGACCCACACCTTTATCTCGCGAGTGCGGAGACAGTTGGGTGGACTTCACCGCCGACCAACGCCGTCATGCGGACACGCAACTCGGCGGAGACCGCCCATGAATGATCCCGTGCTGGCGCGCGTCGCCGCCATCAAGACCATGCCCACGCCCGCCTTGAAGACGATGTGGCGCGACCTCCATGGCACCGAAGCGCCACCCTACAATCGGCGCTTCCTCGAAAGCCGTCTGGCCTATCGCATCCAGGAACTCGCCTATGGCGGTCTCAAGCCCGAGACGGTGAGACGGCTCGATGCGCTCGCGCGCGGCGTCGAGGACACCAATCCCAAGACGCGGCGGATTCGCACCGACCGCAAGCCAATCGCGGGCACGCGGCTCCTGCGCGAATTCCAGGGCGTCGAGCACATCGTGACGGTGACCATCGAAGGCTACGAGTACCGGGGCCGACCCTACAAATCGTTGTCAGCCATCGCGCGAGCCATCACCGGCGTGAAGTGGAACGGCTGGGTGTTCTTCGGCCTGAAAAGTGCGGGGAGCGGCGCATGAGGCGTGCGGCGACCGGCCATCATCCGACGACGAAAATCACACCGAAGGTCCGGTGCGCGATCTACACGCGCAAATCGTCCGAGGAAGGGCTCGACATGGAGTTCAACAGCCTCGACGCGCAGCGCGAGGCCTGTGCCGCCTATATCCTGAGCCAGAAGCCCGAAGGTTGGGTGCTGGTGCCCGATCGCTATGACGACGGCGGGATCTCGGGCGGCACGCTGGAGCGTCCGGCGCTGAAGCGCCTCATCGCCGACATCGAGTTCGGCAAGGTCGATGTGGTCGTGGTCTACAAGATCGACCGGCTGTCCCGCTCGCTGATGGACTTCGCCAAGCTGGTCGAGGTGTTCGAACGGCGCGGCGTCACCTTCGTCAGCGTCACGCAGTCGTTCAACACGACGACCTCGATGGGGCGGCTGACGCTCAACATCCTGCTGTCCTTCGCCCAGTTCGAGCGGGAGGTGATCGGCGAGCGCATCCGCGACAAGGTCGCGGCCTCGCGCCGGAAGGGCATGTGGATGGGCGGCTACGTGCCGCTCGGCTACCGCGTCGAGAACCGCAAGCTGCTCATCAACGATGAGGAAGCGGCATCCGTCCGCCTGATCTTCGAGCGCTTCGTGAAGCTCGGATCGATCAAGCTGCTGATGCGGGAACTGCAAGCGGCCAACATCCGCAGCAGGCGCGGCTACCTGCTCGACAAGGGGGCGCTCTACAAGCTGCTGAACAACCGGGTCTATATCGGCGAGGCCGTCCACAAGGGCGAGGCCTATCCCGGCGAGCACGAGGCCATCGTCAGCGCCGATCTCTGGCAGCGCACCCACGCCATCATGGGCGAGAGCCCGCGCATGCGCGCCAACAAGACCCGACTGTCGGGACCGTCCCTGCTGCGTGGCCTGATCTTCTCGCCGAACGGCGACGCCATGTCGCCGAGCCACACGCGCAAGGGCGATCGGCTCTACCGCTACTACGTCACCCAGTCCGTGCTGAAAGGCAGACCGGAAACCTGCCCGGTGCGCCGGATCCCCGCCGGCGAGATCGAGACGGCGGTCCTTGGGCAGCTTCGGGGGCTTCTGCGCGCGCCGGAACTGATCGTGCGGACATGGATGACCGCGACCAGGCACGACGAGCGCATCACCGAGGCCGAGGTCCGCGAGGCCTTTGAGCGTCTCGATCCCATGTGGGACGAGTTGTTCCCCGCCGAGCAGGCGCGCATCGTCCAGCTTCTGGTCGAGCGGGTCGACGTGAAGGTCGACGGGATCGCGATCCGTCTCCGCACCGGCGGGCTGACATCGCTGCTCGGCGAACTACAGACCTTCGCCGACCGAAAGGACGCGGCCTGATGGCGAAGGGCGCTCTCCTCCACGATGCGGGCGCGCTCACCGTCACCGTGCCGATGGCCTTCAAGAAGCGCGGGGGCCGCAAGCTCGTCATCGCACCGAACGGGCCCGATGCGTGGGCCCTTCCGCGAGCGCGCATCGATAACACCATGGTGAAAGCGCTGGCCCGCGCCCACCGCTGGAAGAAGCAGCTCGACACTGGGCGCTTTCAGACCTTGCAAGACCTCGCCGAGGCCGAGAGGATCAACCCCTCCTATATTGCCCGCGTTCTGCGCCTGACCCTGCTTGCGCCGGATATTGTCGAGGCCATCCTGGACGGGCGGCAGCCGCCCGGATTGCAGTTGGACGACGTGCTGACGCCGTTCCCGGTGGAGTGGGAAGCTCAAAAGCTCGCGCTTTTGCATCCCAAAGTGGCACGGCGGATCTCGCCGGAGTCCTAACTGTTCATATTTTTACAGTAGGTCGCTCTACAGCACTCTAGGGATTGACAGCGGCGCGGCGATCGCCTATCTTCTGTAGCGAACGTTACAGAGGATTCTTGATGCGCCTCGCCGATGCCTGCACCATCCACACCGGCTACACAGCTCGCGGCAGACTGGAGCCGATGGCCGCCGGGGGCGTGCTCGCAATCCAGTTGCGGGACATATCCCCGGAAGGCCGCATCGACCCGGAGCGCCTCACTCGCGTCCAACTGGAAGACTTGGCGGACCGCTATTTCGTGCGCGCGGGTGACGTTGTGTTTCGGTCGCGGGGTGAGCGCAACACGGCTTCCGCCCTGGACGAGCGCCTGCAGGAACCTGCCCTGGCAGTGCTGCCTCTGATGGTCCTGCGTCCGAATCTTGATGTCGTGACGCCAGAGTATCTGGCGTGGGCGATCAATCAGCCCCCGGCGCAGCGCCACTTCGACGCCGCGGCCCGGGGCACGAACATCCGGATGATACCCCGATCTAGCCTCGACGACCTCGAACTCGATGTCCCGGACATCGAAACTCAAGAAAAGATCGTCGTGGTCGACGCCCTAGCGGAGCGGGAGCGCCTGCTTTCACAGCTCGCCGCCGAGACGCGAAGACAGATGATGAGCCTGATCCTCGTCGAGAGAGCAAACAGGATTAGCCCCAGGACTGGGATGGAAAGGACGTCCAAATGACCGACCAACTCACGCAGCAACAGGTCAACCAGACGGCCTGGGCCGCTTGCGACACATTCCGCGGTGTCGTCGATGCCGGTCAATACAAAGACTACATCCTTGTAATGTTATTCCTGAAGTACATCTCTGACCACTGGAACGATCACCTCGAAACCTATCGCAAGCAGTATGGCGGAGATGAAATCCGGATCCGCCGCAGGCTGGAGCGCGAGCGCTTCGTCCTGCCCGACGGCGCCAGCTTCTACGACCTCTACGAGGCGCGGAACGAACCCAACATCGGCGAGCGGATTAACATCGCGCTGGAGCGGATCGAGGATGCCAACCGCGCCAAGCTGGAAGGCGTGTTCCGCAACATCGACTTCAACTCGGAGGCCAACCTCGGCCGCGTCAAGGACCGCAACCGGCGCCTCAAGAACGTGCTGGAGGACTTCGCCAAGCCCGCACTTGACCTTCGCCCCAGCCGCGTGACCGAGGACATCATCGGCGAGTGCTACATCTACTTGATCTCGCGCTTTGCCTCCGACGCGGGAAAGAAGGCCGGCGAGTTCTACACGCCCTCCGCCGTTTCCCGCTTGCTTGCGAAGCTGGCAGCGCCCAAGCCGGGCGACACGATTTGCGACCCGGCCTGCGGGTCAGGGTCGCTGCTGATCCGCGCGGCCGAGGAGGTCGGATCAGAGAACTTTGCCCTTTACGGCCAGGAAGTGAACGGCGCGACCTGGGCGCTGGCGCGGATGAACATGTTCCTTCACGCCAAGGATGCCGCGCGCATCGAGTGGTGCGACACGCTCAACAGCCCCGCTCTGGTCGAGGGCGATCATCTGATGCGTTTCGACGTGGTGCTCGCCAATCCGCCGTTCTCGCTCGACAAGTGGGGGGCGGAGAACGCCGAAACCGACCAATACAAGCGCTTCTGGCGCGGCGTGCCCCCCAAATCCAAGGGCGACTACGCCTTCATCACCCACATGGTCGAGATCGCCAAGCGCCAATCCGGCCGCGTGGCGGTGATCGTGCCGCATGGTGTGCTGTTCCGGGGCGGCGCCGAGGGGCGCATCCGGCAACAACTGATCGAGGAGAACCTGCTCGACGCCGTCGTCGGCCTGCCTGCCAACCTGTTCACGACCACGGGCATTCCGGTCGCCATTCTGGTCTTCGACCGCTCCCGCGAACAGGGGGGAGCCAACGAGGACCGGCGAGATGTGCTGTTCATCGATGCGAGCCGCGAGTTCACGCCGGGCAAGACCCAGAACGTGATGGAAGACGCGCACATCGTTAGAGTGCTGGAAACCTACGCTTCGCGGGCGGAGACACCAAAGTATTCTCACCGCGCCAGCCCCGAGGAGATCGCCGAGAACGACTTCAACCTCAACATCCCCCGCTACGTCGACACCTTCGAGGCGGAGGAGGAGATCGACGTGGCCGCCCTGCAGAAGCAGATCAACACCATCGAGGCCGAGTTGGCAGAAGTGCGGGGCAAGATGGCCGGCTACCTGAAGGAGCTGGGCGTCGATGTCTGAAGGCGAGTTGATCCTTTACAGCACCGAGGATGGCGCCGCGACCATCGGCCTGCGGGCGGTGGACGGGACCGTTTGGCTGAGCCAGCGGGAGATCGCGGAACTGTTCGACAAGGACGTGCGCACCGTGAACGAGCACATCCGCAACGTGTTCGCCGAGGGTGAGTGCGATCCGGGGGCAACTATCCGGAAATTCCGGATAGTTCAAACCGAGGGCTCGAGGCAGATCGAACGCGAGGTCGACAGCTACAACCTCGATGTCATCCTGTCGGTCGGCTACCGGGTCCGCTCCGCGCGCGGCACCCAGTTCCGCCGGTGGGCCACCACCGTCCTGCGCGAATATCTGGTCAAGGGCTTCGCCATGGACGATGCCCGGCTGAAACAGGCCGAGCAATGGGACTATTTCGACGAGTGGCTTGCCCGCATCCGGGACATCCGCGCTTCGGAAAAGCGCTTCTACCAGAAGGTGCGCGACCTCTACACGACCGCCATCGACTACGACAAGACATCCGAACAGGCGCAGGCCTTCTTCAAGAAGGTGCAGAACAAAATGCTCTGGGCGGTCACGGGCAAGACCGCCGCCGAACTGATCGAAAACCGCAGCGATCCAAGCGCCCCCAACATGGGCCTGACCAGCTGGAAAGGCTCGGTCGTGCGCAAGGGCGATGTCGGCACCGCCAAGAACTATCTGAAGGCGGAGGAGGTCGAGGAACTCAACCGCATCGTCGTGATGTATCTCGACTACGCCGAGGATCAGGCGAGGCGCCGCCGCCCGGTCACCATGGCCGAATGGTCTGACAAGCTCGATGCCTTCCTATCCTTCAACGAACGCGACGTGCTGACCCATGCCGGTCGGCTGCGGATGGACGTGGCCCAGAAGCTGGCTGTCGCGCGGTTCGAGGTGTTCGACGCCAACCGCCGCGCCGCTGAGGCGCTGGCGGCGGATGAAACTGACATCGCCCAGCTGGAGGAGATGGAGAAGGCCGCGAAGGAGCGGAAGAAGGGGGGCGAGGATGATTGATCGTGAGTCAACATGTTGCCTTGGTGATCTCATCTTTATCAAACATGGATACGCTTTCGAGAGTGAATACTATGCTCCTGAAGGCCCATACGTTTTGCTGACTCCAGGAAATTTTCTGGAAAGCGGTGGCTTTCGGTGGCTTGAAGACAAGCAAAAATTCTTTTGTGGGCCAGTGCCGTCAGAATTCGTTCTGACGGCAGATGACATGTTGGTAGCGATGACTGAACAAGCGCCGGGCCTGCTGGGGTCCACCCTGTTCGTCCCGGATGATCGAATTTATCTTCATAATCAGCGTCTTGGTCTTATTCGGCTCAAGGATAAAACTCGGTTATGCAAAAGGTATCTACATTACTTTCTTTCAATTCCTACCATTCGCCGTCAGATTTCAGCCGAATCTGCAGGAACGAAAGTCAAGCACACTTCGCCAGAACGACTTTATGGGATTAGGCTTAGTCCACCCCCACTCTCCGAACAGCGCAAGATCGCTGAAATCCTGCGGACATGGGACGAAGCCATCGAGAAGCTGGAGGCGCTGCGGAAGGCAAACCTTCAACGTCGCATCTGGCTGCGCTCTCACCTGTTGACCGGGCGCACGCGGCTGCCCGGTTACACGGGCGAATGGCGCGAGGTGACACTGGGCGCGGTGCTGACCGAACACGGCCTGCAAGGCACCGGCGCAGAGGAAGTCTTCTCTGTCTCGGTCCACAAGGGCCTGATCAATCAGATCGAGCACCTCGGCCGGTCCTTCGCCGCCGCCGACACCGGCCATTACAACCGCGTTCTACCGGGCGACATCGTCTACACCAAGAGCCCGACCGGAGACTTCCCGCTCGGCATCATCAAGCAGAGCAGAATCTCGGCAGAGGTGATCGTGTCGCCGCTCTACGGGGTGTTCACCCCCGCGACCCGCCCGCTTGGCGTGATCCTCGACGCCCTGTTCGAGTCTCCGATTGCCGTGCGCAACTACCTGCACCCGCTGGTGCAGAAAGGTGCCAAGAACACCATCGCGATCACCAACCGCCGTTTCCTGGAAGGCAAACTGACCCTTCCGATGGACCCCGCAGAACAATCCGCCATCGCCGCGGTGGTGGAGGTATCGCAAGCCGAACTCACCGCCATCGAGTCGGAAATCGAAGCCCTCACCCGCCAGAAACGCGGCCTGATGCAGAAGCTGCTGACGGGCGAATGGAGGGTCAGCCCATGAAGTTCATCTACATCGACGAAAGCGGTGCCCGCGATCAGGGCGATATTTTCGTCATGGCGGGGCTGATGGTCGACGCCTACAAGCTGCGCAAGAAGACCGAGGAATTCGACCGGCGGCTGGAAGCCCTCTTCGCGCTCCATCCCGGCAATCGCGCGGACTTCAAGACCAGCCGCTTCATCAACGGCAAGGGTGGTTGGCGCGAGGTCGATGCGGCCGAACGCAAGGCCTTCCTCAAGACTGTCTGCGAACTGGCTGTCGAGAATGGCGGCAAGGTCTTCGGATATGGGCTTTCCTTTGCTGCATTCGATGCGGCCGCCGCCGCTGACCATGAGCAGCCTTTCGGCACGAACTACTGGCTGGCGTCAGCCATGTTCACGGCCTGTCTCGTTCAGAAAAAGATGCAAGGCGTCAAGAACAGCAAGGGCCTTACCGTCGTCATCATGGACGACAACAAGAGCGAAATGCCGAAGCTGTCGGACGGGCTGTATCAGGGCCAAGCCTGGTTCGATGGCCTCTATCAGACGCAAGGCAAGAAGCGCGGGAAAACTGTCTGGCTGGAGCGCAGCAAGAAGGATCGCTTCGACCACATCATCAATACCGCCTTCGCGATCAAGTCAGACCATTCCTCGATGGTCCAAGTGGCTGACGCCATCTCCTACGTCTATCGGCGACATCTGGAATTGCAGAACGTTGCGGAGGCTTGGGTTGGCGAGAAGGCCTACTACGCCGAACTTGTGGCCATTCTGGAACCCGCGCGCGAGACGCTCGGCCGCTGCCCGGACGCTCCCTGTGTGGAGTTCTACAAGGCGGCGAAGCATCCGGAGTGGAAGCCATGACCTTCGATGCCGCCGAGAAGCACCAGTCCCAGATCCCCGCCCTGCAGCTCCTTGTAGCGCTGGGGTTCTCGCCGCTGTCCCAGGCGGAGGCGGTGCGCCTCCGCGCCGGTCGTCTGCGCAACGTGGTGCTCGACGACGTCCTTGCCGACCAGCTTCTGCGGATCAACAGCTTCACCCATCGCGGGCGGGAGTATCCCTTCGACCTCGAGGATGCTCACGAGGCCATCCGGCGGCTGAAGCCCACGCCCGACCGGCAAAAGGGACTGCGCGGCACCAACCAGGACATCTACGACACGCTCGTCCTCGGCACGACGATCACCAAGACCATCCAAGGGGACTCCAAGTCCTATTCATTCCGCTACATCGATTGGGAGACCCCATCGAACAACGTCTATCACGTGACGGCCGAAGTCTCCGTCGAGCGGACGGCCAGCACGCAGACCAAGCGATGCGACATCGTCGCCTATGTGAACGGCATTCCGTTCCTCGTGATCGAGAACAAGCGGCCGACCGAGGGCCTGAAGAAGGCCGGTAGCCAGCTGATCGGCTATCAGAACGAGGACAACATCCCGCAGTTGTTCCACTTCGCGCAGCTTCTCATGGTGATGAACCGTGTCGAGGCGCGCTACGCTACCGTGGGCACGGCGCGGCAGTTCTGGCAGACGTGGCGGGATGAGGAAGATCGCGACGAAACGATCGAGCCGCTGGCCAATCGACCTCTCTCGGCAACGGAGGCGGAAGCGGTCTTCTCGGGCGACTTCGCCTTCGCCCGCGCCCATTTCGATGCCCTTGCCGCCGAGGGTCCGCGGACGATCACGGCACAGGACCGCGCAATCTATGCGATGTGCCGGCCGGAACGCCTGCTGGACCTGATCCGTCGCTTCACCGTGTTCGATGGCGGCGCACGCAAGGTCGCGCGCCACCAGCAGTTCTTCGGGATCCGGAAAGCTGTCGAACGCGTCCGCCAGTTCAATCTGGACGGCCGCCGCAAGGGTGGCGTGATCTGGCACACCCAAGGGTCGGGCAAGTCGCTGACCATGGTGATGCTGGGGCGCTCTCTCGCGCTCGACAAGGCCATCCCCAATCCGCGCATTCTGATCGTCACCGACCGCGACGATCTCGACAAGCAGATCAAGGACACGTTCAAGTCCTGCGAACTGGAACCCGTGCGGGCAACCAGCGGCGCCCATCTGATCGAGCTGATCCGAAACCGGACACCACTCGTGACGACCATCATCAACAAGTTCGATACGGCGGCCAAAGCCGCCGAGGACGTCAACGAGGATGCCAACGTTTTCGTCCTGGTCGACGAAAGTCATCGCTCGCAAACCGGCCGCTATGGCGGTCATAGTCAGTTCGCCACGCGGATGCGCCGGTTGCTGCCGAAGGCCTGCTATCTCGGCTTCACCGGAACGCCGCTCCTGAAGAAGGAGAAAAACACTCTCTCAACCTTTGGCGGCCTCATCCACAAGTACGCGATCGATGAGGCTGTTGCCGATGGAGCCGTCGTGCCGCTGCTCTATGAGGGACGGCTTGTCGAGCAGCAGGTCAATGGCAGCGTAATCGACAAGTGGTTCGATAAGATCAGTGAAGGGCTGACGCCCAGCCAGAAGGCCGACCTGAAGCGCAAGTTCTCCCGCATGGACGCGCTGTCGAAGACGGGCCAGGCAATCCGGGCGAAAGCTTTCGATATCTCGGAGCACTTCCGCCAGCACTGGCAAGGCACGGGATTCAAGGCGCAGCTTGTGGCGCCGTCGAAGGCAGCGGCCGTCCGTTTCAAGGAGGCGCTTGACGAGATCGGGCACGTCACGAGCGAAATCGTCATCTCGCCGCCCGATGACAACGAGGGCAACGAGGAGGTCGACAAGGAGTCGAAAGACCTTGTGCGCGGATTCTGGGCGCGCATGATGGAGCGCCATAAGACCGAGGACGAATATACCCGGCAGATTATTGATGCGTTCAAGGGCTCAGGCGATCCGGAAATCCTGATCGTGGTCTCGAAGCTACTGACCGGGTTCGACGCACCACGCAACACCGTGCTTTATGTGTGCAAGTCGCTGCGCGAACATAACTTGCTGCAGGCGATCGCCCGAGTGAACCGGCTCTACGAAGACGGCGCGACCGAGAAACAGTTCGGCTTTATTATCGACTATGAGGGGCTGCTTGGCGAGCTGGACACGGCGCTAACCACCTATAGTGCCTTCGAAGGCTTTGACGCTGCCGATCTCGCTGGGACAGTGCATGACGTGCGGGAGGAAATCCGCAAGCTACCCCAGTTGCACGATCAGCTGTGGGACCTGTTCAAGCCGGTCAAGAACAAGAAGGACATGGAGCAGTTCGAACAGTTCCTGGCCGATGAGGCGATCCGGCAGGAATTTTATGAACGACTGAAGACCTTCAGCCGCTGCCTTCATATCTCGCTGTCATCGGACAAGCTCTTCGACGTCTTCGACGAGGTGAAGATCGACGCCATGAAGCGGGACTGGAAGCAGTTTTCCGAACTGCGGCGCTCGGTTCAGCTGCGCTACCAGGAAACCATCGACGTCAAGGAGTTCGAGCCGAAGATCCAGAAGCTGCTCGACGACCATGTGGTTGCCATGCCGGCCGAGACGATCATCGAGATGGTCAACATCAACGACCCGGACGCGCTGAAGGCCGTGGTGGAGGAAACGGGCGTCTCCGAGGCGTCAAGGGCAGACCGGATCGCCAGCGCGACGCGGCGGACTATCACCGAAAAGATGGACGAGGACCCGACCTTCTACCGGAAGTTCTCGGAGCTGCTGGAGGAGACCATCCGTGACTATCGGGCCAAACGAATCTCCGAACGGGATTACCTCAAAAACGTTGTCGATCTGGCGAGCAAGGTCGCGCGCAAAGACCGGGGTCGCGAGGTGCCGGATGCGATCAAGGGCAACGATGATGGGCAGGCGTTTTTCGGGATCCTTGAAGGCGCGCTCGCGACCGATGACGGCAAACCAATCGAGGCGGATGAGGTTGCCGCCATCGCGCTCACGATCATCGATATCATCAAGTCCCACCACATCGTCGATGTCTGGTCTAACGACATCGCGCAGAACAACATGCGCAACGCCATAGACGACTATTTTTTCGATGTTCTGCGTGACGAACGCGGCATCGAGTTGCCTGTCGAGGTGGTGGACGACCTGGAGCTTAAAATCATAGACCTTGCGCGGGCGCGGTTTCCAGGATGATTACCGTACAGCACAACGTCCAGTACGGTGAACACAGGATTGATTTCATTATCGTGCGCCGTGAACGCACGACGCTGGAAATTGCTGTCGAGCCGGATGCTTCGGTCGTTGTCGCGGCGCCGAAAGACGCGCCGTTGGCAGCAATTGAAGAGAAGGTCCGCAAGCGCGCTGCCTGGATCCGGCGCCAGCAGCAATACTTCATTCAGTTCCTTCCGCGCACCCCGGATCGCCAGTACGTGGCGGGCGAGACCCATCTCTACCTCGGACGCCAGTATCGGCTGAAGGTGGTGCCCCACGTCCAGGCGGGGGTAAAGCTCGTCCGGGGCTTTATCGTCGTCCAAACTCATAGGCCCGAGAGGGCCGAGGCCACGCGCGAGCTTGTCGAGGCGTGGTATCGGCAGCGTGCACATGAGAAATTCGCCGAGCGCGTTGAAGTCAATCTTCTGCGCTTCCCTGCACCCGACGACTTCCGCCCCAAAGGATTGATCGTGCGCCAACTTCGGCAGCGGTGGGGTTCGATGTCACCGGCATCGCGCCTTCTGCTCAATCGCCGCCTGATCGAGGCGCCCATGGACGCGATTGACTACGTCATCACGCACGAGCTTTGCCACATTGCCGTGCCGCACCACGGGGCGGAGTTTTTTGAGCTATTGGGTCTCGTCCTTCCGGACTGGTCAAGGCGCAAGCAGAGGCTTGAAAAGGCGATGGCCTAGCCCCTCTCGTCCTTGTTACCCCCCAAGTTTGCAAACCCTGCACTACCGAGCGGCGCTCAAACAATCTCCAAAGAATTCAATTGGTGCGTTCACGACAGCCATTATTCCCTAACCAATGAAAATTCGAACTTCCGACCTGGTCGGCGCGCCTAGCCACCTGAAGAAGCGAGACGTTCCGGCCGTATGGGGCCGACTTCAGTCCACAGGTCGGGAGAGAAACAGGCCATTCGGAGAATGCGGTCTGGCGTTCGTGCGAAGCGAAGTGCAGAGGTCGCACCGGCAAAGCCTTTGAAACGTTGCGCTTTCTTCTGCCGCGCAGCGCTCGGGGAGACGCTTCATTTGAAGGCAATGGCGGAGACGGAGGGATTCGAACCCTCGAGACCCTTTTGGGGTCTGCTCATTTAGCAAACGAGTGCCTTCAGCCTCTCGGCCACGTCTCCGTGGCGGCTGATATGCCCGGCTTCGCCGGACGCCGCAAGCGCGGGGCGCTACAATGCGCGGCGCGTCAGTGCACGCTGAGCCATTCGCGGGCGAGGCGCTGCGCCTCGCGCACCTCGTCTGCGGTCATTTCGCTCGCGATCTCCTTGCGGTGGCGCAGCGCATCGCCGCAGCCCTTCATGGCGGCGAGGTTGAACCATTTGTGAGCGCAGACCCGGTCCATCGGAACGGACCGGCCGGTCGCATACATCATTCCGAGACGCAAGAAGACGTTCCCGTCGGTTCCGTTTCCGACGACACCGGCCTCAATGTCTTCGACGCCGTAGCGAGCCATGTGAACCTCCCTGCCCTGATCTTGGAACCGCGGTCCGGCGCAGGCCGCGCGGCTGTCGTTGCCACCCGTCGCCGGGTTTCCCCACCGACCGGGCAAGAATGGGCGGCGATCTCCCAAATGCGCGTAAAAGACGAGGCTTAACGGCCTCTCGCCAAGGTCTTTCCGGCTGGTGAACTTCACGTCTCGTTGACGTCACGAGGTCGATTTTCCAAACGCCATCAGTACGGTCTGCCCAGGAGCCGAACGTACCGTGCAAGACATCCTCAACCACGCCACCAGACCGCCAGGCTCGACTGAGCCCTGTCAACTGAGCCCTTGGCGCGGCCGAGCGCGTCCCCTAGCTTGTCGGCCAGCGCCGGCTTCCGACACGGCTATAGGGAGGTTCAGGATGTATGCCCGTCCGCTTTTCGTCATCGCTCTCCTGTTGGTCGGCGGTCCAGAGATCGCCTCCGCGCAGCAGGCCACGGTCATCGGGAATTGGCAAAGATCGGACGGCACATCGCGCATGCGCGTTGCCCCCTGCGGCAACGCGCTGTGCGGCACGATCACCTGGACGGACCAGCCACGCACCGATCGGCACAATCCGAACCCCGAGCTGCGCTCCCGGCCCACCGTCGGGCTCCGGGTGTTCTTCGACATGCGGCCCAGTGGCGACAGTCGCTGGTCGGGCCAAGCCTACAATCCGGAAGACGGGGGCACCTATTCCGGCACTATGAGCGTCAGCGGCACCACATTGACCACCCAGGGCTGCGTGTTGGGCGGGATGATCTGCCGCTCCACCACCTGGAACCGAATCAACTGAAGCATGTCTATCTGAACGTGCTCCACCGGAAGTCGTAAGCACCCGCCCGCACTGGACCTCGCGCGCCCGCTGCGCCCGAATGGGCCGTCGGGCCATGGGGAGGGCATGATGCGACGCCGCGAGTTCCTGACGGTTTTCGGTTTTCTCATGACGACGATGCTGGCGACGACGATGCTGGCGTCGCCGTCGGTTGCGCAAAGCCCCGTGCCCGCGCCACCGGACGACCCCCGTCCGCGTCGGCGCGAACGCGATCCTGATGCGCCGCCGCGTCGACGTCGCCGTGAACGCAGCGAGCACGACCCGGACCGGCCGCGCCGCCCGCCGACGCCGAGACAGCTCGCCGCGCGCGAACGATTCCGGCAGTGCGGCGCCGAGTGGCGTGCGCTCCGCGACTCCGGCCGGACGGAAGGCCGGCGCTGGCGGGATTTCCGGCGCGACTGCCTGCGCCGGCTCCGCAACACCCGCGCGACTTGAGCGGCCCTAAGTTCGGGCGCGCTGGTTAAACAGGATTTCGCGCACCTTCGGATCTTGAGGGGAATTGGCGGTCCGCAGCTCCGAGGCGACCGCCAATCCCCTCTGAACTGCGGGCCGAGCGAGCAGCACGTCGAGCCACCGCTTCACGTGCGGGAACTCGGCAAGGTCCATGCCCTGGCGTTCCCAGAGCTTGGCCCAGCCGAGGATTGCCATGTCCGCGATGGAGTATTCCCCCGCGACGAATTCCTTGGTCGCGAGCCTCTTGTCGAGAACGCCGTAGAGGCGATGCGTTTCGTTGGTATAACGAACGAAGGCATAGTCGTTGCCCTCGGGTGCGTAGTGACGGAAATGGTGGTTTTGTCCGAGCATCGGACCAAAGCCGCCTATCTGCCACATCAGCCACTCTTCGACGGCGACGCGCGCACGTTCTTCGCTGGGATAGAACTTGCCGGTCTTGCGCCCGAGATAGATGAGGATCGCGCCCGACTCGAACACCGAGATCGGCGCACCGCCCGGCCCATCGGGATCGACGATCGCCGGCATCTTGTTATTCGGAGATATCGACAAGAACTCCGGCGTGAACTGATCGCCTTTGCCGATGTTCACGGGAATGACATTGTAGGGAAGTCCCATCTCTTCGAGCGCGATGGTGATCTTCCAGCCGTTCGGTGTCGGCCAGTAGTAAAGGTCGATCGGCGCCGGCATGGACATCCCCTGATGAAGCTTCTCAAGCTATGTGCTTGAGCGGTCGGCTGCAACGGCAGAACGTCGAGGCGCGCCTTTGCACTCCTGATTTCAGCTCGTGCGCTTCAGGCGGCGCGGCGCGCCCGTCTCAGGGCCAGCGCGTCGCCGGTATGGAAACGCGCTGCATGTGCAGCCATGGTCTCCGCCGCTTCGACGAGCCGCGCGGCCGCCGCCGCCGTTTCCTCGGTCGCAGCGGCATTGACCTGCGTCATTGAATCCATCTGCTGCAGCGCGCGCGCGACCTCATCGATGCTGTTCGCCTGCTGCCGCGCCGCCCGGCTGATGTCGGCGAACGTCTTCGCGACAGAGGTCGCGTCGCCGACGATGGCAGTCAAGCTGTCGCCGGCCGCACGAACCAGGCGGACGCCCTCGTTGACGTGCCCGGCAGTCTCGGCGATCAGCGCCCTGACGTCGCGCGCCGCCTCCGCCGATCGCTGCGCCAGCCGGCGTACCTCGCTTGCAACAACAGCGAAACCACGCCCCGCATCGCCAGCTCGCGCGGCTTCCACCGAGGCGTTCAGCGCCAGCAAGTTGGTTTGAAACGCGATGCCGTCGATCACGCTGACGATCTCGCCGATCTTTCGTGCTTGAACATCGACGAGATCGATCGCCGCCACGGCCTTTTCTGCGACGGCCGCACCTTGCGTAGCCTTGTCGGCCGTGCGGCGCGCATCCTTTGCGGCGGTATCGACGGTGGAGGCGGTCTCCGACACGGTCTTGGCGATCTCCTCGATCGCCGCCGATGTCTGCTCGATGGACGCAGCCTGACTTTCACCCCGCGCACACAGGTCCCGCGTCGAAGAAGAAATCTCCGTTGCGGCATCATTGGTCAATCCGGCACTCGTCTTGACCGCCACGACGGTCTCGGCGAGTGCACTCGACGCTAGATTGAAGTTCTCGGCAACCGCCGACAACCGCCCTTCGAAGTCCTCGCTCATCCGCACGGAGAGGTCGCCGGAGGCGAGAGCGGCCAAGGCCCGATCGACCTCGCTCAAGAACGTCTCGCACGCATCAACCACGTCATTCAGGCCGGTCACGAGAGCGGCCAAGCGACCGAGATCGGCATTCATCTCGGCGCGAACGGAGAAATCCCCCATGCGAGCGGCATCGACGACGGTGCCAACCGCGGCGAGCAGGCGATCCTCGATCTCGACCCGAGACATCTGTGCCCGCCGGTCGAGTTCGACGCGCTTCTCCTCGGCTGCGGCGAGTGCCCGGCTGTTCGCGCGGAACACATGGAGGGCACGGGCGATCTGGCCGATCTCGTCGATGCGATCCGCAAAGGGCACATTGACGGTGTTGTCGCCCTTCGCCAGCGCCTCGGTCACAGAGCCGATACGCCGCAGCAGGGACGCAATGCCAGCACTCAGCGCCAACAATAAACTTGCCGTCAGCGCCAGCATGCCGGCCAGAACAAGCGTCATGCGCAAGATGCGACTGGCGAGATCCCTGTCGCCGCGTGCAGTGACGTCACGGCGCGCTTCATTGGCGCGGACGACCAGAATTCGAAGGCCGGACACGAGTTGCTGGAAGATGCTGCGAAGCGCCGACAGGGCCTCGGCCATTTCGCGCCGGTCACGGACAAGGGCGCGCGCCGCCTCGATCACCGCCGCGCTACGTTCAGCAATCTTGTCGCGCTCGTCCTGCGTCAAGACATGAAAGCGGGCGGTTCGCTCGCGAAGCGCCGTGATGCCATCCACATAGGTGAAGAGATCAATGCGCTCATTGCGGAATCGTTCGGCAGCAAGCCGCCAATCCGCAGTGTCGCGCAGGAGCGTCGCAAGAACTGCCGCGCCGCGCGGGTCGAGGCCCAGCTCGATGTCCCGCTGATTGCGTTGAACAATCGCCCGCTCCGATGCGTTCAGCGCTTCAAGGAAGTCGCGAGCCGCACGCTCGTTGACGGCAAGAACTCGCCGGTAAGCGCTCGCCGCGCCGGTCGTGTTTGCAACCGAGCGTCCGAACCCTTCGAAGCTCCGCTCGCTTTCGGTTGCGAGGTCGGCAAGATCGTTCGACCCTCCGTGGCGCGCGAGCTCGGCAATGCGCGTCAACGCGGCTCGCCCTTCGGCAAGCTGCCCCAGAATACGGTCCCGCACCGCATCGTCGCCGGTCATGACCAAGGTGCTTTCGTCGCCTCGCATTTCGAAGACGTCGGTTGCAAGCCCCTGTGCCTGAAGCGCGATTTCGCCGTATCTCTGCGAGGTATGCCGAATATCCTGTACCACCCGGCCGCCCTCATAGATGTCAAAGCCGACGGCCGCGAAGCCGATGACGGTCAAAATGACCATCCCCATCATCCGCTGGCGCAGGGACAGTCTCGAAAGGCGCGCAAACATCAAGCGACCCAGATCGGTTGCGTGTTGACCCAACTATCTGGGACGGCACTGAAAACAGGGTTAACGCAGCGGCAAGGCGTTTGTGCGCGTCACTCGCCCCGCAGGAAATTCACAATACCGGAGAAATCGGTCGTACCTCCACCCCGCGCCACCCAAAGCGAATAGAGCTGAGACGCTGCGGCTCCGAGCGGGGTGTTCGCCCCAGACGCGCCTGCTGCCTCCTGGGCCAGCTTCAAGTCCTTCAGCATCATGGCTGCGGTGAACCCAGCCGCGTAGTCTCGATTGGCGGGGCTGGTCGGGACCGGTCCGGGAACCGGGCAGTAGGTGGTGAGAGACCAGCACTGCCCGGAGGATCTCGAAGCGATGTCAAACAGCTTCTGTCGGTCGAGCCCCAAGGCATCGGCCAGGTTGAAGGCTTCCGAAACCGCGATCATCGAAATGCCGAGGATCATGTTGTTGCAGATTTTGGCTGCCTGCCCGGTGCCGGGACCCCCTGCATGAACGATGGTCTTCCCCATCGCCTCCAGGATCGGGCGTGCACGCTCAAACGCATCGGTTGCGCCACCGACCATGAAGGTGAGGGTTCCGGCCGATGCTCCGCCGACGCCACCAGACACGGGAGCGTCGAGGAAATGCATACTGCGTTCTTCGGCCACCGCCGCAACATGGCGTGCAGCGGCAACGTCAATGGTCGAGCAATCGATCAACAGCGTTCCGGGCGGCGCATGCGCCGTGATGCCAGCCTCGCCGGTATAGGCTTGGCGCACATGGCTTCCTGCCGGAAGCATGCTGACCACGACGTCCACACCCGCAACGGCCGCGGGAACGGAGGGCGCCGTCCGCCCTCCAGCCGCGACGTGGCGATCGACAGCCGATGCCACCACATCAATGCCCACGACGTCGTGACCTGCCTTGACAAGATTGGCCGCCATCGGCCCGCCCATATTGCCAAGCCCCAGAAATGCGATCTTGCTCACATTGCCCTCCCGATCATTCCTCTCGGACTTGAGCGACACGCCAGGCGAGAACCACGTAGATGACCATGGCCGTGAGGTGAAATCCGACCACTCCCCAGGCCGGCCCGTACAGATCCCGGAACGCGACATGGGCAACGATTTCCGAGAGGGCCGCAAGCATCCAAACGACGGTTCCCCACGAAGCAACCATCCAAAGCCCGACCGCCGCGACGAGCATGACGATGCCGAGGTATCCGGTGAGGATTTGGCGGTAGATCGGCATGTCGCTGATCGCGACGAACCCCGGCGTGCCGAGGATCGACTGCCACTGCAGCAAACCGGCGATGAGAAAGACCGTCGCAAGTGCCCTCAAGTACCAGGCGAGCCACCGCTCCTCGCGAGGCGGCGGCACAGGCATCACGGGGGCGGGGAGCTCTGTCACTCCGAAAGCTCCAATTCGCCGGCCGTCGACGGCTCAAAATGAGCGGCAATCGCCGCCGGGTCGAGCTCATCGAACGTTGCGGGAATCCATTTCGGCGCGTTGTCCTTGTCGATGATCACCGCGCGCACCCCTTCCGGGAAATCGTGACCGCGAACGATGTGATTGACGATCCGGAACTCAAGCCGCATGCACGACTCGAAATCGAGCCGCGCTCCACGTCGCATTTGCTCGAAGGCAATGGCGACCGATGTCGGTGAGCGCGTTGCCAGAACGCAACCGAGCGCATTGGCGACCGCATCCCCTTCGGCGGCCGCCGATTCGATCCGCGCCAATGCGTCGTCCAGCGTGTCGGCAGACAAAAGCCGATCAAGGGAAGCGTGGGACTTCGCCAATGGCGGCGTTCCAGCCGGCCGCGCGAACAAGCGCAAGGTCGCGTCGACGTCGATGGCGACCGTCAACGCCTTGAACAACGCGTCGAAATCCGCCGAGAGCACATGGTGCGTTACGATCCCGGCCCAAGCGGCATCACCGATCTTCAAGTGCTCGCCGGTCAACGCGAGCCACAAGCCCACCTTGCCCGGCAAGCGCGGCAAGAAGAAGGTACCCCCGACATCCGGAAAGAAGCCGATGCCCACCTCCGGCATGGCGAAGGTCAACTTCTCGCTGCCGACCCGGTGAGAGCCATGGACCGACACGCCAACACCACCGCCCATCACGATGCCGTCGACGAGCGCGACATAAGGCTTTGGGAAGCATTTGATCTGCCGATTGAGCCGGTATTCGTCACGGTAGAATTCGGCGATGTCCGCAAAGGCGCCAGCCCCGATCTGCTCCGCAAGCCTTCGGATGTCGCCGCCCGCACAGAAAGCCCGTTCACCCACAGCGCGGATGACGACGTGGGCGACGGATGGATCAGCGGCCCAGGCCGTCAACTGCACCGCGATGGCGCGAACCATGTCGTGCGTCAAGGCATTCAAGACCTTCGGCCGGTTGAGCGTGATGACGCCGGCACGGCCGATCCTCTCCAAGAGCACGTCGTCAGGCGCCATGTCATGCCTCGAGCAGGTCGCGGGCGATGATCACCCGCATGATCTCGTTCGTGCCTTCCAAGATCTGATGGGCGCGCAGGTCGCGCAACACCCGCTCGATCGGGAAGTCGCGCAGATAGCCATAACCGCCGTGCAACTGGAGGGCTTGATTGACGACGTCGAAGCCGACATCCGTCGCGAAACGCTTGGCCATCGCGGCGGCGCTCATGGCCTTCGGATCACGCGCGTCAAGCAGGCACGCTGCGCGCCACACCATCAGCCGCGCGGCCTCGAGATCCGTTGCCATGTCCGCGAGCTTGAACCGCAGTGCTTGAAACTCGGCAAGCGGTCGGCCGAATTGCCGTCGTTCCTGAACGTAGGCAAGCGTCCGATCGAGCGCGTATTGCGCGCCGCCGAGCGAGCACGCCGCAATGTTGATGCGGCCGCCATCAAGCCCGCCCATCGCGATGCGAAACCCCTGCCCTTCGGCGCCGATGCGATTCACAGCAGGCACACGACAGTTCTCGAAGAGAACCGCAGCGGTCGGTTGCGACTTCCAGCCGAGCTTGCGCTCCTGCGCTCCAAAGTTCAGTCCGGGCGTTCCCTTCTCGACGACGAAGGTCGAAATGCCGCGCGCGCCCTCGCCGCCCGTCCGTGCCATGACGACGTAGATGTCGGCAACACCGCCCCCAGAGATGAAAGCCTTGGCGCCGTTCAAGACATAATTGTCGCCGTCCTTCGTCGCGCGGGTCGTGAGCGACGCCGCATCCGACCCAGCGCCCGGCTCGGTCAGGCAATAGCTCGCAAAGCGGCGCATCGCGGTGAGGTCGGGCAGGTATCGTTTGCGCAGTGCCTCGTCGCCGAATGCATCGATCATCCACGCGGACATGTTGTGAATCGAGATGTAGGCTGCGGTCGACGGACACCCCTGCGCCAGTTCTTCGAAGATCACCGCCGCATCGAGCCGACCGAGCCCCGCTCCACCGACGTCCTCCCGAACGTAGATGCCAGCGAAGCCCAGCGATGCTGCGGCGCGCAAGACTTCAACCGGGAAGATGGCGTTCTCGTCCCAGGCGGCTGCGTGCGGCGCGAAACGCTCTTTGGCAAATTGTCGCGCGGTGTCTTGGAAGGCCAATTGATCGGCCGAGAGGGCAAGTTCCATGGCAAACCGGGTCGGCGGCAAGCGAACGCCATGGCTAGAGGCCCCGGCCTCCATCGTCAATCAAAGCATCCGCACCGTCCCGGATGCCGAGACCAAGCGGTTTCGACGATCCGCCGACGCGTGCTACATCACCTTGGAACATTTCGAGGAAGCGCCGGAGCCGCTCTTGAACCGCCCCACCTTGCCCTCGATCGTCGGCGGCCTCCTGCCGGACACGACGACGCCTGGCCACTACCCCCTCGTCCGCCCGCGCCGACTTCGGGCGGCCGAGTGGTCGCGCCGACTCGTGCGCGAACATGCGCTTACCGTCAATGACCTCATCTGGCCGATCTTCATCATTGAGGGCAACGACGCCACCGAGCCGGTTTCATCAATGCCCGGCGTCGAGAGATACACCATCGATCGCGCCGTTCGCACCGCGGAACGCGCTGCGCGTCTTGGCATCCCTTGCGTTGAACTGTTCCCGAACACGCCGCCCGGCTTGCGGACGGATGATGGCCGGGAAGCCTACAACCCCGACAATCTCGTCTGCCGCGCCATTCG
Organism: Pseudomonadota bacterium; assembly: GCA_041694995.1. Lineage (GTDB taxonomy): Bacteria > Pseudomonadota > Alphaproteobacteria > Rhizobiales > UBA4765 > Raskinella. The sequence continues at coordinate 115,909 of JBGFRS010000004.1, read as the reverse complement.
GGCCGTCAAAGCCGCTGTGCCCGAAATCGGCGTGATGTGCGACGTTGCGCTCGACCCGTATACCTCGCATGGCCATGACGGATTGCTGCGAGAGGGACGCATTCGAAACGACGAGTCGGTTGCGGTTCTCGTGCGACAAGCGCTGGTGCAGGCCGAAGCCGGCGTCGATATCGTCGGTCCCTCGGACATGATGGATGGACGCGTTGGCGCCATCCGTCGTGCCCTCGAAGCGGCCGGATACGACGACGTTCAGATCATGTCCTATGCGGCGAAGTATGCCTCTTGCTTCTATGGGCCTTTCCGCGAGGCCGTCGGCACGTCCGGCACGCTCAAGGGCGACAAGAAGACCTACCAGATGGACCCCGGCAACACCGACGAAGCCATCCGAGAGGCGCAGCTTGATGTTGACGAGGGCGCCGACTCGATCATGGTCAAGCCTGGCCTCGCCTATCTCGACATCGTGCGGCGTCTAAAAGAAACATGCCGCGTTCCGGTGTTCGCCTATCAGGTGTCGGGTGAGTATTCGATGTTGCACGCGGCCGCCGAACGCGGCTGGCTCGACCTCGATCGTGCAATCATCGAAACGTTGACCGCATTCAAGCGTGCTGGCTGCACCGGCATTCTCACCTATTTCGCCCCAATGGTTGCCGAGATGCTTCGCTCGGGCCGTTGAACGTTCGAGGGCGTTCCGCGATTGCTTTGGAGGCGCAGCACGTGCGACGTTGGATACGACCGATGAGGCATTTGCCAGCGATGCTGGGTATGGCCCTCATCTTCGCCCAGGGCGCGAACGCGCAGGAAAGCCAATACGTTACCTTTTCGGGCGCCACATGCAGCGTTGTGGAGTCCGGCCGCGGACAAGACTACGTGCTCCATCGTTGCCGTGCGCCTGGTCAATTGACCATGTGGGCGCTGTTTCAAGATTCGAATCGATGGGGGCTCGGTTTTGGATCGACACCGAACTTTGCTGTACCGGGTCTTGCGCTCGATCAGACGGGGCGCCCTATCGAGCTTCGCGGGCAGCGAGTCAGCGGGGCCTTCCGCGTGACCAGCATTATCATCCGCTGCGCGCCCTTCTTCGCTGACGATCGACGCCGGGATGCAGGGCCATTGGTCGTTCTACGTGTCGCTGCAAACGGAGGCGTCGCGTGCGTCGTTGGTGAAGTCGCGATCGGTGCTCGACAAAACGAGTCAGCGCGCGCTTTGGCGGATCGCGCCGATGCCGCTTGCACGGAAGAGCCACAGATCCTTCGTTTGAGACGGCCTACGGCCGAACGCCGTTAGCGCTCTGCGACACGCGCATCGTCCTCACACATTGCGATGGTCCACTTGCGTCGTTTCCTCGCCGACCTGTCACCGCAAGCCATGGCGACCGGCCTTCTCGTCGCGCTTGTCGGCTATGCGAGCTCTGTCACCGTCGTCATCCAAGGCTTGCGTGCCGTTGGCGCATCAACTGACGAGATTGCATCTGCGCTCGTGGTTCTGGGTATCGCCAAAGGGATCGTGGCGATCGCACTCTCGCTTTGGACCCGCATGCCGATCTCGATCGCCTGGTCAACGCCGGGCCTTGCGCTGCTTGCCGCAACAGGCCCCGTCGCCGGCGGATTTCCAGCTGTGGTCGGTGCGTTCATCTTGACCGGGGTGTTGATTGCGCTCGCGGGACTGTGGACACGGCTCGGAGACCTCGTCGCCGCCATTCCGAAGGCGATCGCCAACGCGATGCTGGCCGGCATTCTCTTGAAGCTGTGCCTGGCACCTTTCCTTGCCATCGGTCAGCTGCCGGTCGTCGCAACGATCGTCCTCCTGACCTGGTTGCTTGTTGGGCGGATCTCAAAGGCCGCTGCGGTACCGGGTGCCGTCGTCGTCGCGCTCGTGGCAACCATCGCCGCGGTTCCATCGGGAGCGTATGACGGTGTCTCGTTTACACCCCGGGTCATTTTTGTCCCACCATCGCTTACCTGGGAAGCAGTCGTCTCGATCGCGCTACCTCTCTTCATCGTGACAATGGCGTCGCAGAACATTACCGGTCTCGCCGTGCTCAGCACATTCGGATACCGGCCATCGAGTCGAACTGCACTTCTGACAACCGGCCTTACGTCAGCGGCTACGGCACCCTTCGCCTCGCCGACGATCAATCTCGCAGCAATCACGGCCGCCCTGGCCGCGGGGCCTGATGCGCATCCAAATCCGTCACGACGCTACATTGCCGCTGTGTTCTCCGGGATCGGCTACGCGGCGCTCGCGGCCATCGCTGGGCTGACGGCCGCCGTCGTCACACGTTCAGCGCCGATCCTCATTGAAGCCGTTGCAGGCTTAGCGCTGATCGGGGCCTTTGCGTCGGCCCTGCTCGGCGCGGTCAGCGACGAGAAGGACCGCACGTCGGCAGCGTTGACCTTCCTCGTCACAGCGTCCGGGTTGTCGCTCTTTGGCATCGGCGCTGCGTTCTGGGGCTTGGTTGTCGGCCTGCTGGTCGTCAGCCTCGAACGTTGGGCACCAAACAGACGATAGCTAGGCGACAGCCGCCGCGATCGCAGCAAGATCGTCCGTCGACAGCGTTCGCTCCGCCGCCGCAACATTCGCATCGATCTGCTCCGGCTTGGTCGCGCCGGCAATGACGCTTGCGACGTAAGGCTTGGCAATGAGCCACGCAAAGGCCGCTTCCAGCATCGTGAACCCTCGCGCCATGCAGACATCGGCGAGCGCTTCGATCTTCGGCCAGTTCGCATCGGTCAAGTAGCGGTCGGCGAGGCGTTGCGTCTTGGTGAGGCGCGCGCTGGCCGGCAACATGGCGTTGCGGCGATACTTGCCGGTGAGCAGGCCCGAGGCGAGCGGGAAATATGGCAGCAGGCTGAGGCCTTTTGCGGTCATGGCCGGTACGAGGTCACCCTCGATCCCGCGCACGAGGAGGCTCAACTCGTCCTGGCAGGCGACGAAGCGCGTGAGATGTTCCGTCCGCGCCGTCCAGTCCGCATCGACGACTTGCCATGCCGCGAAATTGGAGCAGCCGATGTAGCGCACCTTGCCCGCCCGAACGAGATCGTCGAGCGCTCGCAACGTCTCGTCGATCGGCGTCGCCGCATCGGGGCGGTGCATCTGGTAGAGATCGATCCAATCCGTCTTCAGGCGCCGAAGGCTCGCCTCGACGGCCGTGACGATGTAGCGGCGCGACCCACCGCGCAGGCGTTCGGCGTCGTCCATCGGCATGCCGAACTTGGTCGCGAGCACGATGTCCTTGCGACGGGACCCGAGCACCTCGCCGAGGCACGTTTCGGACCCGCCGCGATCGCCGTAGACATCCGCCGTGTCGAACAGCGTGATGCCCTGATCGAGCGCGCGGTCAACAACAGCACGCGTGGCGTCAAGGTCGATGCGTCCGCCGAAATTGTTGCAACCGAGCCCGACGGCGGACACGCGCAGACCGGAGGAACCGAGATGACGCTCCTTCACGGTTCAAGCCTCACAACGTCACCGGTTTGCCGATCTCAGGCACGAGGACCTTCGACGGCGCACCGGCCATGGCAGCGACGAATTTCGATGCGTCCGGTTCGATGATCGGGAAGGTGCCGAAATGGCACGGAATGACGGTTTCAGCTTTCAGGAAGCGCCGCGCGGCGAGCGCCGCGGTTTTGGGGCTCATGGTGAAGCGGTCACCGATGGGAAGAATCGCAATCTTGGGATCGTAGAGTTCCTGGATCAGCGCCATGTCTGAGAAGATGTCGGTATCGCCGGCGTGGTAGACGGCTTTGCCGCCCTGCGGTGAAATCACAATGCCAGTGGGATTGCCCAAATAGACGGCCGCACCATTGTCCATCATGCCCGAGGAATGGAACGCCAGTGTGAACGAGACGGAAAAGCCCGCATGGCGGACCGTGCCGCCCATGTTCGTCGGATCGAGTTTTTCGACCCCCTGCCCGGCAAGCCACATGGCAAGGTCGTAGTTCGTGACCAGCGTTGCGCCTTCCTGCTTGCAGATGCGTACCGTATCGCCGACGTGGTCGGCGTGACCGTGCGTTAGAACGACATGCGTGGCGCCCTTGGAAGCCATCGCCGGATCGCCCTTGAAGCTCGGATTGCCCGTGAGAAACGGGTCGATGAGGATCACCGCGCCATTGACTTCGAGGCGAAAGGCGGAATGGCCGAACCAGGTGAGCTTCATGTGACGTCTCCTCTCCTCACGCCGGGCAGGATAAGGGGCTCGCGGTCGGGCGCAACCGGCTCGCGCCGGCTCAGGTCAGGTGTTAGGTCGCGGTGATGGCGACCGACATCGTCCCCCTCGACCAGCTCCGCGATCGTCCGGGCGCGCTGCTCGGCCTCGACCTCGGAACCAAGACCATCGGCATTGCCATTTGCGATGTGCGCCGCAGCCTGGTGACACCGGTGGCCGTCATCCGTCGAACGAAATTCACGCGTGATGCCGAATCGCTGCTGCGGCTCGCGCGCGAGCGGGCCGCGGTCGGGTTCGTCCTCGGCCTACCGCTCAACATGGATGGGAGCGAAGGGCCGCGCGCGCAGTCGACCCGCGCTTTCGCCCGCCACTTCGCGCGGCTCGCAGATATGCCGATCGTCTTGTTCGACGAGCGGCTGTCGACGGTCGAAGCGGCCGATGTGCTCACGCGGTCCGGCGTACCGGCGCGCAAACAGGGCGAGTTGATCGACGCGGCCGCTGCCGCGGTCATCCTTGAGGATGCCTTGAAGGCGCTCGAGCGGGTCTGACAGCCGATTGCGGATTTGCCCCGCATGGCGCATGCCGCTATCGAGCGTCACCTGCCTATGTGGTCCGTCCTCGACACACTCATTCCGGTCTTCCTCCTCATCGCGCTCGGCGCGGCCGTTACCCATTGGCGGCTCTTGACGCGCGAGGGCTGGTCCGGCGTCGAGACACTCACCTACCACGTGCTGATCCCCGCCTTCATGATCGCGACCCTCGCACGGGCCGATCTCGGCGGCGCGGTGATTGCGGCAAGCGGCATCGTGCTCGCCGGCTGCGTCCTGGCGATGGCGGCGCTCCTCACCATTCTCCAACCGGTTCTCGCCCGCGCCTGGGGTGTGAATGGACCGGCCTATACGTCGCTGTTCCAGGGTGCTTGTCGGTGGAATTCGTTCGCTGCGCTCGCCATCGCCGGAACGTTGTATGGCACGGTCGGCGCGACCGTCGCGGCCATGGCGGTGATCGCCATGGTGCCGCTCCTCAACTTCCTGTGCGTTGTGGTCCTCGTGAAGCATGCCGGCGGTCGCGCCATGACGCCGGGCCGCTTCATCGTCACCCTGCTCGGCAATCCGTTCATTTGGGGAGCGCTCGCCGGAATTGCGGTCAATCTGCTCGCTCTGCCGCTGCCCTCATTTGTGACGATGACGCTCGACATGATGGCGCGCGCGACGCTGGCGGTGACGTTGCTGATGGTCGGCGGCGGCCTGGACCTCGCGACCGCGGGCAAAGTCGACCGACCCATCGCGCTCGCGCTGGGCCTCAAGCTTCTTCTCATGCCGGCATTCGCATTGGCGGGCGCATGGGCGTTCGGCTTGTCAGGTGCGGCGCTGGGAGCGGTCGTCCTGTGCGCCGCTGTACCGACCGCCAGCGCCTCCTACGTGCTCGCCCGTCAGATGGGCGGCGACGCGGAATTGATGGCGCGGATCATCACGGTCCAAACGCTTGCCTCGATGGTTTGCCTTCCGATCTGGCTGCTCGCGGTCGCGTGAGGCCGTGGAGCAAGGCCGGTCCGGACTTGTGACGGCCGGCGATTCCTCCTACACGGACGCTTCGATGACCGTGTCAGCCGCGACGTCGACCTTTCCGCACCGACACCTGCTCGGCATCGAAGGTCTTTCAGAATTCGACATTCAGGCGCTTCTCGACCTTGCCGAGGCGGAGATCGAAGTCTCCCGCCAGGTCGAGAAGAAAAAGGCGACGCTCAAGGGCCGCACGCTCATCAATCTCTTCTTCGAGGCGTCGACCCGCACGCAATCCTCCTTCGAGATCGCGGGCAAGCGCCTCGGCGCCGACGTGATGAACATGTCGGTCGGCAATTCCTCGGCGAAGAAGGGTGAAACGCTGGTCGATACCGCGATCACACTCAATGCCATGCGGCCCGACATCCTGGTCATTCGCCATCATGCCGCGGGCGCGCCGCAGCTACTGGCGCGGCGCGTGGATTGCTCCGTCGTGAACGCCGGGGACGGCGCGCATGAGCATCCGACGCAGGCCCTTCTCGACGCGCTCACGATCCGTCGCGCCAAGGGGCGGGTCGCACGCTTGACGATTGCGATCTGCGGCGACGTCCTCCATTCGCGCGTCGCGCGCTCGAACATCATCTGCTTGAACGCACTCGGCGCCCGCGTGCGAGTCGTTGCGCCTTCGACCCTGCTACCGCCTGGCATCGAGCGTTTCGGTGTCGAGGCCTTCACCGATATGCGCAGGGGGCTGTCGGGTGCGGACATCGTAATGATGCTGCGGCTCCAGCGGGAGCGGATGTCCGGCTCATTCGTGCCATCGGTGCCCGAGTACTTCCGATATTGGGGGCTCGATGAGGAGAAGCTCGCCTATGCCAAGCCGGACGCGCTCGTCATGCATCCCGGACCGATGAACCGGGGTGTCGAGATCGACTCGGCGATCGCTGACGGACCGCGAAGCTTGATCCGCGATCAGGTCGAGATGGGCGTTGCGGTACGCATGGCCGTGCTCGAAGCGCTCGCGCGCAATCTGCCAAATTGCTGAGGGGGTTACTCATGGCCGACACCCAGCGCCCACCCGCTCCAGAGTGGATGCGGCCGTTCTTGGCGCAAAAGACGCGCTTCGCTCTGTTCTTCGGCGCCGCGTTTGCGATGATGCTTGCGCTCTCAGGCGGCTTTGACCTGCCGAGCCTCGGCGCCGCACTCATCGGCGGGGCAATCTTCACCGGGCTGTGGGTCGGCGCTCTTCACCTGCTTGGCCGCCGGTTCGACGGTTCCGGCCGAGGGTAACCCCTGCGTGACCCGCGAACCGACACCGCCACTCTATCTTCGCGACGCTCGGTTGCTCGACCCGGCTTCGGCGCTCGATCAACGTGGTGATTGCCTGATCGAGGATGGCCGCATTGCCGCTCTCGGACCCGACTGTGCGGTGAACCGACTACCGCCCGGGACAACCGTGATCCATTGCGGTGGACGGCTGTTGTGCCCCGGCCTCATCGACATGCGCGTGTTCATCGGCGAGCCGGGCTACGAGCACCGCGAAACACTGCGAAGCGCGGGCCGCGCCGCTGCGGTAGGTGGAGTTACCACGATCGTGATGATGCCGGATACGGACCCGGTGATTGACGATCCAGCGCTCGTTGACTTCGTGCTGCGCCGCGCCCGCGACAATGCCCTCGCGCGGGTCGTCCCCATGGCCGCGCTGACCAAGGGCCTCGCGGGCCTCGAGATGACGGAGATGGGCCTTCTGAAATGGGCCGGGGCGGCGGCGTTCACATCGGGCAAGCGCTCGATCACGAATGCGCAGATCATGCGCCGAGTCCTCACCTATGCGCGCGACTTCGATGCCCTCGTCGTCCACCATGTGGAAGATCCGAATCTCGTCGGCGAAGGCATGATGAACGAAGGGGAGTTCGCGGCGCGGCTTGGTCTCACGGGCATTCCGACGGTCGCGGAAGTGATCCCTCTCGAGCGAGACATGCGCCTCGTCGCGCTCACGGGCGCTCGCTATCATGCGGCGCTCGTGTCCTGCGCCGACTCCATCGAAGTCATTCGGGTTGCCAAGAAGCGCGGACTTCCCGTCACTTGCGGTGTTTCGATCGCCAATCTGACGTTGAATGAAAACGATATCGGCGACTACCGTACGTTCTTCAAGATGGCACCACCCCTGCGGTCTGAGGCCGATCGCCTCGCTTGTGTCGAAGGGCTGGCGGACGGAACCATCGACGTCATCGTCTCCAATCACGATCCGCAGCACGTGGAGACCAAGCGATACCCCTTTGCCGAAGCCGAGAACGGTGCGATCGGCCTCGAGACCTTGCTGCCCGCCGCACTGCGGCTTGTTCACGCAGGTGCGGTCGATCTGGCAACGGTGATCAAGGCCATGACGGCCACGCCCGCCGCACTGCTTACTCTGCCGCAGGGCCGCCTCGTGGTCGGTGCCCCAGGTGACGTCGTGATCGTCGACCTGGATGAGCCGTGGGTGCTGCGAGAGGATGACATCCGATCCCGGTCAAAGAACACACCGTTCGAGCGCGCTCGCTTCCAAGGGCGTGCGACGACGACCATTGTTGCCGGCCGGGTCGTGCACTCGTAACCTCATGGAGGCAGCGGTACGAGGGCATGTATGCTCGAACTCTTCGACCCGGTGAGCTGGCGCTTCGGCTGGCCGTACTTCCTGGTGGCGCTGGCTTTCGGTTATCTGGTGGGTTCGATCCCTTTCGGGGTGATCCTGACAAGGCTGACCGGAGCGGGCGATCTTCGGCAAATCGGCTCCGGCAACATCGGCGCGACCAACGTACTGCGCACCGGGCGCAAGGGCCTTGCGGCTGCGACCCTGCTGGGTGACATGCTGAAGGGCACGGTTGCCGTGCTCGTCGCTGCGATCTACGGGCCGATGACAGCCCTTCTGGCCGGCCTCGGTGCGTTTCTCGGACACCTCGTTCCGGTCTGGCTCCGGTTCAAGGGAGGCAAGGGCGTCGCGACTTATCTTGGGGTCCTAATCGGGCTCGCTTGGCCAGGAGCGCTCGCGTTTGCGGGCATCTGGCTCCTCGTCGCGTTCCTCACACGCTATTCGTCTCTGGCCGCGCTTGTCGCGGCGGTGCTTACACCTGTCATCTTATGGATCTTCGGATTCCGTGCGGAATCTCAGCTCTTCGCGATTCTCTCTGCCGTGCTGATCTTCAAGCATCATGAGAACATGCGGCGACTGATCGCTGGAACCGAATCCAAGATCGATCTCGGATCGAAAGGATGAGCGAGGATGCGCCTGCCGCCGCGCGCACCCTGCCGCCGCTCGATGAGACGCAGCGTATCGACTGGCTCCGTCTGATCCGCTCGGAAAACGTTGGGCCGATCACCTTCCGGCTGCTCGTCAATCGATACGGCGGCGCAAGACCGGCGCTCGACGCGCTGCCCGAACTTGCCCGCCGCGGCGGCGGCCGCAAGCTTGCTGTTTGTTCGCGCGAGGCGGCCGAACGCGAGGTGGCGGCGCTCGAAAGCCATGGTGGACGCCTCGTCGCGCTCGGCGAACCCGGTTATCCCGAAGCGCTCGCTCACATCGACACCGCACCGCCCCTGCTTGCGGTTCTCGGCAGGCGCGACGCACTTGTTCGCCGCGCGGTCGCGATCGTCGGTTCACGCAACGCCTCGGCCCTTGGCCGGAGTTTCACGCGGCAACTTGCCGACGGGCTGGGACATGCCGGCTACACCGTCGTGTCTGGCCTCGCTCGTGGTATCGACGCCGCCGCGCACGAAGCCTCTCTGGCGACCGGCACGGTCGCGGTGCTCGCCGGCGGCCTCGATCGTGTCTATCCACCCGAGAATGAGCCCTTGCTTGAGCGAATTGTTCAGGCTGGCGGCGCCGCTGTCACCGAGATGCCCCTTGGTTGGCAGACGCAGGCTCGCGATTTTCCGCGCCGGAACCGGATCGTCGCAGGGATTGGGCTCGGCGTGGTCGTCGTCGAGGCCGCAGACCGATCGGGCTCGCTGATCACGGCGCGACTGGCCGGCGAGCAAGGCCGCGAGGTCTTTGCAGTGCCGGGGTCTCCGCTCGACCCTCGTGCGGCAGGCACAAACCGTCTGATCCGAGATGGAGCGACCATGGTCACGGCCGTGGCCGACATCCTCGAGGTGCTTGCCCCGATCACGACGGACCGGCTGCCCCGAGCCGAAGCGATCCGGTTCCGCGCACCAGATGCCGACACTGGCGACGATGCGCCGCGCGACAAAGAGAGGGCGCGGATCGTGGCGGCGCTCGGACCGGCGCCAGTTGAGGTCGATGTGCTCATTCGCGAGACAGCCGCGCCCCCCGCGATCGTGGCGATGGTGTTGCTGGAACTCGAACTCGCCGGAAGATTGCAACGGCATCCCGGCGGGCGCGTATCGTTCTTGAGTTGATCGCGGTTACGATACGACAATCCACCGTGGAGATTCCCTCCGTGTTGTGGCACTTTGGCTGCGGTGATGGCCTACACGGGTGACGTCGGCCGGGGGCTTCATGGACGACAAATCTCGCGCACGAGACTCGGTGGACGTTTATGCGCGCCGTACGTTCGAGTTCGTGGAGAACGTACAAGGATTGACCAGCCTTGCGGCGATCACGGCGCTCGTCCTGCGGGAACTCGAATGGTTCGGATTCCACTGCGTGAGCATCTTGACCCTGCCCGGACCTGGCATGCATCCAACGAGCGGTGTTCTCGTCAATACACGTCCACAGGACTACGCCGAGCACTATGTTCGTAAGAACTATTTCGTGCGCGATCCTGTCGTGACGGAGCTTCGCCGCACGCTTGACCCGTTTTCATGGAGTGACGTGCGCGAAAGACGCGATCTCACGCGAGCCGAAAAGGCCATCATGGACGAAGGCCGCGAATTCGGCGCGCATGACGGGTTCATCGTTCCTATCGTGACCGAAAAGGGCGCCTTGGCTTTGTTCAGCCCGTGTGGCACGGATCCCGATCTGTCGCCTCGCGCCCGCGCCGCAATCGAAATCATCGGCATGTACAGCTATCAAGCCCTGAAACGCGCCGCGAAAAAGGAACGCGGCACGGCGGCAAATGCGTATATGCCGTTAACGCCCCGCGAGCGAGAAATCATGCAGTGGGTCGCTGCGGGAAAGTCCGACGACGAAATCGCAGAAATCCTCGCCATCGGTGAAACGACCGTCACCACGCATGTCGAGAACGCGAAGCGCAAGCTCGGCGCCTTTCGGCGCCCCTATGCAGTGGTTCAGGCGCTTCGCTTCGGAGAGATCTCCCTCTGAACCTAGGCGAGGCTCCGCATTCGTCTCTCCTAGAAAGCTAGGATGTTATGTTGTGACCAGTTGAGGCCAAACTCTCCTGCCAAGCATGGGGGGTAAGCATGGTCGTCGCTCTCTCTGGCCGCACGTGTCATCTGCATCCCGATCACATCGATAAGATGTTCCGCCTGAGATACCATGTATTTATCAAAATGCGTGGCTGGTCATTGCCTTCATGCAACGGGAAAGAAAAGGCAATCCGGATGCCTTCGACATCGTCCATTTCGATGTCGAACCCGGCGACGTCATCGTCCACCACTATCGGACGCTGCACGGCGCCGGCGGCAATCTGAGCCGCTACCAGGTCCGGCGGGCCGCGTCGATCCGCTACTGCGGTGACGACATCCGGATTTGTTCACGGCCTTGGGCGCCCAAGCAGCTGCACCACACGCAGCGCCTGTCAAACGGTGAGCCCCTGCGCGGGCCAGACTTCCCCGTCGTGTGGACGCGCCGCAAGGAGCAGGAAGCTGCCTAAGCCGGCCCGCCTCCGCCCTCACCTGTCGCGCCCGCCACCAGGCATTTCGGCGGGCGCGGTCCACCGCAATGCATTCCCGCGCGAAGGAAGAATTTCCCCATGTCCACAATCGATACCCACGTGACGCCCGCACCGGCGCCGGACACGACCGCAGCGCCGACCGCACGCCACGGCACATCGTTGATGCAGTCCGAAATCGGCCGCACGGTCGAACTCCTCGAGGTTCTGCACGCAATGGCCCTCTCCAGCGAACGGAGAATGCTCGCCTACTACATCAGCATGGCGCTCGCCGAGGCCCGATCAATGCGTGATTCTTGAGCGGCCGATCAGCGGTCCTCGCTTTGGGCAGCACTCTCCGGGATGGCGGCAGCCTGCTTGGCTTCGGCTTCCGCAAGCGACAGGAGATAAGCCAGTTCCGTCAGCTTTGCATCTTCAGCCGAGCGCCTGAGATCGCGCAGCATCGTGGAAATGTAATGTACGGTATCGTCACGCGATTTCGGCGGCATTCTTGCTCCCATGACGATAGCTTAGCACGTTGAGCACGCGTCCGACATTGGCATCCGGTAAATACAGCTGACACTTGCTTTTCGTCCAATTGCAACCGATGCCCGCACTGCAAGGGGTGTTTGACAGGAGCGCCCCCCCGCGACATGGTCCGCGCCGCTTCGGCGCCCGATCGGCGCCCTGACCATTTCCCACGCACCGTTCGAGCAAATAATGGACGTCGTTGTCGTCGAAAGCCCGGCGAAAGCCAAGACCATCAATCGATATTTAGGTTCAGGCTACGAGGTCCTTGCCTCGTATGGTCACGTCCGCGATCTGCCTGCAAAGGACGGTTCGGTTCTCCCCGACCAGGACTTCGCGATGTCTTGGGAGGTCGACATCAAGGCTGCGAAGCGCCTGTCTGACATCGCGAAAGCGGTGAAGGGCGCAAAACGCCTCATCCTCGCGACCGACCCGGATCGCGAAGGAGAGGCGATCTCCTGGCATGTGCTCGAGGTGCTGCGCCAGAAGAAGGCGTTGAAGGACGTCACGGTGCAGCGGGTGGTGTTCAACGCGATCACCAAGCAGGCCGTGACCGAGGCCATGGCCAACCCACGCTCGATCGACGAGCCGTTGGTCGAAGCCTATCTCGCGCGCCGCGCGCTCGACTACCTCGTCGGCTTCACACTGTCGCCTGTCCTGTGGCGAAAGCTCCCAGGGGCGCGCTCGGCCGGCCGCGTACAATCCGTCGCGCTGCGCCTCGTCGCCGACCGAGAGGATGAGATCGAGCGCTTCGTCGCCAAAGAATACTGGCAGGTCACAGCGGACCTCGCGACCCCGCGGGGCGAGACCTTTCAGGCGCGCCTCGTGACCGCCGACGGCAAGCGCATACAGCGGCTCGACATCGGTGATGCCGTGCAGGCGAAGGACCTGGAAGGCATGCTGCGCGGTGCGCGCTACCGTGTAGGCGACGTCGAATCGAAGCCGGTGCGGCGCAATCCTGCGCCTCCCTTTTCGACATCGACCTTGCAACAGGAAGCTTCGCGGAAGCTCGGTTTCTCCCCCGCCCGCACGATGCAGATCGCGCAGCGCCTCTACGAGGGTGTCGACCTCGGCGGCGAAACCGTCGGCCTCATCACCTACATGCGGACGGACGGTGTGCAGATGGCGGAAGAGGCCTATCGTGCCGCCCGCGCCGTCATTCAGAAAGCCTACGGACCCGGCTATCTGCCCGATGGTCCGCGACGCTATTCGACCAAGGCGAAGAACGCCCAGGAGGCGCACGAAGCAGTTCGCCCCACCGATTTCACGCGGATGCCCAAGGACGTTGCCCGCGTGCTCGAACCCGACTTCACGCGGCTCTATGAACTGATCTGGGTGCGCGCGATCGCGAGTCAGATGGAAGCCGCAGAACTCGAGCGCACCACAGCCACCATCGAGGCGACGGCGGGGTCACGCCACGCCGAGCTGAGAGCCACCGGCACGGTCGTCAAGTTCGATGGATTCCTGAAGCTCTATCGCGAGGACGAAGACGACCCCGAGAACGAGGACGAGAAGCGGTTGCCGGCGATGAGCGCTGGCGAACTCCCCGTCCTTCTCGACGTCAAAGCGACGCAGCACTTCACCGAACCGCCGCCGCGCTACACCGAGGCGTCGCTCGTGAAGCGCATGGAGGAGCTCGGCATCGGCCGCCCCTCCACCTATGCGGCGACGCTCGCCGTTCTCAAGGACCGGGAGTATGTGCGCATCGAGAAGAAGCGGCTCCATGCCGAGGACAAGGGGCGCATCGTCACCGTGTTCCTCGAGAACTTCTTCCGGCGCTACGTGGAATACGACTTCACCGCGAGCCTGGAAGAACAGCTCGACAGGATTTCCGCCGGCGACCTCGATTGGCGCGAGGTGCTGCGCGAATTCTGGCGCGACTTCTCGGCCAATGTGGATGCAACCAAGGACCTCAAGATCTCCGACGTGGTGGCCGCACTCGACGAAGCCCTCGCGCCACACGTTTTCCCGCCGCGCGCCGACGGCGCCGATCCACGCGGCTGCCCGAGCTGCGGCGCCGGCCGCTTGTCGTTGAAGCTCGGCAAGTTCGGCTCCTTCATTGGCTGCTCGAACTACCCCGAGTGCCGATACACGCGCCCGCTCGGTGCGCCGGACGCGGAGAAGGAAGGCGCGAACGGGCTCGGCGGCGAAACGCCCGGCATCAAGCGCCTCGGCGCCGACCCGGACTCGGGCCTGGAAGTGACGCTGCGCGACGGGCGTTTCGGCCCCTATGTGCAGCTCGGCGAGAGGGAGAAACCGAAACGGGGGACACTGCCGAAGGGCGTTCTACCGGCCGACGTCGATCTCAGCTTCGCGCTCAAGCTGTTGTCGCTGCCCCGCGAGATCGGCCTGCATCCGGAAACCGGCGAGCCGATCCTCGCCAATATCGGCCGCTATGGTCCTTATGTGCAGCACGGCAAGACCTATGCGAACCTCGCCTCGCCCGAGGAGGTGTTCGAGATCGGGATCAACCGTGCCGTGACCGTGCTCGCGGAGAAGCTTGCACGCGGTCCCGGCCGGTTTCAGCGCACGCAGGCTCCCGGCAAGACGCTCGGTGTGCACCCGACTCTCGGCGGCGACATCGTCCTGCGCGATGGCCGCTACGGGCCGTACGTGGCGCATGATGGCGTCAACGCGACGCTGCCCAAGGGCACGGACAAAGACAAACTCACGCTGGAAGCTGCCGTGCAGCTCATCGAGGCGCGGCGCGCCGCCAGCTCAACGCCGAAGAAGACTCCGGCCAAGCGCAAGACCGCGCCGCGACGCGCGGCCAAGGCGTCCGTGAAGGCAAAGCCGGCGAAGGGCGCAAAGCGCGCGGAGGGATGATTCACGCGGCGGGCTTGAGCATCTTCGTGCACGCACATTCCGCGGCACCCTTGCTCGTGGCTCGCCTCGGCATCATCGGCGCAGCCAGCTAGACTGAACCAAGACACATCACGCGAGACTCGATCCCTGCCCCGCCGCCCTGCCCCACGCCGAAGACCCCCCAAGCCCCGCCCCTCGCCGGAGGAAGTTCTCGCCTATGTCGCGCGTCAACCGAACCGACCCGCCACACGTGAGATCGCCCGCCACTTCGGCCTGAAGAGCGACGACCGGGCGTGGCTGAAATCAGTGCTGGCTGGCTTGGTGGCGGACGCCCTCGTGTCACGCCGCGCGCGGCGGTTCCATCGTCCGGGCGACCTGCCCGAGGTGATGATGCTGGACGTGGTCGGGCAGGATGCGGATGGCGAACTCTTGGCAGAACCGACGGAATGGGAGGCAGCCGACCACGGCCCGCCACCGCGGATCGCACTGCTACCACAGCGGTCACGCGACGCCGGGCCGGTTGCGGGCATCGGCGACACCGTGCTCGCGAAGCTGACGCGCGTCGACCAGGAGGACGGCGCGCCGGCCTGGATCGGGCACGTTGTCAAGGTGCTCCCCCGGAAGGCGACGCGCATCGTTGGCCTCTTTCGTGCGTTCGAAGGTGGCGGCGGGCGCATCGAGCCCGTGGACAAGAAATCGCTCGGCAAGGAGTGGCGCGTGCGCGCCGGCGACGAAGGCGCGGCCGAGGACGGCGACCTTGTCGCGCTCGATGTGCCGCGTGCCGGGCGGCTCGGCGCGCCCTTCGCCAGGGTGCGCGAGGTGATCGGTTCGCTCGCCTCCGAGAAGGCCGTGTCGATAATCGCGATCTTCGCGCACGGCATTCCGCACGTCTTCCGCCGCGACGCACTGGCCGAAGCCGACGCTGCCAACCCGCCCACCTTGGCCGGCCGCGAGGATTGGCGGGGCCTGCCGCTCGTCACCATCGACCCGGCCGATGCCAAGGACCACGACGACGCCGTCCACGCCGCGTCGGACACGGATACCGCAAACCCCGGCGGCTTCGTCGTCACGGTCGCGATCGCTGACGTCGCCGCCTATGTGCGGCCGGGGTCGGCGCTCGACCGTGAGGCGCGCGAGCGCGGCAACTCGGTCTACTTCCCAGACCGCGTCGTACCCATGCTGCCGGAACGCATCTCGAACGACATGTGCTCGCTGAAGCCGGGCGTACCGCGCGCGGCTTTGGCCGTGCGCCTGATCATCGGCGCCGATGGGAGCAAGCGCGGCCACAGCTTCCACCGCGTGCTGATGCGCTCCGCAGCGAAGCTTACCTATCCGCAAGCTCAAGCCGCCATCGACGGCCACCCCGATGACGCGACGGGGCCGCTGCTTGCGCCCGTACTCGAACCGTTGTGGGCAGCGTATCGTGCACTCCGCGTCGCGCGCGATCATCGCAGCCCCCTCGATCTTGATCTCCCCGAGCGCAAGCTGCTCCTCACCCGTGATGGCTATGTCGACCGCGTGATCGTGCCGCCGCGTCTCGACGCGCATCGCCTGATCGAGGAGATGATGATCCAGGCGAACGTCGCGGCCGCCGAAACGCTCGAAGCGAAACGCGTTCCTCTGATCTATCGTGTGCACGATGCGCCGAGCCCCGAAAAACTCAATGCGCTCCGCGAGTTCCTGAAGACTTTGGATATTTCGATCGCAAAGACGGGCAATCTGCGCCCGGCGCAGTTCAACCAGATTCTGAAGCGTGTGAAGGGGGCAGCGAACGAGACTCTCGTGAACGAAGTGATCCTGCGCAGCCAGGCGCAAGCCGAATACGCTCGCGACAACTACGGTCACTTCGGTCTCAATCTGCGCCGTTATGCGCATTTCACCTCGCCGATCCGCCGCTACGCGGACCTCGTGGTGCACCGTGCGCTCATTCGAGCTCTGGCCCTCGGAACAGACGGCCTGACCGACCGCGAGGTCGCCGACCTCGAAGAAACCGCGGCTCAGATATCCACCGCGGAACGCCGCGCGATGCATGCCGAACGCGACACCGTGGACCGCCTGATCGCGCATTTCTTGTCCGCGCAGATCGGCGCCACGTTCGCGGGCAAGATCAACGGTGTCACACGCGCCGGCCTGTTCGTCACCTTGACCGAAACAGGCGCCGACGGTTTCGTCCCGGCATCCACGATCGGCAACGAATATTTCCGGCTGGACGAGCCACGCCGTGCCGTGGTCGGTGACCGGACCGGCACGACGTATCGCCTCGGCGACGCCATCGAGGTCCGGCTCGTCGAGGCGCAGCCGGTGGCCGGCGCGCTGCGGTTTGAGATCATCTCCGGTGACGGTACCGCCCGGTCCCCGCGCAGCAGGACTGCGTATTCCTCCGGTTCACGACCCCATCGCGGACGGGTAGAGGAAGGCAAGCGGAGCAATCGTCGCGACCGCACGTGACCTCGTGCCAGCCGGTGATCCTTGAGCGAAGTTCTGCGGCCCATCTTCACCTCCGACTCCGAGCGCAAGTCCGCGCCCAGCAATCTGCGCCCGAAGGACGCGGCAACGCTGGTGGTGGTGGACCGATCGCGTGGCCAACCGAAGCTTCTGATGGGGCGGCGGAAGGCGAGCCTGAAGTTCATGCCGGGACTCTATGTCTTCCCCGGCGGCCGCGTGGACAAGGATGACGCGCGCATGCCGCATGTGGGCAACTTCACCGAAGGTGATCTTGCCAAGATGTTGGCCCGCACCTCGCGCATGACGGAACGCCGCCTGCGCGCCATGGCGCTTGCCGCGATCCGAGAGACCTACGAGGAAGCCGGTGTTCTCCTCGGCCGACGCCTGGCGCCCGCCCGCGTGCCGAATGTGCACTGGGAACCGTTCGTCGACCATGGTGTTACGCCTGATCTGTCCGCACTCATGTTCATTTGTCGAGCGATCACGCCACCACGTCGTCCGCGACGGTTCGACACGCGGTTCTTCCTCGCGGAGGCGGAAGCCATCGCCATCACACTACCCCCCGAACAGCGACCGGATACCGACCTCGAGGCGATCGAGTGGCTGTCGATCGACGAAGCACGTGAGCGACCCCTGCCCTTCATCACGGCAGCGATCCTGAAGGATATCGAAGCACGCCTTGCGCTATCTGACTGGGCGACACGACTCCATCCGGTCCCGTTCTACTTCTCCAAAGGGGAGAAGCACCTCAAGGACATGATTTGACGAGCGTCCCCGCGCCCGGACGCGAGGTGTCGAATGCCCGCTGGCGCGGCATAGCGGCTGCGATTGCGTGCATCTCCATCGTTGGCGTCGGGATGTCGCTCACCATCCCGCTCTTGTCGTTCGAACTTGAGCGGCGCAACGTCTCCGGCGTCATCATCGGCCTGCAAACGGCTACTTCGGCGCTGGCCTCGATCATGTTCTCATTCGTCGTGCCGCGCTTGATGGCGCAGATCGGGCCGCGCCGTCTTCTCGTCGCGGCCATCCTTGTTGGGGCCGCGACCATCCTCGCCTTTCCGATCACAATTAACGTTTGGGCATGGTTTCCCTTGCGCTTCATTCTCGGAGCCGCTCTGGCGACGCTCTTCATCGTGTCCGAATACTGGATCACAGCCGTCGCCGAGGAGAGCCGGCGCGGTTTCGTCATGGGGGTCTACGCGACGTTCCTCTCGGTCGGCTTTGCCGCCGGACCTGGTGTTCTGGCGGTGTTTGGCAGCGTCGGCTGGCTGCCCTATCTCATCGGAGCTACAATTCTCATCGCAGGGTTGGGCCCCGTCATTTTTGGTGGCGGTGCGGTGCCGGACCGCGGACACCATCGCGAGGCTGTTCCCGTGCTCTCGATCGTCGCGATTGCTCCAACCGCGGTTCTGGCAGCGTTCTTCTTTGGTGCCATCGAGAGCGCGAACTTCTCCTTCCTTGCCTTGTGGGGCCAACGGGCGGGTTTCACCGAACAGGACGCCGCACTGCTGCTGACCGCGACGTTCCTCGGCAACGTCGCTCTGCAGATCCCCCTCGGTTACCTTGCGGATCGGATGGACAAGCGGATCATCCTGCTTGGGTGCGGCCTCATGACCATGGTCGGAGCGCTGGCGGCGCCAAGCGCCACGGCCTACCCCTTCGTTTTGTTTGCGGGATTGTTCTTCTGGGGCGGGATCGTCGGGGGCCTCTACACGGTTGGTCTTGCTCACCTTGCCGCCCGATTCCACGGGCCGCAGCTTGCCGCAGCCAACGCCGCATTCGTGATGAACTACTCGTTCGGCATGCTCCTCGGCCCGCCTGTCGCGGGCTTGGGTTTGGAGCACTGGAATCCGCATGGCTTCATGCTGGTTCTTGCTGCATTCTCCGGGGCTTACGGACTCCTGGTTGCCCACCGGATCATCAAACGCGCTTGACTTTGCGCGCCAATTCGGCGACACGACGCGCGACAAATTCAGCCGGATCGCTCCGGCCTCCGTTCCGCTCAATGTAGGGTATGCGCGATGGCGAAGGCCACCACCATCAAGGTCAAGCTCGTGTCGACCGCCGACACCGGCTACTTCTACGTGACGCGCAAGAACTCGCGCACGATGACCGAAAAGCTGTCGATGAAGAAGTACGATCCGGTGGCGCGCAAGCACGTCGAGTTCAAGGAAGCAAAGATCAAGTGAGGCCGCTTGCGCGGTCGTTTGACTGAGCAGCGCCCCGGTTCGGGGCGCTTTTTCGTCGCAGCGGCAGCAACCCGAATCGGCGGCTTACGCCGCCGTCGTCACCCGTGTCCGCAAGTGCCGAAGCACGGATTGGGCGACTTCGGGATCGAGCTTCGCGTAATCATCGACGAGTTTCGGTGCGTTTGAACCCGCTCGAAGATGCTTCGTGCGCAATTCGATCACCGCCCGAAACGTCTCCGACGACAGCCCGTGGGACTTGAGTAGAACCGCGATCGGTTTGGGATCGCGTTCGAGGAGCGCTTGGGCGACACGCATGCGCTCAAGCGGGCCGGCAAACGCAATAAGATCGATCACCCATTCGTGACGGTTCAAGCGACAGGCCTGCTGCAAAACGTCATCGAGCGACAGAACGCCCTCATCGTAGGCGCGCTGCAGGTCGTGATACGCGATACGGTCCTTGGACATCTCGTCGACACGGTCCATGATCGCGTCCACTTCCGCATCGAGCGCCTTCGCAATCAACGGTTCTGCCTCGGCCATCAGTTTATCCGCAACGCGCCGGCGGACTTCGGCGGCAAGCTTCGGCAAAAGCTCCTGCCGCACAGCCGCCGGCAGGTTGGGACGAAGCGCGAGAAGCTCTTGCAGGACGTAGTCCTTGGAAACACCGGCGAGCAGAGTATCGAAACCGGCGGGGCCGATCTGTGCCCCGTCGTTGCCGGCCAGCGCGCGGTGCACATCCGGTTCGCCGCGCGCGATAAGGGCTTCCGACACCTGCTCCGACACGTAGATGCGGCGCGCCATGACGGCGCGGTGTTCAATCGTCTTCTTGTTGGCGACAGCGACAAGATCGGTGTCTGTCAGCACGGGCGAATACCGCAAGACGGGTTCCGCCACCGGGATCTCGTCTTCTGCAAGGGCCATGATGACCCGCCGGGGCGCATCAGCAGTGTGACTCATGCGACCGGACAAGTTGATCCGCGCCGTGATGTCGACCTCCGACAGCACGCGGCAGATCACGTCTTCGAACAGGGCCGTCGCTTCGCGACTGTTCTTGCCCGCGCCGCGGTGGAATAGATCCGTCAAGCGCGACAACAGCTCACCGCGCCGTTCGCGCGAACGCTCGCGCGCGAGTGCATTGAGGTCATCGAGCAGCTCTTCCATCGATTGCCCTCGCGAATGCCGATCGAAGACCTGTACAGCCCGCAACCTCTCTTACCATTGACGGAATCGATCGAATGCCGTCGGTCGCAGCGCAAGTGGCCGGTCGGGTTCGCTAGGGAGAGGCTTTCCCACGGCGGCCCGACCGGCCGGCTCCAGCTCCAGGAGATGCGGCGGACCTGGAGAACATGGAGCGACGCACCGGACCGGCGGCGAGTGGCGGTCGGCCGCGGCCGGCTCCTTGAGCGTTGCGGGAAAAACCGTGCAAATCAATGCATTGGAGCGCTATGGGGCAGATAAATACTTCGTTAAGGTTGAGAGGCGTCCTGAAAACCGGGCAATTACTTCAAGCGCCAGATGTCCCCAGCCTATGCAGCCTCGGCGACAACCCGGTTCCGGCCGTCGCGCTTGGCGGCGTAGAGGGCCCGGTCCGCGCGTTTCAACAGGCTGTCGCTCGTATCGTCAGCACCCATCAGCTGCGCAATTCCGATGGAAATCGTCACCGGAACCTCGCGCGTCCGCCCTGCAATCGGGAATGGTAGCGCTGCGATGCGCTCGCGAATGCGCTCGGCCACGGCGAAGGCCGTGCCCATATCCGTCTCCGGCATGACGACTACGAACTCCTCGCCGCCGAACCGGCTGACGAGATCGATGCCGCGGACCGCTTTGCGCAAGCGCCGGCCGAATTCGCGCAGAACGTCGTCACCGGCATCGTGGCCATAGGTGTCGTTGATCGATTTGAAGAAGTCGATGTCCAAAATGAGTAGCGACAGCTCCCGCCCACGGCTCTTGGACTCCTCTGTGAGCGTGGACAGATGACCTTCCATGTAGCGCCGATTGTAGAGGCCCGTGAGCCCATCAGTCACGGCCCAGGCGATCGACTGCTGCACCGTTTGCCTCAAACGGTCGCCGAAGCGCTTGCGCTTGATCTGGGTCGCAACGCGCGCAAGCAGTTCGTTCTTGTCGATCGGACGCACGAGATAGTCGTTGACGCCCATATCGAGGCCGCGCAGCACCCGCGCGTTGTCTTCCTGGTCAGCGATGACGAGCATCGGCAAATTGCGAATTCTTTCGATCGACCGAACCTGACTGCACAACCGCAACGCATCGAATTCAGCCAATCCCAGGGAGACGATCAGAAGGTCGTAATCACCCTCCGCCGCACGAAAGAGCGCCTCCTGCGGCTTTGTCTCGACATCGACGTGATGCACGCCGCGGAACATCGGCGCCGCACGTTCATACGAGGAACGCCGATCATCGACCAGAAGAATCCGCCCATCCCAACCCTGGATTTCCGCGAGCGTCGTATCGCCCGCCCCGAGACCCAGTTCCGCCGTCGTGGTTGCGCGCAAGCGAAGCTCATCCGTAAGCTGCTTCAACCGGACCAAGGACCGAACGCGAGTGATGAGAGCAAGGTCCGAAACCGGTTTCGTCAAGAAGTCGTCTGCACCCGCCTCGAGCCCACGCACGCGGTCGGTAGGCTGGTCCAGCGCCGTGACCATTACGACCGGCACGTGGTGGGTCTTCGGATTTGATTTCAGGCGCCGGCAGACCTCGAACCCATCCATCCCCGGCATCATCACATCGAGGAGTACGATGTCGCACGGCGATTGCGCAGAAATTGCCAAGGCCTCGGGACCCGAGCTTGCCGTCACCACGTCGAAGTATTCGGCCGTCAAGCGCGCTTCGAGCAGTTTGACGTTCGGAGCGATGTCATCGACGACAAGAACGCGAGCGGTCATGCCTAATTCCTATCTGCCCGGACCAAGCAGCGAGCGCACGGTGTCAATGAACTTGGCCACGGAGATCGGCTTCGAAATGTATGCTTCGCATCCGCCAGCGCGGATGCGCTCCTCGTCGCCCTTCATGGCAAATGCGGTCACGGCGACCACGGGTATGGATTTCAGATCCTCATCGTCCTTGAGCCACTTCGTGACCTCGAGCCCGGATACCTCAGGAAGCTGGATATCCATAAGTATGAGATCGGGCCGATGCTCGCGCGCCAGCCGGAGAGCCTCGTTACCGGACCGGGTTTGAATGGTCCGGTAACCGTTGGCCTCCAACAGGTCGTGAAAGAGCTTCATATTGAGCTCGTTATCTTCGACGATGAGCACCGTCTTGGCCATGCGACGTTCCCAGGGAGCGCATGCGCCCGCTCCCCACGGTGGTACGGTATGTTCAGAGTCTTGAAGAACCGTAAGGAGCTTGCCGAATGCCCCCCAAAAGCCGCGATGTCACGCCGCAGCATTCAGCCGAGGCCCTCGCCATTCGCGCTTTGGGGTTCCTCGGCCGGAACCCCGAGCGCCTGGCGCGCTTCCTAAGCGCAACGGGGCTTGAACCAGAAACCTTACGGGCGGCGGCGGTCGAAACCGGGTTTTTGGCCGGCGTCCTCGACCACATCGCCGCGGACGAGAACCTGCTGCTTGCCTTTGCAGCCGATGAAAGCATCGATCCCGCCACTCTGGCGCGCGCCCGCGAGGTTCTCGCCGTCGAGATGGGGGCATGGCCCGTGGGGCACAACGCCTGACCCCCTCTAAAGAGCATGGTATCCTGCCACGATGAATGAGGTGCGAACGCTGTGCCGGGATTGCCTTGCCCGTTCTGCGGGCGCGGCGCGACGGTGCATTGATTGTGGCAGCCCCCGCATCATCGCCCACCCTGACCTCGACCGGCTGACCATTGCCCATGTCGATTGCGATGCCTTCTACGCGGCGATCGAGAAGCGCGATGCGCCGGAGTTGCGTGATCGACCCGTGATCGTCGGGGGCGCGCGCCGCGGAGTGGTTTCGACGGCGTGCTACATTGCACGGACATACGGCGTCAGATCGGCGATGCCGATGTTCAAAGCCCTGGAGCTGTGTCCCGAAGCGACGGTCATTCGTCCGAACATGGCGAAGTACAGCGCGGTCGCACGCGATGTTCGCGCCCGGATGCTGGCGCTCACGCCGCTTGTCGAGCCCTTGTCGATCGACGAGGCTTTTTTCGACCTGTCGGGCACAGAAGAGCTTCACGGAGCTCCAGCCGCGGTGACGCTCGCTCGTTTCGCCCGAGACGTTGAGCGCGACATCGGCATCACGGTCTCGATTGGTCTCGCGCCGAACAAATTCCTTGCGAAGATCGCGTCGGACCTGGACAAACCGCGTGGGTTTTCCGTGATCGGCGCTGCCGAGGCAAAGGCGTTTCTTGCGCCGAAGCCAGTTTCTTTCATCTGGGGCGTCGGCGCGGCTCTTGCCGGTGTTCTGGAACGCGATGGCCTGCGCACGATCGCGGATCTCCAGCGAGCAGACCCAGCCGAGCTCGGTCGCCGCTACGGCTCGATCGGAGCTCGTCTGGCAGCGCTCGCGCACGGCCACGACGCCCGCAAAGTTGATCCGGATGGCGAAGACAAGTCCGTCTCGGCGGAGACGACGTTCGATAACGACATCGCCGACCGGCGAAGGCTTGAAACCGTGTTGTGGCGCTTGAGCGAAAAAGTCGCGATGCGGTTGCGTGCGAAGGAGCTCTCGGGCCAAACGGTGACGCTCAAGCTCAAGACTGCAGACTTCCGCCTACGCACCCGATCGCGACGCTTGCCGGATCCCACGGCATTGGCAACGCGTATCGACGAGGTGGGCCGCGGCCTGCTCGCGCCAGCATGCGACGGCACGCGCTACCGATTGCTCGGTATCGGCGTTTCGGACCTCGCGCCTCTCGCCGCTGCCGATCCGCGCGATCTCATCGAGCCGCTCCGCGAGAAACGCAAGGCCGCAGAAGGCGCGCTCGAGGCCGTTCGCGCTCGCTTCGGACGCGAGGTGATCACTTCGGGTCGCGCGCTGCGCGACAAGCGATGACATCGCCCAGAAACAGGGCACGGCTCATAGATGGAGCCCATGCCTCGTTTTGTCGTGGTCGCATCGCCCGCCGTGTTGACCGGAATGGCCGCCGCAGCGCCCCGCACATCGCTCCTGTCCGTGAATTGGAGCGGTGGCCCGCCTGCAGCCGCAGACGCCGGCATCTGCCATCCCCTCTACGCGCCCATCCTAACAGCGGCCCGCGAAACGTTGCCGAAACAATCTCCCTTTAGCCACCTCCAAATGGGGTGTGGAAGCGACACAGTGAAGTCAACTCGACTTGTCTTGGCCGTCTTGCTCTCGACCGTTGTTCCCGTCGCGGCAGACGATGCCGGTGCATTCGCGCAATTTCGGGCGTGGATTGTTGGATGTGACAACATGCGCGTCTGCCGCCTCTATGGCTTCCGCGACGGCACAACCATGGATGGCCTCGCGCTCCGCATCGATCGCGCCGCGGAGCGTGACGCTGTACCTGTCGTCACATTCGAGGACGACAAGGACATCGTCGCGTCCGGCACCCTTGGAATTGCGGCCGACGGACGCGAGATCGCAAGACTGACGCCTGGACGCGGCCTCCGCGTCGATCGACGGCGGCTCGTCGTCGAGGATCGGCCCGCGCGCGATGCCATCCTGGCAGCCTTGCGGCGCATGCAGGTGCTGCAGGTCCAATGGTCGAACCGGGCGACGGTGCTCGGGACCGTGTCATTGGACGGTGCGCCGGCGGCGTTGCTATTCGCCGATGACCGACAAAGACGGGTGGGCACCGTCACGGCATTGGTCAATCCGGGCACGCGACCCGCCGCCGCCGTGCCCGAGGTTCCGGCTCGCCTCACGCCCCTCAGCACCGCGACGGCGCCGTTCCGCGATCCCCCGCGCGTCGTCCCTCGCGGCCTCGAGGAGATGGTCGCGCGAGACAGCGTCTGCGAGCTTGCGACAAGGACGCTCACCGCCGACGACATCGCGCTTTATCGCCTCGGAGATCGAACCCTGCTGGTGGGCGTGCGCTGCTGGCGCGCCGCCTACAATACGGGGACGGCATGGTACATCGCGCGGGAAGGCGGCGCCGTCGAGCGTGCGCCAATCCTCGTTCCGTTCACCATTCGAAGCGCAGCGGATTCTCCGAGCAATCAACACAACCCTGCGCACATCCTCACCAATTCCGAATACGACGGCACGACGCGCACGCTGACGCACTTCCATAAGGGGCGTGGTGTTGGGGATTGCGGCATGTCCGCGATGTGGCGATGGGACGGCATGCGGTTTCAAACGGTCAGCGCATCCTACATGCCGGCATGCCGACACCTCGGCTTCGCCGATTGGATGGTTCTTTACCGCAGCCCGTGACACACAGGTGAGCGCGAACGCGACTTCAGCGGCACGCGGTCTCCGGTAAGAGTTCCAGCGAGGTCATCGTGCCGCGCAGCGCGAACTCACCGTAATCGATCAAAATCGAATGCGTGATCCCGACGTCGAACACCTCGACGGTGAGCTCGTATAGCGGCAGCTGCTCCCCGCCCCCGGAGCGCGCCTTGTCGAAGAAAGAAATCGTCATAGGCCATCGCGGCATTCCGCGCAGCGGCTCGATGTTCGTCGGATGCCCTTCAGCGACGTTGGTTATCGGCCTGCGGAAGACAGCGGTCGTCCCGTAAACCTTCTGCCCGCCTTCGGACCCGTCATAGATGTCAACCGCGAAAATGCGCTCTCCCCGTCGTGCGGCGTCCAAAGCCGCGGTCATGTGCTGGGTCGGAAACAGCAGTGGTCCGGGCATGTCGACCACGCGCTGTTGCGGGCGTCGCATCTCGATGCGCACCTGTTCGCCGCTGCGCCGCGCCGTTCCATCCGCCTCGTCGCGTGTTCGGTTGTTCACGTCCGTTCGGGTCACAAACCGAAACTCGTCGCCACGCGCCGTCTCAAACGTGTTCGAGCGGATGTCCGTGACATGCGATTGGGCCTCGCCGAAGCGCAGTTCGGTGACGAACCGCAGATTGGTCGTCCAGCCCTCGCAGGCACTACCCATGAATTCGTAAACCAATCGTCCGCGCGCCCCCTCGACTCGATTGCGATCGCCTCCAGACCGCGCCGGCGCCAAGGTTACTTCGTAGACAGCGCGATGGGGCCGGTAGGCTGGGCCAGACGGGGTCTGTGCGGGCGCCACCTCGATGGCGAAGAGGATGGCCAAACCAGCTGCGGAAATAACTCTCAGCATCGCGTATCCTTGCGTTGGATCGGGACTCAAAGCGTAAGGCAATGCGGTTGTTGCACGCAATTGGCGCGCTGACTTCGACCGAATTAGGTCGTTGTTTGCCCGCCGACTTCGCCTTGCGATGTCGAAGGCGACGAGCTAGTCACCACCACGGTCCTCTCCGTGGAGTCCTTCATGTCCGGACGCGTCGCCGCCCGTCTCGTCGAGCTTGATATCAGCTTGCCCGCACCCGCCGCCCCTGCCGCGAACTACGTGCCTTTCGTGCGATCCGGGACACTCCTGTTCGTGTCCGGTCAATTGCCTATGGACGACGGTAAGGTCGCGGTGATCGGCAAGCTCGGGGGAAATTTAACGAACGAGGACGGTGCGCGCGCGGCGCGGCTGTGCGGCATCAACCTCCTCGCGCAAGCGCGGGCTGCGTTGGAGGGAGATCTCGATCGCGTGGTGCGCTGCGTCAAGCTCGGTGCCTTCGTCGCCTGCACTCCGGATTTCACACAGCATCCGGTCATCGTGAACGGGGCCTCGAATCTGATGGTCGAAGTTCTTGGCGAGGCTGGACGTCACGCGCGCTTTGCGGTTGGCGTGCCCGTTCTGCCGTTCGACGCGGCTGTCGAGATCGACGCTGTGTTCGAGGTCCGTTGATGGCCACCCCAGCTTGGCTGATAGCTCGGCCGGTCGCGCATCGTGGCTTCCACGGAACACCA
Organism: Pseudomonadota bacterium; assembly: GCA_041694995.1. Taxonomy (GTDB): domain Bacteria; phylum Pseudomonadota; class Alphaproteobacteria; order Rhizobiales; family UBA4765; genus Raskinella. Next base: position 88,609 of record JBGFRS010000004.1, on the reverse strand, counting down.
ACGGGCCATATCGAGAATACACTTCCCGCCGTCGAAGCAGCGGTAGAACACGGATATGCGATCGAGGTCGACCTCCAACTCGCTCGCTGTGGCGAAGCCATGGTGTTCCACGACTTCACGCTGGAGCGCCTGACGACCGCGCCTGGCCCGGTGGTGCATCACACCGCAGCTGAACTGAAGCAGGCGCCGTTCAAGGACACGACGGCGCGCATGCCGACTCTTGTCGACCTCCTCGAAGTTACGCGCGGGCGCTCACCGCTGTTTCTTGAACTGAAGTCGCGCTTCGATGGGGCACCGCGACTCGTCGAACGAGTCGCGAATGCGCTTGCAGACTACAAAGGGCCGGTTGCGGTGATGTCGTTTGATCCTGCCGTCGTCGTGAAGGCCCGCGCGGCAATTGCCGATCGTCCTATCGGCATCGTCGCCGAGGTGTTCGGCGATCACTGGGAGTGGGATGTTCTCTCCACTTTCCAGAAATACCAATACTCGAACTTGAATCATGTCTACGAAACGCGCCCCGATTTCGTTGCGTACAACGTCAAACATCTCCCTTCGGTGCCGTGCGAAATCCTTCATTGGCAACGCGGCATGCCCATCTTGACCTGGACGGTCCGCACGCCTGAACAGCGGGAGACCGCGGCGAAGCATGCGGATCAGATGATCTTCGAGGGGTTCGTTCCGTAAGGCCCCCAATGTTGCACGCGGGTGTGGCTTGGCCATGGTGCCCCGGTGGCCCGCGTCTGCCGGCATGTCGTGGCGGCGCTTGCGGGCGGAGACGGCCTGTCTCGGCGGGTTCCTGATCGGGTTGTTTGAAGGTGTGTGGTCGGCTCATCTGCCGATCGTACACCGTGACATCATGGTGGACGCCCTGCTATCCGTTCTTCTCGTGGTGCGACCCGGTGGGCTTTTCGGCACGCAAGAGAAGACACCCAGGCAGGTGTGACATGGGCCTTCCCCTCACCCTCGACGACGTACGCCGCGCCGCAGATGTCATCAAGAGCGCTGTTCTCGCCACGCCGCTGCTCCCCGCGCCGCGCCTCTCGGCGCTGACCGGTGCCCACGTCTGGGTCAAATACGAGAACCTACAGATCACCAATTCCTTCAAGGAGCGCGGCGCTCTCAACCGTCTGTCCGCGCTCACCCCTGCCGAACGGACCCGCGGCGTCATCGCCATGTCGGCCGGAAATCACGCGCAAGCCGTCGCCTATCATGCCCGCCGTCTCGGAATTCCGGCAACGATCGTGATGCCGGAGACGACGCCGTTCGTGAAAGTCGCAGCGACCGAGGCGCATGGTGCCCGAGTGGTGCTGAACGGAGAGACGCTGGCCGAATCACAAGCTGAAGCGGAATGCATCATCGCCGAACAGGGGTTGATCCTGATCCACCCCTACGACGACCCGCTGATTGCGGCCGGTGCCGGAACGATCGCGATCGAGATGCTGGAAGCCTGCCCGGATCTCGACGTGCTCGTCATCCCCGTGGGTGGCGGCGGGCTCGCCTCCGGCATGGCAATCGCAGCCAAGGCCATGAAGCCGTCGATCCGAATCGTCGGCGTTGAGACCGAACTCTATCCGTCGCTTTGGGCAGCCCTGAAAGGTGAGCGGGCGGAGTGCGGTGGACAAACGCTCGCCGAAGGCATCGCCGTCAAGAACGTCGGAACGCTCGCGGTGCGCGTGCTCGGCGCGCTGTTGGACGATCTCGTTCTTGTCTCTGAAACGGACATTGAACGGGCCGTGAACGCCTATCTCACCCTGCAGAAGACGATGGCCGAAGGGGCGGGCGCAGCCGGGCTCGCCGCACTTCTGAAAGATCCAACCCCCTTCGCGGGCAGGCGTGTGGGGCTCGTCCTGTGCGGCGGCAACATCGATCCGCGCATCGCCGCCTCCGTCATGGTGCGAGAGTTGGAGCGTGAAGAGCGAATCGTCGCATTCCGCCTGCAAATCAGCGACCGCCCCGGCGTCCTTGGTGGCATCACGACGCGGCTCGGCAAGCTCGGCGCCAATATCTTGGAAGTCGAACATCGACGGCTGTTCTTGGATGTACCCGCAAAGGGGGCAACCATTGACGTGACCGTCGAGACGCGCGACGGCACGCACGCCGCAGAGATCGAGCGCGCCTTGACCGCTGACGGCTACACTGTGACGCGAATCCACGCTGGCGAGGCAGGGTTCTGAGACCCGCTTGCATCGCATCCCGAGCGAGGCCACCTGTACATCATGAACAACAGCATATCCGCACCGCCGCTGGCCCCTGCGATTGCGACCCGAAGCAGCCTGCTTCCTGATGCCGTAGCTGCGCCCGAGCTCTTCGAGGGTGTCTTGTGGCGGCGATCGGCAGCCTTCGTGATCGATGCCGCCATTCTCGCCGTCATCAATCTCGCAGTGCTCACGGTCGTTCTGGTGCTCGGTGTGTTCACCGCGGGGCTTGCGTGGTTCCTCTTGGGCTTGGTTTTCCCGACCGTCGCCCTTGCCTACTATGCGCTGACGCTCGGGGTGCGAGGCGCCACGCCCGGCATGGATGCCATGGGCATCGAAGTCCTGCTGACGGACGGCACACCCCTTTCCAAAACCCAGGCGATGGCCCACGCTCTTTTATTCTACGTCACCGCCGTTCTTCTGACGCCGCTGGTGCTGCTGGTCGGCATCTTCAACGCGCGGCGGCGGCTCGTTCATGACGTCGTGATCGGCTCGGTTGCGGTCAATGCCGCCGTTCGCCGCCTGGTCATGCTCAGCCATGGCGCGGGTCGGTGATCTCCCCCCTTCCCCGCTGCATCCGTCGCCTGCTATTCTTGCGCAGACCCAGTGATTTGACGCCGATTGGACCGTGACGCAGCATAGTCGCGAGACGCCGCAGTTCTACCTTACGGCACCTTCGCCCTGCCCTTACCTGTCGGGGAAACAGGAGCGAAAGGTTTTCACGCATCTCGTGGGCGAACGGGCCCCCCAACTCAACGATATCCTCACGCAAGGTGGATTCCGACGTTCGCAAAACATCGCCTATCGGCCGGCGTGCGACGGGTGCCGTTCGTGCGTGTCGATCCGCGTCGTGACCGACCAGTTTGTGCCGACCAAGTCGATGCGGCGCGTGTTTCGTCAGAACCAGGATCTCGTTGCGCACGACATGGCCCCAGAGCCGTCGTCGGAGCAGTACGCGCTGTTCCGAAGCTATCTGGATGCCCGGCATACGGCCGGAGGCATGGCCGACATGACCGTGCTCGACTACGGGTTGATGCTGGAGGATACCCACGTCGACTCGATCGTGGTCGAGTATCGTCGGCGCGATATCGACACGCGCATCCTGGGACGGTCGACCGGGGCGCTCTTGGGCGTGTGTTTGACCGACGTCCTCTCGGACGGTCTGTCGATGGTGTATTCCTTCTTCGACCCTGAGGTGTCCGAGTACCGTTCGCTCGGCACGTTCATGATCCTGGACCACATCGCCCGGGCTCGGCGCCGCGGCCTGCCGTATCTCTACCTGGGGTACTGGGTCGATGGATCCCGCAAGATGGCCTATAAGTCGCGCTTCCGGCCGCAGGAGCATCTCGGCCCCTTCGGGTGGAGCCACTACGACGGCCCGGTGATCACCTGAGGAGGCGGACGAGCCACCGCACCGCCTGTGATCGGCTGTGGTACGCCTGTGGTGCTGGTGAAGGTGATCGGCAGGCCCCTCAAGCTGCGCGCGGCAAGGAAAGCGAAGGCCTGGGCTTCTAGGAAGGCCGACGACCACCCGATCTGATCTGCGGTGACGATGTCGGCCTGCAGGTGCTGGCGGAGGAGGCGGAGCATCTCGCCGTTGCGGGCGCCCCCGCCCGCAACGATCCAGGTGCCTGGCCGTTCAGGCAAGAAGCCCAACGCGCGAACGACAGAGCGGGCGGTGAAGGCCGTCAATGTCGCCGCACCGTTTTCGACGGTCGATTGACCGACCAACCGGTGGGACCAGGCATTGCGATCAAGCGATTTCGGCGGAGGCTTGGTGAAGAAGGGATGCGTCAGGAGCCACGCAAGAATACCCTCGTCGGGCCGACCGCAGGCAGCCGTGCGCCCGCCATCGTCGAAGGGACGCCCGGTACGCTCGCGCATCCAGTCATCGATGAGAGCGTTGCCCGGGCCCGTATCGAAGGCGATCAGTTCCCCTTCTTTTCCTATATATGTGAGGTTTCCGACACCCCCAAGGTTCAACACGACGGCGGGCAGCGGCAGGCGGGAACGGGCGACCATGGCGCGATGAAACACGGGCACCAGCGGTGCTCCCTGCCCACCGGCCGCAACGTCGCCTCCCCGAAAATCATAAACGACCGAAACCCCGAGCCGCGCTGCAAGCTCCGCACCGTTCCCGATCTGTACGGTCACCCGCAAATCGGGACGATGCACGACGGTCTGGCCATGAAAGCCGATGACCGTGACGGATTCGCGAGCAAGGCCGTTCTCCGCAAGGAAGTTCTCGACCGCTTCAGCGTGCGCCGTGGTGACGAGCGCTTCCGCTTCGGGCAGCCGACCCGGCCGGGCCTGCCGATCCGTGATTCCGGCGCCATCCTTCAGCGCCATCTCAAGGAGCGCGCGTTCATCCTCGGTATACGGACGATAGCCCGTCGGACCGAGCTGCACGATCTCCTCTCCATCAGTGTCGAGAAGGGCGACGTCGACCCCATCGAGAGAGGTTCCGGACATCAGCCCGATGAAATGCGGCATCGCAACCTCAGGTTCCGATTCAAAGCGAGCCGCTGTTCGATTCGTGAGTTGGATGAATCGGATGCGCGCGCGTCTTCAACCTGCTACACGAGCGGCCCCGTTTCCACCAAGTGTTGCCCAAGACCGCGATGTCCCGCTTCAAGTCCGACTTCATGACCGTCATGCACGAGCGCGGCTTCGTGCATCAATGCTCAGACGTTTGCGGTCTCGATGCCCTCGCCGCGAAAGGCGGCCTCGTTGGCTATATTGGATTCGATTGCACGGCGCCGTCCCTTCATGTCGGTTCCATGGTGCAGATCATGTGCCTGCACTGGCTCCAGCGGACGGGAGGGATGCCCATTGCGCTCATGGGCGGCGGAACGACCATGGTCGGGGATCCGTCCGGCCGTGACGAGACACGCAAGCTTCTGACGGTTGAAGACATCGCCCGCAACAAAGAGGGGATCCGGCGTGTCTTCTCGCGCTTTGTGACCTTCGAGGACATGGGCGGTAACGCCGTCATGCCCGACAATGCGGAGTGGCTCACCAAACTCAACTGGATCGACATGCTGCGCGACATCGGTCGGCATTTTTCGGTGAACCGAATGCTGACGATGGACTCGGTGAGATTGCGGCTCGAGCGTGACCAGGAGATGAGCTTCATCGAGTTCAACTACATGATCTTGCAGGCCTACGATTTCGTGGTCCTCAACAAGCGTTACGGCTGCCAGCTTCAGATGGGTGGCTCGGATCAATGGGGCAATATCGTCAACGGCATTGATCTCGGCCGACGAATGGACACGCCCCAGCTCTACGCGCTGACCACGCCGCTGATCACGACATCGTCCGGAGCCAAGATGGGCAAGACAGCCGGTGGTGCGATCTGGCTCAATGCTGACATGCTAAGCCCCTACGACTATTGGCAATTCTGGCGGAACACCGAGGATACCGACGTCGAACGCTTCTTGCGGCTGTTCACCACGCTGCCGCTCGACGAGATTGCGCGGCTGGGCAGGCTTGGCGGTTCCGAGAGCAATGAAGCAAAGAAAGTGTTGGCCAACGAAGCGACAGCCTTGCTCCACGGCCGCGACAGTGCCGATGTGGCGGCAGAGACCGCCCGCAAGACTTTCGAGGAAGGCGCGACGGCACTCACCTTGCCAACCTTCGAACTCGAGGCCGGAATCGGAGTGTTGGCGGCCTTCACCCGCGTTGGACTTGTAACGTCGAACAGCGAAGCTCGCCGGGCCATCGCGAACAACTCCATTCTGGTCAACGACGTGCGGGTGACTGACGACAAGATGGTCTTGGATCGAAGCCTTGCGACGAACGACGGCGTCATCAAGCTGTCGCTTGGGAAGAAAAAGCACGTGCTCGTCAGGCCGATCTGACCGGTTCAATTGCCACGGCCCGGCTCCGGAGGGGGGGACCGTGCCGTTCCGGGGGGGTCCGGGAACGAGAAGAGGTGCCGGAAGACGCCCGGCGCCAGCGCTGATGCCGGGTTGATCTGCAACGTTGGTCCGGAGATCGGACCCGAGACAGCATAGGTGGCGCCAATCAGGCCCTCATTTTGTCCGCCAAGAAACGCCCCGATGACGGGAATGCGCGCCAAGAGGTTGTTCAAGGCATAGGCGGGAATGAAAACGCCTTTGAGGTCGAGGCTCTGGCGACGCCAGTTCAACTGCCCCTCAAACGTCATCCCGACGAGCTGATTGCGCAGCACGCCTTCGGAGAGCTGAGTGACGCCCGGCGCTCGCTGGAATACGACGCGCATGCGATCAAACGGCACGGTGCCCGATTGCAGAGTTCGTTGCGGACCCGGCTGCGGGTCCTGCGGTGCTGCCCCGAACAGGCGCTCAAGGGCGCGATCATTCACCACCCGAAAATCCTCAATGTAGACGACTCCGTCAGCGCGCCGACCCGTCAAATCCGTGAGCGTGTGCGTGAAGGTCAGTCGCCCCCCGCGCATGTTGCGATACAGGTCGAAAAAGCGCAAAAGGCTGCCGGCATCCGTCGAGGTGACGAACAAGTATGGACGGCCAGCATCCTGCCGGACGTCTCCTACGATACGCGTCGCTCCGCCGAGTGAGCCGGAGAGCGAGAGGGCCGTCACGCGAGGTCCCAGTCTCGAGGATTCAAGCCGAAGGTCGCTGATGGCGGCACCGTCATGCCCGAGCGCTCGATCGACGCGGACGGAAAGGTCCAGCTGGCCCTGGGGTAGCTCGCCTTCGTCGTCAGCCAAGAAACGCTGCAAGAAAGGTCGGACATCGATGGAACGGCCCGTAATGCTCACTGAGGTCCTCGTCGCGTCGCGCTCCACGCGCACCGCAATCTGGTCCTCCGACCGCAGGCGAACGTCACTCAGGTCGACTAGATTTGGTTGCCCATCCTCGCCAAGTCGTACGCGGCCGCGCACCGAGAACCCGCGCCCCTGCAAGACCACGTCTTCGAGCGACGCAATGCGAGTTTGCCCGCGCAAGGTCATGCTCAGACTGGCCGGCGTTCCTCGTGCCTTTTCGAAGGCGATGTGCGGAAGATTGAGGCGCGCCTGTGTGAGATCGACCTCCAAACGCCGGGTCGCTTCGGTTCCCATGATTTCGCGCACCAGGCGGACGGTCGTTCGACCGGTCAGATACGGCGAAAGATCAAAACCAAGCCGGGAGCGTAGCGCTTCGTCCGTCTCGGTCTCCGCCCGCAAGACCAGCCGTGCCCCGGGAGCTTCTTGACGTGCCGTCAGCCTCACCGGAAGGCCACCGACCGTTGCACTTCCCTCAGCAGCGAAGCCGCGACCTTCCGTCCGTATGCGGAATGTTCCACGTTCGAGATCGCGCCCCTCCATGACGCCGCGACCGGCGACATTGTGCAACTCGGCGTCGACTTCTGCTCTGAACTCGCCCTGATCCGTTTCGCGATAGAGGGGAAAGGTCACTTTGATGTTGGCCACGCCATCGCCGCTCAGCGTTCTGGCGTCGAACCCACCGCCGCGGACGATTGGCACTCCTTGTGCGTCGGCAAGATCGAGCAAGGCGCCAGCAGTGCCGACCGCCCGTGTCTCCAACACGCCGAACGCATCGTCCAGCTGCATATTGTCCGCCGTGTAGGTGATCGCAGGAAAGGCCACACGTCCGGAGGGCAAATCAATGTACCCATTCTCGGCTTGAACGTGCAAGGAAACGCCGGTCGAGCGGATAGTTCCGTGCAGCCCCATGATCGGCGGCAATTGGGGCGTCAAGCGAACGGCAGTGTCGCGCGTCTGCCACGAGGCCTGGAACATCTCCCGCTGCAAGGGGCGGCGATCCAGGTGGCCTTCAGGGACGTTGAGCGCAATATCCGCTCGAACCAATGTTCCATCGACCACGCTGTCCACGAACCATTCGTGCGCCTCGGGCGCGATGAAGCTTGGCCAGAGGCGTTTGGCGCTCGCCGCATGGATGTTCTTGAGCATCGCTTCGAGCCGGATGGCCGGCGTCGCGCCGGCAAAGACGATTTGCGCCCTGCCCAATGCGGAGGGTTGCTCGCCGGATAGCTCGGCACGGTCTATCCACAGCGTTCGAGTGACGATTTCGTATGCTCCGCTGCCGGTGAACCGCGTGACTTCTGGAACACGGGTGCCGGCTGCGTCCAAAACGACCTGATCGAGGAGAACGTCGAAACGTACGGGCCGCGTTGGATCTCCAGGCGCCGGCAGCACGGCACGACCGGACAACAAGCCGCCGACTCCAGACACACGAACGGGTGATGAAGCAATCTCGAGCAGCCTTTGCGTGGGTCGGAAAGTCATCGCCAATCGCGTTGGACCAATCGACAGATGCGCATCGCCGATGTCGACATCTGCGGAGCCGCTCAACTCAAGCGCCCCGGTCAGATGATCGATCACGCCATCGCCGTCGATGGTGCCGCGTGCTTCCGCCCTTAGACGCAAAGGCGCAAGCGGCCCCGGATCCCCCGTGATGAGGTCGGGCACTGCGAGATCGGAGAGAACCATGGAGGCGGCCCGCGTGCCGTCAGTCGGAGTCCCGACGGACACAGCCAGGCGCCATGTTCCGTGCCCTCCGGCGACAGTCAAATGCGCGTCGAAAGACTCGAATGCCCGCCGCACGAAGCTCACGTCGAAACGATCAAACGCATGAACGAGGCCAGAGCGCTCATCACGCAGCGACACTTTCGCGTCGTCCAATACGAGGCGTGCAATGGAACCGTGACCGACAACCGGCGTGTGCACACCAAAGGCACGGCCGATGACATCGGGATCAGCCAGAGCAAAGATCGGCGTCGGCCGTCCCGGTTCGCGGGTGGGGTCAGGGCCTCCCAACCTCAGACGCCCGTCGGCGCCAATCGTTGCGGCGAGCACCGGCGCTCGGGCCTGTAGCGAGATCGGCTCGGCACGGCCCATAACCAGTGCCACAATGTTGAGACCGACATGCGCCGTCTCCGCTGCAGCCACGAAGGTGCCGCCATCGCGTTGCACGCGCAGGTCACGAATGCCGATACGGGGGGCGCCTTGCACCCATTCCAAATAAGCGTCGTCGAACGCCACCTGATGGCCGGGCCCGATGGAGCCGACGATACCAGCGCGGATCTCCTCGGCGAATGCGGTGGCATTGATCGGGCCGAACGAAAGCCTGACGGCCAGCGCGGCGATCGTGACGGCGACAACGGCGAGGATTCCGCCGGTCAGCCACACGCCGACGCGCACCGCCCTCTTCCTTCGTTGCCTAACGGGAGGCGACCCCGCCTCTCCGTCGGGTCGAGGTGCTGACGCCACGTTCAACGCCCGCCGATCTCCACTCGAGGTCCATCTACGCCGCTAGTGCCGCGAATCGCTTGTAGAAGCCTGACGGTACCAGTCCAGTCTAGCCCAAACTCGCGCCGCCCATCCTCGATCCACTTCGGTCCGGCGCCCGTAAGTCTTGAAGCATCTGGGCACCATGAGGACGAAAGGAAGGCGAACATGGCAGTTGCGCTGAAAGAAGGAGATTCCGCCCCGGATTTCGAGCTTCCGACTGCCACCACGGATACGATCTCGCTCAGCGCGCTAAAAGGCCGCGCCGTCGTCCTCTACTTCTACCCGAAGGCGGACACGACGGCTTGCACGCAAGAGGCGCTCGACTTCACGAAATTGAAGCCGGCGTTCGCGAAGGCTGGCGTGACCGTGATCGGCGTATCCGGCGATCCCGTAAAGGCCCTGCGCAAGTTCACCGACAAGCACGATCTCGGTGTGACGCTCGCCTCGGCCGAGCAAGCAATGTTCGAGGCCTACGGCGTCTGGATTGAGAAGTCGATGTACGGCAAGAAATACATGGGCTTGGAACGTGCCACCTTCCTGATCGACGGCAGAGGTAAAATCGCGCGAATTTGGCGCAAGGTGAAGGTGGCGGGGCATGCTGAAGAGGTGCTTGCGGTGGCGAAAGCGCTTTAGCGTCCAGTGAAACGGGGTCGACAGGATTTCGTTCGCGCAGTTACGTGAAATTAACCCTAATCATGTGTGAATTCGCGCGACCTTTCGCGTCTTCAAGCTTGGTTGCACGAGTATGGACTGCGAGCATTGGCGCCCGAAGCGCCGCCGAGAACCTTGTCAGGTCATCATCGCCAAGGGTGATGACGTGAAAGTGTTTCAGCTGCGCGGGTGGATGATCGTCCTGGCGGCAACATTGGCTGCGGGCGTAACCTTCTGGATCGCGGCTTCGACGGCTTACATCTTTTTCCGCGATGACGTGCTTGCGGCGATGATGTCGCGCCAAACCCGCATGCAGCACGCCTACGAGGATCGCATTGCCGCGCTGCGACTGCAGATCGACCGCATCACCAGCCGACAACTGCTCGATCAGGAAGCCTTTCATGGGCGCGTCGAGGACCTGATTCGGCGTCAGACAACGATCGACGGCCGCTCCCAGGCGGTCCAGGCGCTGATCGACCGCGCTCAGCGCACCGGCACCATCCCGGTTCCGCCGCCGGTTGCTCCACGCGCGGATGCCAACGTCGATTCAATCGTTACCGGTTCGATTGCAGGCGCTGCTCGCGCCGACATTCAGCGCGGCAGCCGTCGCTTGGATGTCGTGCTCGATGCGGTCGAAACATCGCTGAACCGGCTCGTCCGTGCTCAGGATCAGGCGTTGGCGAAGATCGAAACCACGGTCCGCGAGCAGGAGAGCCGCATTCGCAATGCCGTGGCCGACCTTGGAATCGAGGCCAATCGCATCGCCGGCCCGCGTCCACGTCCGCGAACTGCTACCTCCGTTTCGGCACGGGAGCCCGGCATCGGTGGTCCGTTGATCCCTCTACCTACGGCACAGGCGAGCGCTCTGCACGCCTTCGATCTGCGCACGGCCTATCTCCAGGACCAGCTCGCTTATCTCGACCGGCTGCAACGCGGCCTGTCCGTTCTGCCCATTCGCCGCCCCATGCGGGGCGAACCAGAGGTGTCTTCGGGATTCGGACCACGGCGCGACCCGTTCCTCGGCATCATGGCATTTCACGCAGGCATCGATTTCCGCGGCAGCATCGGCGACCCCGTCGCCGCGACAGCCGCAGGAACGGTCACGCAAGCTGGTCGCAATGGCGGCTTCGGTATCATGGTCGAGATCAATCACGGGCACGGTCTCTTCACGCGCTACGCGCATCTTTCAGCGTTGAACGTCCGTGAAGGCCAGACCGTCACCGCGGGTCAGATCGTCGGCCGCGTCGGCTCGACGGGACGCTCGACTGGCCCCCATCTGCACTATGAGACGTGGGTCGAGAACGAAGCTGTCAACCCGGAGCGTTTCATGCGCGCAGGGCAGCGACTCGGGCTGTGGTAAGGCGCCAATAGAGGACTTATCGATCCCGAACCCGCACTGGCCGCAGGTCGAGTGATCACTCACGTCACGTCCGTCACCTGTGCCGGCCCGCCGCCAAAGACGCGCTGTGTCAGCGCCGCCTCCATGAAGTCGTCGAGATCACCGTCGAGCACGGTGCTCGGCGTTCCTGAAGTCACCCCGGTGCGCAGGTCCTTGACCATCTGATAGGGCTGCAACACGTAGGAGCGAATCTGGTGGCCCCAGCCGATGTCGGTCTTCGCCTGGTGCTCCTTCATGGCCGCCTCTTCCCGCTTCTTGAGCTCGATTTCATAGAGACGGGCCTTCAGCATCGCCCAAGCGGTCGCGCGGTTCTGGTGCTGCGAGCGCTCGGACTGGCAAGCAACGACGACACCCGTCGGCAGGTGCGTGATCCGCACGGCGGAGTCGGTCTTGTTGACCTTCTGCCCGCCGGCGCCGGATGCGCGATAGGTGTCCACGCGGCAGTCGGACTCCTTCACGTCGATCTCAATCGTGTCGTCGACGAGCGGGTAGACGTCGACGGAGGCAAAGGATGTCTGCCGCCGTGCATTCGCATCGAAGGGCGAAATGCGCACCAAGCGGTGGACACCCGCCTCCGTCTTGAGCCAGCCATAGGCATTCTCGCCTTTGACGAGGAGCGTCGCCGACTTGATGCCGGCCCCCTCGCCCTCCGACGCTTCGACCAAATCGACCTTGAAGCCGCGGCGCTCGGCCCAGCGGGTGTACATGCGCAGCAGCATCTCGGCCCAGTCCTGGCTTTCGGTGCCACCTGCACCCGGATGCAGCTCGACGTAGGTGTCGTTGCCGTCGGCCTCGCCGGAGAACAGCGCCTGTTTGCGCTGCTCTTGCACCTTCTCCGACAGGGAGCGGAGCGCATTGATCGATTCGAGCACCATGGCCTCGTCGCGATCAGCCTCGCCGAGTTCGATCAGTTCAATCGTGTCCGCAAGGTCGCGCTCAAGCTTGGTCTGCGCCGCGAGGGCGCTGTCGAGCCGGGTGCGCTCGCGCATCAATTTCTGCGCGCGCTGTGCATCATTCCAGAGATTGGGGTCTTCGGCGGCTGCGTTCAGCTCGGCGAGGCGCTTCTGGGACTTGTCCCAGTCAAAGATGCCTCCTCAGCAGGCTCAACGCCTGCTGGATATCATCGACGAGGGTCTGGGCTTCGGCACGCATGGAATGGGTCGGCTCCAAATCGAGGCTTTGGCATAGGCATGGCCGATATCGCGGTCAACTTGAGCCTACATCGCCGCCCGCATCGTGAGCCCGGACGCAGTCAACCGCACGATCTACGCTGGATGCTGTCCGCGCGTGCCGCGCCTCAATAGAGCCCGCCGGTCCCTGATCCGACCTGACGGTCGACTGCCGGGTTCACCGTCAAGCGGCGGCCGTCATAGGCGGTATCGCCGATGATCGAGAACGAGTCCGGCGGGTTCTGCCCCGGGCGGAACGCCTCCAAGATGACGTTTGCGCCCGTCGCGCCCGACGTGCGCAAACCAGTGCGGGCATCGATTCGGACGAAATGGATCCCAGGCGGAACCGGGAACGGCGTCGAAGGCCTGTCGCGCAGCGCCATCGCCATGAAGTCGCGGAAGATCGGCGCGGCAATGCCGCCGCCGGTCATGCCACGCCCCATCGGCCGCGGGCGATCGTAACCGAGATAGACGCCCATCGCGAGGTTCGGCGAATAGCCGACGAACCAGGCATCCTTCTCTTCGTTCGTCGTCCCCGTCTTGCCCGCAAGCGGCCGGCCGACCGAACGGATGATCGCTCCGGTTCCACGCTGAACCACGCCCTCCATCATCGACGTCATTTGATAGGCGACGAGCGGGTCGATCACCTGTTCGCGCCGGTCGATGAGATCAGGCGGCGCCAAACCATTTGCGAAGTGCTCCACATTGCAGTCGCTGCACTGCCGTTCGTCGTGCCGGAAAATCGTGCGCCCGTGCCGATCCTGGATGCGGTCGATGAAGGTCGGCCGGATGCGCCGGCCACCATTGGCGATCATGGAATAGCCCGCGGTCATCCGGAAGACAGTCGTCTCCCCCGCTCCAAGCGACATCGCAAGCACCTGCGGCATATCATCGTAGATGCCGAAACGCCGCGCGTATTCGGCAACAAGCGGCATACCCATGTCGTTCGCCAGGCGCACCGTCATCAGATTGCGCGAGCGCTCCATGCCGCCCCGTAGCGTCGAAGGTCCAGCTGAGCGGCCGTCGTAATTCTCCGGCCGCCAGACGCCCTGTCCGGGCCCGAGATCGAGCTCGAAGGGCGCATCGAGCACGACGGATGCGGGCGTGTAGCCGTTGTCGAGTGCCGCCGCGTAGATGAACGTCTTGAACGACGAACCCGGTTGCCGGAACGCCTGGGTTGCCCGATTGAAGACGGAGTCGGAGAACGAGAAGCCTCCGACCATCGCCAACACGCGGCCCGTGTGCGGGTCCATGGCGATGGCGCCACCGGCGATCTCGGGCACCTGTCGCAAGGCGAAGACACCGGGTTGGTTTGCGACCGGCTCGACATAAACGACGTCGCCGACCTGAAGCACATCGCTTGGCGCGCGAACGGGCGCACCGCGGCGTGGACCTTCCGCCGGCCGCGCCCACGACATCTGCGCGAGCCCGATTGAACCTGTCTCGCGATCGCTTCCAATCCCGTCGCGCAAACGCGATGGCTGCAATCCGATCGTCGCTTGGTTCGGCTGAACTTGAAGCACAACAGCCAGCCGCCAAGGTGCCACATCGGCGAGTTCCCGTACGCCGGCAAGTTGACGGCCCCATTCTCCGCCGACGGCGAGGTTGAGGCGTGTGATAGGGCCGCGCCAACCGCGTTGCTGATCAAAGCGCACCAGCCCATCGACCAGCGCCTTCCGCAGCATCACCTGCATGGCGGGATCAAGCGTGGTGCGGACCGAGAGGCCGCCTTCCATCAGCTGCTTTTCACCGTAGCGTTCGAGAAGCTGCCGGCGAACCTCCTCCGCAAAATATTCGGCTCCAGCGACGCGGCGCTGCGCGCGGTTCTCCACGACGCCGAGAGGTTGGGTGCGCGCTTCGCGGTGCTGCTCGCGATTGATGTGCCCATCCTCGAGCATGCGGTCGAGCACGTAGTTGCGCCGGGCGATGGCGATCTCGCGGAACCGGAATGGGTGATAGTTGCTTGGCCCCTTTGGCAATGCCGCGAGATAGGCCGCCTCAGCGAGGGTGAGTTCCTGAACCGCCTTGTCGAAGTAGAGAAGCGACGCCGCGGCAATGCCATAGGCTTGCACGCTGTTGATTTGCCCGAGATAGATCTCGTTCAGGTAGAGTTCGAGAATCTGCTCTTTCGAGTAAACGAGTTCCATGCGCAGCGCGACCAGCGCTTCGCGAATCTTGCGTTCGATGGAGGCTTCGTTGGTGAGCAGGAAGTTCTTCGCGACCTGCTGGGTAATCGTCGAGGCGCCTTCCGGGCGCCGCTGCCCCCAGTAGCGGATATTGTTCACCACGGCGCGCGCGAGACCTTCGGGATCGACGCCGCGATGCGAGAAGAAGTTCTTATCTTCAGCCGAGACGAATGCATTGATGACCATTCGCGGCACAGCCTGGATCGGCATGTGCAAACGGCGTTCGCGCGCAACCTCGAGCATCAGAGAGCCGTCCGCCGCATGAACGCGGGTCATGACGGCCGGCTGGTGGTTTCGCAGCGCTGTATAATCGGGCAGATCGCGACCGAAGTGCCAAATCAGGTACGCGGCGCCTGCCGCACCGACCAGAAAGACCAGCGTGCCGGCGGCGAACAAAAATCCGAAGAAGCGCAGGATCATCGCCCTCGTCCGCGTGCGCCGGTTAGCCCGTTTCCACAGGGCTGATCGGCCATTGCATCACCTTCGGTCCGACACCCGCAGCCTGACGCTGAACAAGCGCGGCGATCCACCGCCTACGACCTGAACGTTTGTTTTGCAAATTCGTGGCGATTGCGTGGCTCATCGTGCGGCCCCCATCGCCCGATCGGCACTGATCTGAGTCGGAGTTGGGGGACTTGCAGGCGCACCCGCCTGACTCGATGCAATGAAGCCCAGAACCGCCCGCGAAATCGCCGTTGCGGTCCTTTGGCGCCATTCTGTGTTCAACAGCAGGCGTACGTCCTCACGGCTCGACAAATAACCGAGTTCGAGCAGCGCCGAGGGGACATCGGGAGCTCTCAGCACGCGAAACCCGGCGAAACGGTGCGGATTCCTTACGAACCGCACATGTGGCCGCAATTCTTCGACCAGAAGCCGAGCAAAATGCACGGAAAAGTTCTTGGTCTCCCGGTGCATGAGGTCGAATAGGATATCGGCGACCTCGTCCGTCTCCGGCGGGAGTTCGACGCCGGCGATCAGGTCCGCACGGTTCTCGCGCTCGGCATAGGCTGCGGCCTCCTGGTCAGAAGCGCGATCCGACAGCGTGTAAATCGAGGCGCCGGATACGCCGAGCAGCGGGCGAGCGAAGGAATCCGCGTGAATGGACAGAAACAAGACAGCCTGCCGTTCACGGGCAAAACGAACACGATCGTCCAGGCGGACGAAGGTGTCGCCGTCGCGCGTCATCGCAACGCGAACCCGCCCGGATGACTCCAGCGCCGTGCGCAGCGCACGCGCGAATTCGAGAACGATCGTCTTTTCTTGATGGCCTTCTGCCGACGAAGCGCCGGCATCGACGCCGCCATGGCCAGGATCCAGTACCACCAGCGGTAGTTCCGAGCGAGGTCGACGTTCGGCCGGCAGCGGCCTTGCCTGCGTCACGGCCGCAGGCAAGGCCGCTGGCCGCGCGGTTCGTTGAGCGTCAGCCAGGAATTCCTCGCGACTTGTGCGAACGAGGTCGACGACGAGGCGCGCCGGTTGCCCATCGACCGGCGCAAGAACGAACGACCTGTCGACCCGCGCGGGCTCGCGCATGTCGAGCACAATGCGCGACCGGCCGGGCGCAAATTGTCCGAACCGATAAGCCGCCACCAGCCCGCGCCCCTCCCGCCCCGTGTTCGGGCTCAAGCGGAACACGACCTCAGGCATGTCCACGATAACGCGGTGCGGATCGGCCAGCACGAACGCGGTGACCTCGATCTGCCGATCGAGGTCCATGACCAGGCGAGTCCGAGCGGCATCCCCGCCGAGCCGGGCATCACTGATGATCGGTAGGTTTGCAGCCGCCTCGGCCCGCGGCTGCGACTCACGCGGCGCCGCACGATCCCGTGCGATCCCTTCCCCGGCAGCGATGCAGCCGAGCAGGCATATCAGGCTGATCCGCGTGAGGCGGCGCATGCGGGGTCTCGTCCATTCTGTCCAGCGGGACGGAATAGACCATGCGAGCGGTGTGGTTAACGCTGGTTTACCAGCGTCTCGTGCTTTCTCTAGCTGCCGTTGCGGCGGTGCATCAGTCACGCCGCTGTTGCAGTTCAGCCGCAACGCAGCAGCGCGGGCGTGGTAGGGTGGCCGTCGGTCGAGGATTTCGGAGCGTCGCAGTCGAGTGGCGTTGGGGCGTGGTGACGATCGCGGTGGTGGCCGCGATATCTGGTCCGGGTTGGGCAGACCGGCTACCGATGTGCAACCACCGCGGCAACGTCGGACGACGACAGCACGGGGTTCATCCACACTGACGCGGATTTCTGCCTGCGTATTCGGCGGCGAAGGTGGTTCTCTCGCACTGCCGATGGAAGACCAGAGGGCGCGGTGCCAATTTCCCGCAAGGTTACTCCCGGATGCAGGCGCCGGACTTCGTCGCGTGCTTCCGATACGCTCGGCTGACAAGCGTAATTCATGTCGCCGCAGCAATACGCCGGCCTGATTTCGCCCCTCCCCCTGGTTTTTCCGCCGCCGGATTCAACACGGCAGGCTACACCGGTTTCGCGGCCATGATCGGCGCCTGGTTCGACCTGTCCGACATTATTGCCGCTGGCCGTGTGCTGGTGATGCAAGCCTCCGACGCGGATGGTGCGCCGAGCTATCTTGGAGCCGCCTGGACGTGGAACTTGTTCTCTCCTCGGTTGGCAGCATTTTCGGCGGAAACGACGCGGGGGTGGTCCGGGGCGGTCGCCTATCGGCATGCCTGGACGCCCACGCTCTCGAGCAATGTCTTCTTAACTCGGCTCAACGTCACATTCCCGCGCGGCCCGGTCATCGTGCCTCTCGACCCTCGATTCATCGTCACCCGGGTGGCCGCCAATCTGGTTTGGGAGCTCGTTACGAACATCTCGGCGACCGTCGAACTCGGACTCATGGGCGTCCGAGCGCGGAACGACCCGACGCGGTTCCTCGGCCAACCAGGCCGCAGCTGGGCATTGCAAACATGGCTATCCCGGGTCTTTTCAGGCGGGTTCCGGACGGCGCTTGCGCAGCACGGGTCCGGCGGTTAAACACGCTATCGGCTCGCGGACGTGGGACGACCCTCGTGCTTCCGGCGGGTCGGCGAATGTGTCTGTCGCGTCCGTTCCACTAGCGCCGGGGTTCCGGGTCGGAACGGAGTCACGCCGGGCGAGATGAGCCCGTCGCTCGCTTCCTTCGCCGCCCTTGCCTTCGGCGACGGTTCCTCCCGGACCGCGATCATGTGAGCGCAGCCGCGTCGGCTGCAGCCGATCGAACCCGCGCAGCGCGCGGACGGACCGGGATCTAGGCCCGACCGAGGCCTCCGCTCCCGTCACTCGCGAGCCCATGTAACCCGTGCAAGGTCCCGTGCGGGTCAGGTGGAGCTTTCGCGGCATGCTCGCGGATGCCAATCGCTGTGACGTCAGTGGAAGCGGCGCTGTCATCCACGGCACCGCTCATGGCGTGCATCGCACTGCGTCTGCCGTCACTGCACGTTGTCATATCCCATATCGCCGCAGCGCCGCGACATGCGCGTTAGCGGTCATTTCTGCAAGGAACGCTCACTCATGGCCAACAAGATGCTCATCGACGCCACGCATGCGGAAGAGACCCGCGTCGTGGTGCTGCGCGGCAATCGCGTCGAGGAGTTCGATTTCGAATCCGCCGCCAAAAAACAGCTGAGAGGTAACATTTATCTCGCGAAGGTCACGCGCGTCGAACCGTCATTGCAAGCAGCCTTCGTCGATTACGGTGGCAACCGACACGGTTTTCTTGCCTTTTCCGAAATCCATCCGGACTACTATCAAATTCCCGTCGCCGACCGGCAGGCCTTGCTAGCCGAAGAGGCCGATGCAGAGGCCGAGCGTGCGCGCGGAGAGGACCGTGCCGCCGAGCGCCCACAGCGGCGCCGCCGGCGCCGCATGCGTGGCAATGCACGGCTGGCTGCGACGGAAACGAGCAACAGCGACGTGATTTCCGAAGCGGTGACATTGGAAACCACCGACACCGTTGAACCTGCCGGGGCTGCCCCCGCAGCGACGAGTGAGGCGGCGGATCAGTTGCCTGGCGAGGCTCAGTCGGCTTTCGCCATAAGTGACATCGTCAATTCGAGTGGTGTGGCAACCGAACCCGTGGCTGCCGAAACGGCCGCTACCCTCACGCATGACGCTCCGGCTTCCGTCAGCGAGGCCGAATCCGAGCCAAGCGTCGAGGACGATCGGGGCAATGAGGAAGAAGATGAAGATGAAGAAGAAGAAGATGATGATGATGATGACGTCGAGGCGATCGGTGGTGCTGATGTCGCCGAGGAAGTCCCAGAACGTTCGCAACGTGTCGCTCCGCGACGCTACAAGATTCAAGAAGTGATCAAGCGCCGCCAAGTCCTCCTCGTTCAGGTCGTTAAGGAAGAGCGGGGAAACAAGGGCGCGGCCCTGACTACGTATCTCTCGCTTGCTGGCCGCTATTCGGTGCTGATGCCGAACACCGCGCGGGGCGGGGGCATCTCCCGCAAGATCACAAGCGCCGAGGACCGTCGCCGGCTCAAGGACATCGCCCAGGAACTGGAAGTGCCCGAGGGCATGGGGGTGATCCTGCGCACGGCAGGCGCGTCGCGGACGAAGGCGGAGGTTCGACGCGATTTCGAGTATCTGATGCGGCTGTGGGAGAACGTCGCCGAACTGACGCTCAAGTCTCAAGCACCGATGCTCGTTTACGAAGAAGGTTCGCTCGTGAAGCGAGCCATTCGCGACCTCTACAACAAGGATATCGACGAGATCACGGTCGCGGGTGAGGACGGCTATCGCGAGGCAAAGGACTTCATGCGCATGCTCATGCCGAGCCATGCCAAGAATGTGAAGCTCTATCGCGATGAGGTACCGCTCTTCACGCGATCAGGGATCGAGAGCCAGCTCGATCAGATGTTCCAACCACAGGTCCAGCTGCGATCGGGCGGGTACATCGTCCTCAATCAAACCGAGGCTCTGGTATCGATCGACGTCAACTCGGGCCGTGCGACGCGCGAGCACAACATCGAGGATACGGCGCTCAAGACCAATCTCGAAGCCGCAGAAGAGATCGCCCGGCAGTTGCGTCTTCGCGACCTCGCCGGCTTGATCGTCATCGACTTCATCGACATGGAGGAAGGGCGGAACAATCGCGCGGTCGAGCGGCGGCTGAAGGAATGCCTCAAGCAAGATCGTGCCCGCATTCAGGTCGGTCGCATCTCGCATTTCGGCTTGCTGGAGATGTCGCGCCAGCGTATCCGGACATCCGTCCTTGAGTCGACGACCGAGGTGTGCCCGCACTGCAACGGCACCGGATACGTGCGATCCCCAGCTTCCGCCGCCTTGCAGATTCTCCGCATGATCGAGGAAGCGTTGATCCGTGATCCCACGCACAATCTCACGGTACGAACGCGCACCCGTGTTGCGCTCTACGTTCTCAATCAGAAGCGCGCCAATCTCAGCAGTCTCGAAGACAGGTTCGGCGTCTCGATAGGTATTGAGGCCGATGAACATCTTCCGGCCGGCACCTCCTTCGTGATCGATAAGGGCGAACTGTCGACGCGCGCTCCTGTTGCGCGGGCGGCGACCGTGAAGATCGACACAGTGCACGCTGCCGATCTCGAAGAAGAGGTGGATATCACGGCGGAGGGCGAAGGGGGTGTCGGTGCCGCGCCGGCTCAGGGCTCAGGCGCGCGCGACAACCAGGAGGGCGGGGCGGATAACGGCGACGCTGGCCGCCGTCGCCGCCGTCGCCGTCGCGGGCGGAGGGAGGACGACAGCCTGCCGGACGAGTCGCGGCGCGAGGCGGGCGGTCAGTTACAAGACGACGCTGAAGACGCAGATGACATGGACAGCGAGGATGCTGGCCAGGTGCGCGCAGCGGACGATGACGGTGGCCGCCGGCGGCGGCGCGGCCGACGCGGAGGGCGCCGGAACCGGGCCGATCGCGATGGTTCGTTCGGCGGCGATGGCGATCGCGCACCACGATTTGACGACCGTGGACCCCGTCGTGAGGAGCGGGGGCCACGTCTCGACCCCGTAACCTGGGTCCAGCCAAGTGACGTGGGACTGGAGTCAACAAGTCTTCAGCGAATCGAGATCGAGGAGCCCGCGAACCGCTCGGCGGCCGCAGAAGTCGAGGTGATTCCAGAGGTCGGGTCCCACCCCGTACCGGCACCGGAGTTGGAATCCGCGCCTTCGATGCCGAGAATTCCAGATCTGCCGGAGTTGCAGACACCGGTTGCACCGCCCGCCGACGATCCTGAGCGGCCACGCCGTGCCGGATGGTGGAATCGTCAACGCGCATAAGGCACTGGCATGCTGCGAAGCGGCTTCCTGCTGCGGCTTCCTGCTTCAGCAGGAACGGTGTTCCCGTTTCGATGAGGGTCTTAAGGCGGGCGAGCCCTTCGGGCCATACCAAGACGACGGTTCCAATCGTCACGGGAGCGCCGGCAGAACCGCCTATTATTTCAGCCAGGCTCGAAGGCGTTCGACCGTCTGTTCCACGTCCTGCGTGGTTCCAGCATACGAAAAGCGCAGATATCGATGCCCCCGCGCCGGATCGAAATCGACACCAGGCGTGGCTGCAATGCCCGTCTCGGCAAGCAACCGCCCGGCAAACTCCGGGCTGTCATTCGTGAAGCGAGCGACCGAGCAATAGGCGTAGAAGGCTCCGTCCATCGGCAAGACCTCGTCGAAGCCAAGTTTCGGCAGCTCCCGCGTGAGGAGGCTGCGGTTCGCCGCGTAGGCGGCCCTGTAGATTTCGAGCTCTTCGGTGGCGTCCATCGCGGCCAAGGCCGCGACCTGGCTCAGATATGGCGCCGAAATGAACAGGTTCTGCGTCAGGCGTTCGATCGGCCGCACGAGCCGTTCCGGTACCACCATCCAGCCGATACGCCAGCCGGTCATGCACCAATACTTGGAAAAAGAGTTGATGATGATCGCGTCGGGCTCGACGGCGAGCGCACAGGTCTCAGTCTCACCGTACGTCAATCCGTGATAGATCTCATCCGAGACGAACCACAATCCAAGCTCGCGGCAGGTCGCGGCAAGCGCCGATAGGTCGCGGCGCGAGATGACGGTACCGGTCGGGTTGTTCGGGCTTGCGACGAGCAGCCCTTTGAGCGGTGTTTCCATATGCGCGGCGTGCACCATTTCCGGCGTCGGCGCCCAACGCGTCCATGCGCTGGTCTCCAGAATGACCGGCGAGAGACCGAGGGCGACCGTCGTGTTCCGGTAGGCTGGATAACCCGGCGTTTGCACCGCCAGGCGGTCCCCAACCTCAAATGCCGCGAGAAATGCGAGGATAAAGCCCGCTGACGATCCCATGGTGACGATGATGCGACCCGGATCGACGGTCAGACCATGCCGGTCCTGATAGTGGCGCGCAATGCGAGTGCGCAGCTCGGCCGTTCCGAGCGCCTGGGTGTAGCCAACCGGCCCCGCTTCCAAAGCGCGCGCCACCGCCTCGCGCGCCCGGCGCGGCGGCGCCGTCCCAGGCTCGCCAACCTCCATATGCACCACATCGCCACCCGTGGCGACACGGCGCGCCGCCGCTGCCATCACATCCATAACGATGAACGGCGGCACATCACTCCGGCGCGAGGCGCGAGGCGCTTTTGGCGATGTCACGTGATTGTCACTCCTCGCGGCGCCTTTGCGCTCCAAGTGCCCTGCTTCCGCCCAATTCGAGCGCTGCTTCCTAACGGACGCCGCGACGGGCGCAAAGAGGCGTAAGTTGACCCGCCAGCAGACGCTCTCCTACGGTCTAAAAATGAAGGGTTCTATCAAGGCGTTGGACGTCGTGCGCCGCATGTCAGCTTCGCTCGTCGTCGGTCTTTTGGCGCTCGCGGTCGCGACAAATTCGATTGGTACCGCCTATGCGCAGGGCGCGATGCGCGGTGACCGCATCGCCTTGGTGCGCGACACGGAGATCGAACAACTCCTTCGTGACTATGCCCGGCCAATTTTGCGTGCAGCTGGCATTGGTGTGGATCGCAACATCGAGATCATGATCGTCAACGACCGCGCCTTTAACGCCTTCGTTGTCGACGGCCGGCGCATTTTCATCACGGTTGGTGCGCTCCTCGATAGCGAAACGCCGAACGAGGTGATCGGCGTGCTCGCGCACGAGACCGGACACATCGTCGGCGGGCACCTCGCGCGCCTGCGACAGGAGCTTCAGAACGCTGCGACGAGCACGATCCTGGCGATGCTTCTGGGTGCCGCCGCCATCGCAGGTGCAGCCCTCGCCGGTGGCCGCGCTGGGGATCTCGGCCAAGCCGCAATGGGCATCGCCGTCGGCTCGATGGGCCTCGGACAGCGCACTCTCCTTGCTTATCAGCGCACGGAAGAAAACGCAGCAGACCGCGCGGCGATCACCTATCTCAATGCGACGCGTCAGTCCGGCCGGGGCATGCTCCGCACCTTCGAGCGCATGTCCGACCAGATGGGTGCTGTCACGCGACTGGTCGACCCTTACGTACAATCCCACCCGATGCCCCGCGAGCGCATCGCCAACCTCCGCAATCTCGTTGAGGCGAGTCCGCATCGCGAGGCGCGCGACTCTCCCAATTTGCAGCTTCGCCACGACCTGATGCGGGCGAAGATCGCTGCATTTCTCGAGCGGCCCGATCAGGTCGCGCGGCGTTTCCCTCCGAGCAACACATCGCTGCCAGCGCGGTATGCCCGGGCCATTGCGACATATCGCATTGGAAACATGCCAAGCGCCAGGCAGCAGTTCGAGGCCTTGATCCGTGAGCAGCCAAACAATGCTTTTTTCCACGAGATGTTGGGGCTCGCACTTCTCGAGCGGGGCAACCCCCGCGATGCGATCCCACCCTACCGGCGAGCGTTGCAGTTATCAGGCGGGGCAGCACTGATCCGGATCGGCCTGGGCCGCGCCCTCGTGGCAAGCGAGCAGCGCCAGGTGCTCGACGAGGCCGTGCGGGAGCTCGAACGCGGGCTCGTTCAGGAACCGGAGTTCGGGATCGCTTATCGCTTCCTCGCGACTGCGCATGCCCGCCGCGGCGACGAAGGGCGCGCATCGCTAGCCACTGCCCAGGGCTTCTTTCATACTGGTGAACTCGCTTATGCTCGCCAAGCCGCGCAGCGCGCCCAGGCGCTTCTTCCGCGCGGCTCCCCCGGCTGGTTGCGCGCAGATGATATCCTTACCTTCCGCCCCCCGCGCGGGGACTGATGAACGGCACGAAAGGTCGAATGATGCTTCGTATTCTCGCGCTGGCGGCTGCCCTAGTTTTTTCTCCATGGTCTGTCGTTGCACAAACGACTGCCACCCCGACGCCGGAACAGCGGCGGATGATCGAACAGATCGTCCGCGAATATCTCATCGCCAATCCGGAGGTCCTGCGTGACGCCTTCAACGCGCTCGAGCGCCGCGAACAGGAGAACCAGGCGCGCACGCAATCCGAGACGATCGAGCGTTACGCCGATCAGCTCTTTCGCACCGGTCGCCACGCGGTGCTCGGCAACCCCAATGGCGACGTCACCATCGTGGAGTTCTTCGACTACAATTGCGGCTTCTGCCGACGCGCCCATGCGGACATGCAAGAGATCATTCGTGCCGATTCCGGCATTCGCTGGGTCCTGAAGGAGTTTCCTGTGCTTGGGCCCGGCTCCGTCGAAGCCGCCCAGATTTCGGCGCAGCTCATCGGGCATCCGCGTTTCGCGGAGTTCCACAACCGCATGTTGTCGGAGCGCGGTCAGGTCGGCAAAGACCGCGCGCTGGCGATCGCGCGCGAGCTCGGCATGGATGCACGCGCTCTCGAGCGCGACATGGCCACAGACGGGCCGCGTCAGGTGATCCAGGAAGCCTATTCGCTCGCCAACACGCTCAATCTCGGCGGCACGCCGACCTATGTCATCGGCCGCGAGATCGTGGTTGGTGCCGTTGGAGCAGCTCAGCTTCGCGTGAAAATCGAGGCCATGCGCCGCTGCGGCCAGACGACTTGTTGAGAAAAGCGCCCTTCCCTACCCCTACGACCGCGCCTATAACCCGCGCGCCCCTTTCGGGGCGGAGCCACTTGTCGCATGTCACCTCTCGTCTTTGTCTTGAACGGCCCCAATCTCAACATGCTCGGCCTGCGGGAGCCGTCTGTGTACGGCGGCGAGACTTTGAAAGACATCGAGGCGCTATCCCATCGCACGGCCGCGGAGCTTGGACTGACCGTCGATTTTCGCCAGTCGAATCACGAGGGGACCCTCGTGGACTGGATGCAAGAGGCCCGCAATAAGGCGGCTGGGGTCGTTTTCAACCCGGGCGCCTATACTCACACCTCGATTGCGATCCATGACGCGATCCGCGTCGCAGAGGTGCCAGTCGTCGAGTTACACCTCAGCAATGTTTTCGCGCGTGAACCGTTTCGTCATCATTCGTACATTTCCCCAGTCGCGCGTGGGGTGATTTGCGGTTTTGGCCCTCATGGCTATGAATGGGCACTAAGAGCGCTTGCAACCATCATTCGCGCCTAAGCCAGGCGCCGACGAGACCCGACCCGATGAAGAGCCCGATTGATGCTGACCTCATCCGTTCGCTTGCCGCGATCCTGAAGGAGACCGACCTTTCAGAAATCGAAGTCGAGCAGAAGGGATTGCGTTTGCGCGTCGCGCGGAATCTGACTGTTGCGGCGAGCGTTGCGATGCCTGCGCCACATGTGGCTCCGATCGCGGTTGCACCGGCGGTAAGCGAGCCCGTCTCCGCGGGCTCCGGCAAGACGGCGGCGCCGGCTGGCGCCGTGACGTCACCGATGGTCGGCACGGCCTATCGTGCGCCGGCGCCGGACAAGCCGAACTTCATCGAGATCGGCACGGCCATTCGCCAAGGACAAACATTGCTGGTTATCGAGGCGATGAAGACCTTCAACGAAATACCAGCGCCGCGCGCGGGAACGGTGAAAGAGATTCTGTTCGAGAGCGGGCAACCGGTCGAATTCGGACAGCCGCTCGTCGTCATCGAGTGAATGCATGTTCGACAAGGTTCTGATCGCCAATCGTGGAGAGATCGCCCTGCGGGTGCTTCGCGCCTGCAAGGAGCTGGGGATCGCGACGGTTGCCGTTCACTCGACGGCGGATGCGGATGCGATGCACGTTCGGCTCGCTGACGAGAGCGTGTGCATTGGCCCGCCACCTGCGCGCGACAGCTACCTCAACATCCCCGCTTTGGTGACGGCTTGCGAGATCACAGGCGCAGATGCGGTCCACCCAGGTTACGGCTTCTTGTCGGAGAACGCGCGCTTCGCCGAAGTTCTCGCCGCGCACCGCATCGCCTTCATTGGACCGTCCGCCGAGCACATTCGGATCATGGGCGACAAGATCGAAGCAAAGCGTACGGCGGTCCGCCTCGGCATCCCGGTCGTTCCCGGGTCGCAGGATGCCATCGAAAACGATGAGGACGCGAAGTGCGTAGCGACCAACATCGGTTTTCCGGTTCTGATCAAAGCAACCGCTGGCGGTGGTGGCCGCGGCATGAAGGTTGCCCGCACGGCCGACGATCTACCGAACGCGTTGGCGACTGCTAGAATGGAGGCGCGCGCTGCTTTCGGTGACGATGCCGTCTACATCGAAAAGTACTTGGAACGCCCGCGCCACATCGAGATCCAGGTACTCGGTGACGGCAAGGGCGGTGCCATCCACTTGGGCGAGCGCGACTGCTCGCTGCAACGCAGACACCAGAAGGTTTGGGAGGAAGCTGGTTCTCCAGCGCTCAATGCCGATGATCGCACGCGGATCGGTTCGATTTGTGCAAAGGCCATGCAGGAACTTGCCTATGCGGGTGCTGGTACCATCGAATTCCTCTACGAGAACGGCGAATTCTACTTCATCGAGATGAACACGCGTCTCCAGGTCGAACACCCCGTGACCGAGATGATCACCGGAATCGATCTGGTGCTTGAACAGATCAAGGTCGCAGCCGGCGGCAAGCTCTCCGTCGAGCAAGAGGACGTGACTTGGTCAGGGCATGCGATCGAATGCCGGGTAAATGCGGAAAACCCTGAGACGTTTCGACCCTCGCCGGGCAAGGTCACCTATTACCACCCGCCCGGTGGGCTCGGCGTACGCGTCGACTCAGCGGTCTATCAGGGTTGGATCATCCCTCCCTATTATGACTCGCTCGCTGCAAAGCTCATTGTGCACGGCAAGACGCGCAACGAATGCCTGATGCGTTTGCGGCGCGCTTTAGACGAGTTCGTCGTGGATGGCATTGAGACCACCGTCCCGTTGTTTCGGGCACTCGTGCGCAACGCCGACATCCAGAACGGCAACTATGACATCCATTGGCTCGAGAAATATCTCGCGGCTGGTGGTATGAAGGTCGAGTAGAGACGATGACGCGGGGCGGCTCCTTCGAGATCACCCCTGACGTACTTCTGAAGGCCTACGCCGTCGGGATTTTTCCCATGGCCGATTCGGCGGATGACCCAGGCCTGTTCTGGCTCGAGCCGGAGCGTCGCGGCATCATCCCGCTCGAGGCATTCCATGTCCCGAAGCGGCTCGCGCGCACAGCGCGCTCCAGTCAATTCGAACTACGGGTGGACACTGCGACGGAGGCCGTTATCGTTGCGTGCGCCGAGAGCGCACCAGGGCGGCCGTCCACCTGGATCAATCAGCGGATCCAACGTCTTTACAGTGCGCTGGCGCGCATGGGGCATTGCCATTCCGTCGAATGTTGGCAGGAGGACGCCCTCGTCGGCGGGCTGTACGGCGTGACGCTCGGTGCCGCGTTCTTTGGAGAAAGCATGTTTCACCGGCGCCGTGATGCATCGAAGGTCGCACTGGTGCACCTCGTCGATCGGCTACGCGCTGGCGGCTTCACCTTGCTCGATGCGCAATTCGTGACAGACCACCTTGCGCGCTTCGGTGCGATCGAGGTTCCGAAAAAGCACTATCAGAAGCTGCTCGCCGATGCGGTGCAGCGCAGCGCAGACTTCTTTGCCATCGACCGGCGACCATGAGGCGCTTTCCTCCTGAACGCATCGTCTGCCTCACCGAAGAAACCGTCGAGACACTCTATCTTCTCGGCGAGGAGGACCGCATCGTCGGAGTGTCGGGATACGCCGTACGTCCGCCACGCGTACGGAAGGAAAAGCCACGCGTCTCCGCGTTTATAAGCGCTGATCTACCTAAGATCCTTGCGCTCGATCCCGATCTTGTTCTCACGTTTTCGGACATCCAAGCCGAGATCGTGGCCGCGCTCGTGAAGGCCGGGGTTGCCGTGCATGCGTTCAACCAGCGCAACGTCCAGGGCATTCTGGCGATGGTTCGCTGCCTCGGTGCGCTCGTCGCGCGCGCTGAGGCTGGCAACGCGCTGGCCGACAAACTGGCTTGCAACCTGGTGAGCGCGCGCCAACGCGCAGCGCAGCTACCGCGCCGGCCCCGCGTCTACTTCGAGGAGTGGGACGATCCGATGATCTCCGGCATCGGATGGGTCTCCGAAATTATTGAGGCCGCAGGCGGCATCGACGTGTTTGCCGATCGGCGCGATGGAAAGGCTGCACGCGACCGCTTCGTCACGGCTGACGAGGTCTGCGTTGCGGCGCCAGACATCGTCATCGCGTCGTGGTGCGGCAAGAAGTTTGCGCGCGATCGCTTCCTGTCCCGCCCCGGATTCCCCGATCTGCCAGCGGCACGCACCGGCAATTTGCATGAAGTGAAGTCGCCCTTGATCCTTCAACCGGGTCCGGCAGCTCTGACCGATGGTCTTAAAGCGATTTGCGCCATCGTCGCGGATTGGACCGCAACGACCTGAGCTCAGCGCGGTGGAAGCTGTGATGGATCAAAGGGAACACCGGGCTGGATCGCCGGTCCTGGCCCGGTGGGCCGGAACGGCTGCTCCTGCGGCGAGGGTTGTGGCTGGCCTTGCGGGCGCGGCGGGGCGGGGCGGCGGCGCGGGGCATTCTCAAGCGGCGTCGGGTCGCCTTCGCCCTGGTAGCCCGCTTGTGGGCCCGCCGCGACCTGCGGGACGTTGCCACCCTTACATTCGCCGAGCCAGATGTCGTAGATTGGATGCTCGACGGCGTTGAGACCCGGCGATGATGCAAACATCCATCCTGAAAAGATGCGACGGATTTCGTTGCGCAAGGTGATCTCGTCCACCTCAACGAAGCCGACATGATCGCGCGTACCCGTCAAGCGCTGGGCGCAGGCGCGCGGCGTCACCTGTAGCGCACCGAACTGCACGGTCTCGCCAATGCGCACGTCGAACTTGATGATGCGTCCGGTGATCTTATCGAGGCCAGCGAACTCGGCCACGGGATGCTCGACGCGATCGCGCACGGCTTGAGCCGGCATCGCCTGTCTCTGCTGCGCAATGGCCGCCGCGGTCATTCCGATGGCGACCGTAGCCACCAGAATCGTGAGTCGAAAGGCCGTCATCCGCCGATGTGTCCCGATGCGAATCGCGCTTGCAAGTCTGCCGTTCGCGCACCGACTGCCCCTTAACAGGGCGAGTGTGGCCGCGGGAAGGCGTGACCGAGTAGACCCCCGCCCGAGATCGGCGGTTGGGACGCATCACCGGAGCGCTCCCCTCCGCCGCGCTTCGAGGGCGAACACGGCCCCAACATCGCCCGCACAGCCGGTTGCGCACGCCTGAGAACGCGTTCTGATACCCGTCACCTCACCGTGGCGTCCACGCTTCGTAGTCGCCGGTGGCCTTCGGACGTTCGGCCGAGCCGAGGATCGAACCGGGCGGACGATAGGCTTGCGGCGTGCCCGTCATGTTCGGGCGATGGGGCTTCTGCCAGTCGCGCGGCGTGTAGCTTTCCTCCGACGGCGGTTGGTCGATCGTGTGGCAGAGCCAAGCGTGCCACGCTGGCGGCACCTTCGACCCCTCAGCCTCGCCCTTGTAGATCACCCAGCGGCGCTCGCCCTGCCCCTCGTAGAGCTCCTTGGCGCGATAGTAGGTATTGCCGAGTTCGTCCTCACCGACCTTGACCGCCCTGGCCTTCCACAAGGTGAAGCGCGTGCCGATGGTATTTCCCGTCCACCAGGCGAAGAGTTCCACAAATCGAAAAGCCATCCTCGGCCTCGTCGTCTCGCACGGTATCCTTTCGCGCGAAACGACGGTTCTGTCCAGCCGATCCCCGCCGCCGATCCCCGCGGCGGCGGGAGTTCGGAATCAGCGACCGAGCCAGATGTCGGCCCAGCGCGTCCGACCACGTTCGGACGGCTTCTTCGGCGGGGCGGGTTTCGGTTCGGCACGTGTGGCCTGCTCCGATGCAACCATCTGCGCCCGGCGGCGCACGAGACGATGCAGGGTGGGCGACATGCTCGGCATGTCCTCCCGCAGACGGCGGGAACGGCGCGTCGAATCTGCTTCGTCCGGACCCAGATTGCCTTGAACGATGCGCTCGACGATCGAGCGCGCGTCGCCTTCCGCGCTGTTGCCGGCGCCGATCTCCGCGATGATGCTCGGCAGACGCTCCTTTTCGCGCTGCGCATCGAGAACGTCGGCGACGCCAGCGATGACCCAGTTCTCGCCCGCCAGTGCAAAGGTCCGGTCGTCGTGCAAAATCCATTCAATGCGTTGCCGCAGAGCCGTCGGGGCAATGGGTTTGACCAAGACGGCATGGGACCCGGTGCGGAATGCGCTCTCGACGGAAGATCGGGTGGCTTGGCCGGTCACGACGATGATCGGCACGAAGCAGAGAGGTGCCATGCTCTTGTGTCGCAAGACCTTGAGAAGCCTGTGCCCGGAGATCGGCTCCATCCGCCAATCGGTCAGCACGAGCGACGGTGGTTCCAGCAGCATGTCGCGGAGCGCATCAGTGGCCGCGTCGTAGATGCGAATGCGCTTCGGCCGCAACTGCTGCAGCATCGAGCGCAGGATGGTCTGCATCGTCCGAGACGGGTCGATGACGACGATGTTCAGCTCTTCGAGCGCTGCGCCATAAGCAGCGTGACGCGGCGCTGTGTCGTTTGCGATGTGCATGAGCCCACCCCCTGATGGGCTGTGACACTACGCACAACTCGATTCACCTCCCGTTTCGCGAATCGGTCGAATACGTCGCAAATGCCATGCAATCAGGAGGACATCGTTTGCGATCGCATGGGATGACGGCCTGGGCAGATTGGCCTCATGGCAGAAATATGTCGGAATTCGGACAGTGGCGCGGACGAAGGGCTGGCGTCTCCGTTGCGACTCACGCCATCTTGCAAACCTTCGCTTCGCGTCGCGCCTGTGGTGGTCCGCGCTATCCACAGGACGAACCTACAGGGCCCAGAATTAGGGGCTTGTTAAAGGTTCGATACTAGATATTGTATGCGTATCGAGTCCAAGGCGAGCGCACCTGACGAAGGCCAAGCGCCGCCGAACTGCCCTGGCACCCTCTGTGAAGAACAGGGAGAGCGGGGCGGAGGACGCGAGATTGTGGCGGACCGCCTTCGTGCGGCCCGAGGAACCGCGTAAACTTCAACAGCTCACGGAACTGGGGCCGGAGCGGCTTTCCGGACGCGCGGTTGTGCGTGCGGAAGAGGGGACTGATATGCGCATTGAGCGGCGATACACCGATGCCGGCAAGTCGGCGTACGACGGGATCGAGTTCCGCACGACAACATCCGAAATCCGCAATCCAGACGGCTCGGTCGTGTTCAAGCTCGAAGGACTCGAGGTGCCGACCGCTTGGTCGCAAGTTGCTGCTGACGTACTTGCGCAGAAGTATTTCCGCAAAGCCGGTGTTGCGAAGGTGCTGAAGAAGGTCGAAGAACCGACCATTCCCTCCTGGCTCTGGCGTTCGGTACCCGATGAAGCGGCACTGGCGGCTCTTCCCGAAAAAGAGCGGTTCGGTGGCGAGACCTCGGCGCGGCAAGTGTTCGACCGGCTTGCCGGCACCTGGACCTATTGGGGATGGAAGGGTGGCTACTTCAATGGCGAGGACGACGCGCGCGCCTTCTTCGACGAACTGCGCTTCATGCTTGCCAAGCAGATGGTAGCGCCGAACTCACCGCAATGGTTCAACACCGGCCTGCACTGGGCCTACGGCATCGATGGCCCAGGCCAAGGGCACTATTACGTTGATTTCGAGACAGGCAAGCTGACGAAATCGAAATCGGCTTACGAGCATCCCCAGCCCCATGCCTGCTTCATCCAGTCCGTGGCCGACGACCTCGTCAACGATGGCGGCATCATGGACCTGTGGGTGCGCGAGGCGCGGCTGTTCAAATACGGCTCCGGCACCGGGTCGAATTTCTCGCGGCTGCGTGGGGAAAACGAGAAGCTGTCCGGCGGCGGCAAATCATCGGGCCTGATGTCGTTCCTGAAGATCGGCGATCGCGCGGCGGGCGCCATCAAATCCGGCGGCACGACCCGGCGCGCGGCCAAGATGGTGGTCGTCGACGCCGACCACCCGGACATCGAAGAGTTCATTGGCTGGAAGGTGCGCGAGGAGCAGAAGGTCGCGGCGCTCGTGACCGGCTCGAAGATTTGCCAGAAGCATCTGAAGGCGATCATGAAGGCATGCGTCAATTGCGACGGGCCGGGCCATGCCTGCTTCGACCCGGAGAAGAACCCGGCGCTCAAGCGCGAGATCAAGGCGGCGAAGAAAGCAACGGTGCCGGAGAATTACGTCCGGCGCGTCATCCAGTTCGCGAAGCAGGGTTACAAGGACATCGAATTCGAAACCTACGACACGGATTGGGACTCTGAAGCCTATCTCACCGTGTCTGGTCAGAATTCGAACAATTCCGTGCGCGTCACCGACGAGTTCCTGGAAGCCGTCGTCGCCGACAAGGACTGGGCGCTCAAATGGCGCACCAAGCCGGGCGTCAAAAAGACACTGAAAGCCCGCGATTTGTGGGAGCAGATCTCCTATGCCGCTTGGGCTTCGGCCGATCCCGGCATCCAGTTCCACACAACCGTGAACGACTGGCATACCTGCCCGGCGTCCGGCGAGATTCGCGCGTCGAATCCGTGCTCGGAATACATGTTCCTCGATGACACGGCGTGCAATCTCGCATCGCTCAACCTCCTCACCTTCCGCCGCGCGGACAAGAGCTTCGACGTTGACTCCTACGAGCACGGCTGCCGGTTGTGGACCATCGTGCTTGAAATCTCGGTGACGATGGCGCAGTTCCCCTCAAAGGAGATCGCGAAGCTCTCTTACGAGTACCGCACGCTCGGCCTCGGCTACGCCAATATCGGCGGTCTCCTGATGTCGTCCGGCATTCCGTACGACTCGGCGGAAGGCCGCGCGATCTGCGGTGCTCTCACTGCCATCATGACCGGGGTGTCCTACGCCACGTCCGCCGAGATGGCGAAGGAGCTCGGGCCCTTCCCTGGCTACGCACCGAACGCGACGCACATGCTGCGCGTGATGCGCAATCACCGCCGCGCGGCGCATGGCGAGGCGACGGGTTATGAGTCACTTCACGTGAACCCCGTGCCGCTCGACCATGCGAACCTCAAGGATGCGCGGTTCGGTAGCGCGGCGAAGGCTGCGTGGGACCGTGCCCTCACGCTCGGCGAACAGCATGGCTATCGCAACGCGCAGGCGACCGTCATCGCGCCGACCGGCACGATCGGCCTCGTAATGGATTGCGACACGACCGGCATCGAGCCGGACTTCGCGCTGGTGAAGTTCAAGAAGCTTGCGGGCGGCGGCTACTTCAAGATCATCAACCGCGCGGTGCCGGAAGCATTGGCGACACTCGGCTATCCCTCACACAAGATCGAGGAGATCGTCGCCTACGCGGTCGGCCACGGCTCGCTCAAGCAAGCACCTGGCATCAATCACACCACGCTGCGCGCGAAGGGCTTCGGCGACAAGCAGCTCGACGCGATCGAGAGCGCGCTCGGTTCTGCCTTTGATATCAAGTTCGTGTTCAACAAGTGGACGCTCGGCGAAGCCTTCTGCAAGGAGACGCTCGGCCTCAGCGACCAGCAACTCGTCGACCCCTCCTTCGACATGCTAAGCACGCTCGGCTTTGCGAAGAAGGACATCGAAGCCGCGAACATCCATGTGTGCGGAGCGATGACGCTCGAAGGCGCGCCGCATCTGAAGCAAGAGCACTATCCGGTGTTCGATTGCGCCAATCCGTGCGGGCGTCTCGGCAAGCGCTACCTCTCGGTCGAGAGCCACATCCACATGATGGCGGCGGCGCAGCCGTTCATCTCCGGCGCGATCTCCAAGACCATCAACATGCCGAACGAGGCAACCGTCGAGGAGTGCAAGAACGCCTACATGCTGTCGTGGAAGCTCGCGCTGAAGGCGAACGCGCTCTACCGTGACGGTTCGAAGCTCTCGCAGCCGCTCAACGCTTCACTTGTTGCGGAGGATGAGGACGAGGACGAGTTCTACGAGGCGATCGCCGCGACGCAGCCCGCCACGCAGCGCGCGCAGGCGCTCGCCGAGAAGATCGTCGAGCGCATCGTCGAACGGCAGGTGCGGGCGCGTGAACGCCTGCCCGACCGACGCAAGGGCTACACGCAGAAAGCCGTGGTCGGCGGTCACAAGGTCTACCTGCGCACCGGCGAGTACGAGGACGGGCGCCTCGGCGAAATCTTCATCGACATGCACAAGGAAGGCGCGGCCTTCCGCTCGCTGATGAACAATTTCGCGATCGCGGTGTCGCTCGGCCTGCAGTACGGCGTGCCGCTGGAAGAGTACGTCGACGCCTTCACCTTCACACGCTTCGAACCCGCGGGGCTCGTGCAGGGCAACGACATGATCAAGAACGCGACGTCGATCCTCGACTACGTGTTCCGCGAACTCGCGATCTCCTATGTCGGGCGCACCGACCTCGCCCATGTCGTGCCGGAGGATTTGACACCAGACACGATCGGCGGCGGCATCGCGCAGGGCAAGATCGAGGTGCCGACCCCGGCGCAAACGGTCGTCTCGAAGGGGCTGACGCGCGGGCGCTCGACCAATCTCCTCGTCGTCGGCGGCCAGACGGGACCGGCCGGCACGCCGGGCAAGGGCACCGTGACCGCGTTCCGCGCCGCGGGCGCGACCGCGCTGAAAGCTGACACCTTCACGGCCGAGGACGAGGCGGAAGTCGAAAGCCGCTACGAGGAATTGTTCGAGAAGCAAGAGAAGTCTGTTGGTGCCGAGCTTTACTTCTCTTTGAGCGAGAAGCGAGCTCAAGCTCGAATGAAGGGCTACGAGGGAGAAGCGTGCCCGGAATGCGCTAACTTCACTCTCGTCAGAAACGGGACCTGCCTCAAATGTGACACTTGTGGTTCGACAACCGGCTGTTCGTGACCGCCATGGAAACAATAAATGACTATCGAGTTCGTTTTCGTAGTGAGAAAGACATTCAAAACGCTGCGGCTTTAGCGCGATCTGCGCGAAAGTCTTCCCAATACGAACATCAGTTCAATATCGTGGAATTTGTCGAGCGTGACTTTGCGCCGAAGTTAAAGGGCGGATTGCTCGTCGTACTTGTCGATGGCGAGTTGCCTGCCAACAAACCCGCAAAGGTCACGTACAATCCGACGACCCTTACTGTCGAGACGCGGGTTTGGAGGGAAGCGAGAGAAGGGCACGATCGGGCCAGGTGGATCGTAGCTCACGAACTTGGCCATATTGTACTGCACGATAACACCGCAAAGGCCTTTAGCTCGAATGGTGGTAGTCGCGCGTTCGACAAGCACTACTCGGCCGAGTGGCAGGCAGATACGTTCGCATCTTTCTTCCTGATGCCCGACCAGAGCTTAGGCAGGACACAAGATGCAAGTGTCTTGAGCATCCTTTGTGGTGTCTCGTACGATGATGCCGCTGACCGGATCAAGCTGTACCGCGTGTTCTCTAACAACCGATATGAAGGGGACTTCTGCCCCGAATGCGGGAACTTCACGATGGCGCGGAACGGCACCTGCCTGAAGTGCGACACCTGTGGGGCGACGACGGGGTGTAGTTGAGGACCGTTATCCTGTGCGCGGCGCAGCGCAACGCGATGCGCCGCAGACATGGGATCGCATGCCAGCGAACGGTCCCGTATCAGCGCCGCACCGTTGCACGCTGCGGTGCATCCGGGACGACTCGTGCACCAAACCTGCGTCCGGGACGATCGTAGCCAGCCAGTCAGTTCACGCGCTCGATCGCGAGCGCGATACCTTGGCCGCCGCCAATGCACATCGTGATCAGGGCGTAGCGACCCTTGATGCGATCGAGCTCGTACATCGCCTTCACGGTGATGATCGCACCGGTTGCGCCGATCGGGTGGCCGAGGGCGATGGCCCCGCCATTCGGGTTCACTTTCTCCGCCGGCAGGCCAAGAGCCTTCGACACCGCACAGGCCTGGGCCGCGAAAGCTTCGTTTGATTCGATCACGTCGAAATCCGAGACCTTGAGGCCCGTTTTCGCCATCAGGTTCTTCACCGCGTCGATCGGGCCAATCCCCATGATCGATGGATCGACGCCGGCGTGAGCGTAGCCGACGATGCGCGCCCGCGCTTTCCGGCCTTCAGCCTTGGCGCGCTTCTCCGACATCAGAACGATGGCGGCGGCACCATCATTGATGCCGGAGGCATTGCCTGCGGTCACCGTGCCATCCGTCTGGAACACCGGCTTCAAGCCGGCCAGCGTGTCCAGCGTGGTGTCGGCTTTCACATGCTCATCGGTCGCGAACTCCACCATGTCGCGACCCTTCTTCACCTTGATGGGCAGGATCTGATCCTTGAATCGTCCTTCAGCGATCGCACGGGCAGCGCGCTTTTGGCTCTCGACAGCAAAGGCGTCCTGATCCGCACGGCTGATCTGCCAGCGGTTCGCGACGTTCTCCGCCGTCACCCCCATGTGCCCGGCTCCGAAGGGATCGTGAAGGGCGCCGAGCATCATGTCGACGAACTTGGCGTCGCCCATCTTCTGCCCTTGCCGGAGCCAGGGCGCGGCAAACGGTGCCCGCGACATCGACTCAGCACCACCCGCGACCGCAACCTCCGCATCGCCCAGCATGACCGTTTGAGCCGCTGAAACGATGGCCTGCACGCCCGAACCGCACAGGCGATTCAGGGTCATGGCGGGTGTCTCCTTCGGAATGCCGCCCTGGATAGCGGCAACCCGCGCCATGTACATATCCTTCGGCTCGGTGTGGATGACGCTGCCGAAGACGACATGGCCGATATCCTCTCCCTTCACATCGGCGCGCTTCAGCACCTCCGTGACCACGGCAGCGCCGAGTTCTGTCGGCGGGCTATCTTTGAAGCTCCCGGCAAAGGTGCCGACAGCCGTGCGCACACCGGACAGGATGACAACGTCGTTCGCCATGACTTCCTTCTCCCAGTCGTCTGCCTCTTCAAGCTTTAGCGGCAGGGGCTCGTTCTGGCGAGAGCACCCCCATTCGGAGCCTTCACCGCAGGAGGCTCACCACCAATCGGACGGTTTGTGTCGCAGCAGCCACAGTATGGGACAATTCGGTCGGAGCGCAGCTATCCCACTGGCGGGCACCCCTCGACCGCGCTTTATTTGTTGTTTCGCACTTTGAGTTCGGCGAGAGATAGTCGAGGGCGTCGTCATGAGGACACTGCATCCAGTTCGGGCCGCAGTCATGGCTCGTTCCGCCGGAGTCGAGCCGTTTGGCACGATTTCAACCCGCCGCACCGAGCATTTGGCCTGTTTCTTCCGCGTGTGTATCGCCGGTCTGGTCGTCGCGGTCATCAGCATGGCCTACGCGGCCTTCGTCTGACGAATCGGCGTTCTACATATAGGCGAAGCGCTTGAGGCGCGGGTCGGTGAGATCGTGCACGCTCTTCGGCTCGTCCTCGAATGCGACCCCGACGTCGCGGCCTTTGCGCCAGATGACGCGGACCGGGCAGATCGTGTGGGAATCGCTGAAAAACACGTGAAAGGCGTCCGGCAGTGGCGCGGGCTTGGGCAGCCTCAGCCGCGCTCCGACCTTGGTCAAATCGTAGACGCTGCAATCCTGCAAGAACATAAAGTTCCCGTAGGCGATCTTGGCGCCCTTGATCACGCGCTGCCGTGGAAGCGCCCGGCGCTCCATCATGGCCATCCTCGTCGGCTGCGGCCCTCACGGACCTTCACTCTGCGCTCTAGCGCAACCGGGTTAAGAGCGCGTTCCTGAGATGGTGCGGACGGCGGGGGTCGAACCCGCACGGGCGCAGGCCCGAGGGATTTTAAGTCCCTTGCGTCTACCAGTTTCGCCACGTCCGCGGCGCCCTGAGGGGTAGGGCCGGATCGTCGCGCAAGCAAGCGCTCGCGCGGATCATCACGTGGCCCGCCCCCCACGCACGAGGTCGGCGACGGTTGGGGCGAGTTCGAGCTTCATGTCCCAGGGGAAATAGATCCAGGTGTCCTGCGACACCTCGGTCACGAAGGTATCAACGAGGGGGCGGCCGAGGGGCTTGGCATAAACCGTTGCGAAATGCGCTTTCGGAAGCATCCCCCGTACGACCTTGGCGGTCTTGCCGGTATCGACGAGGTCGTCGACGATTAGGATCTTATCCTCCCCGCCCGCCGTGTCGGCCAGCTTCGGGTCGATCCCCTTCATGACGCGGATCTGCCCTTGGTTTTGGTACTCGTGATAGCTTGCGATGCTGACGCTCTCGATGACGCGGATGTTCAGTTCGCGCGCAAGGATTGCAGCGGGCACAAGACCGCCGCGCGTGACGCAGACGATGGCTGACCAGTCCCCCTGCCCTGACAGCCTCCAGGACAGAGCGCGCGCGTCGCGGTGGAACTGATCCCACGACACGGGGAAGGCCTTTTGCGTGTTAGGTTCAGCCATGTTTGCTCTCACACAGATGCGGCATCGGCTTTGAGTTTCTGCAGAAGGGTTTCGACAGCTGCGGCGGCATGGGCCAGCGCGCGCTCATCGCGCGAGCGCAACACGATCTGGTTTTTGATCCCAGCTGACGTAAACGACGGATAGCTTCCGATCGATACGGCAGGATGTGCGGCGGCGACCCCCGCCAGGCCATTCGCATAGACGCCTTCGGGAAGGCCGTGCGCATCGAGCGTAACCGAAGCGATCTTCTGCCCGGTTGCCAATGTCGGACCGACGGCATCGAGCATTGCCTGCATGATTGCCGGCACGCCGGCCATGACGATGACATTGCCGATCCGGAAGCCGGGCGCTTTCGAGAGTGGATTCGCGATGAGGTCCGCGCCCGCCGGGATGCGGGCCATGCGGCGCCGCGCCTCGTTCAAGGCCTCCGGCGCATATCGCTCAAGCATCACGGCGATGGCGCGCGGATCTTCCGAGATCGCGACGCCGAATGCCTTTGCGACGGCGTCCGCGGTGATGTCGTCGTGCGTCGGGCCAATGCCTCCGGTTGTGAAAAGATATGTGTACCGGTGCCGAAGCGCGTTGATCGCCGTCACGATCTCCTGCTCGACGTCTGGCACCACGCGCACCTCGCGCAGGTCGATGCCGATCGCGGTCAGGTACTCGGCCAGATAGCCAATGTTCTTGTCCTTGGTCCGCCCCGACAGAATTTCGTCGCCGATGACGAGGAGCGCGGCAGTGACCGGGGTCGGTGAGTGAGACATGGCGCCTGCGGCAGGTTGCGCAGCGTGGTAGCGCAGGCGACACCATCGCTCAAGGCACACTCCCTCAGGACGACGAGGTTTTCCCGTGCGCTTTCCCGTTCCGCTCGTGCGCGGTACCTTGCTGCGCCGCTACAAGCGCTTTCTAGCCGACGTGGAACTGCCGTCAGGCGACGTCGTTGTTGCGCATGTGGCCAACCCCGGCTCAATGCTGGGCCTCGCCATTCCAGGATCTCCCGCATGGCTAGCGCTTGCAACGGATCCGGCGCGGAAGCTGCAGTACAGTCTCGAACTTATCGAGGTCAATGACGGACGTGGCCCGACGCTCGTCGGCATCAACACCTCGCGGCCAAACGCGATCGTCGCGGAAGCACTCGCTACCGGGCTCGTTCCCGAACTCGCCGGCTACGCCGAAGTGCGGCGCGAGGTGCCGTACGGCAAGAACTCTCGGATCGACTTTCTTCTGACCGCCCCGCAACGACAGAACGTCTACCTTGAAGTCAAGAATGCCCATCTGGTGCGGGAGTCCGGCAGAGCCGAGTTCCCGGACGCGGTGACGGCACGCGGTACCAAGCACCTCCATGAGCTGGCGGAGGTGGTCGCGGCTGGGCACCGGGCGGTTATGCTCTACTTCGTTCACCGGGGTGACTGCGACGTGTTCGATCTCGCCCGCGACATCGATCCAGACTACGCAGCAGCCTTTGCAGCAGCCCGCGAGGGCGGTGTCGAAATGCTGGCCTATGCCGCCGCCGTCACGACAACAGGGGTCGCGATCTCGCACCGAATAATGATCGCGGCGTGAGCGCTGTAGCGAGCGCTTGCGTCCGCTCGCCGATCGCTCCATATCGAACGACTCGTGAACGTCTCACTGTATGGGACTCTGCGCGATGACCTATGTCGACGCCGGGCTTGCGCCCGGGCGCAATACGGGACGAATCAAGCTGCATGGTCCCGATGCTTTCGAGGGCATGCGCCGCGCCGGCCGACTTGCGGCCGAGGCGCTCGACATGCTCGTATCCGAGGTCGTTCCCGGCGTATCGACCGAGCGACTGGATGATCTGATCTTCCAGTTCGCGATGGATAATGGCGCTTATCCGGCAACGCTCCAGTACCGTGGCTACACGCACTCGATCTGCACGTCGATCAATCACGTGGTTTGTCACGGCATTCCGAACGAGAAGCCCCTGCGCGAAGGCGACATTCTCAACATCGACACAACCATGCTGCTTGACGGATGGCACGGGGACACGAGCCGGATGTATACGGTCGGCGAGACCCCTCGGAAGGCGGAACGGCTCATCGATGTCACCTATGAAGCGATGATGCGCGGTATCGCCGCTATCCGCCCCGGCGGCTTCACAGGCGACATCGGGGCTGCGATCCAAGACTATGCCGAGAGCGAGCGCTGCTCAGTGGTGCGCGATTTCTGCGGCCATGGCCTGGGGCGCCTGTTCCACGACGCTCCGAACATCCTGCACTATGGGCGCGTCGGCGAAGGCGTGGAAATGAAACCGGGGATGTTTTTCACGGTCGAGCCGATGATCAATCTTGGCCGGCCGCACGTGAAGATCCTCGGCGACGGCTGGACGGCGGTGACACGCGATCGGTCCCTTTCGGCGCAGTTTGAACATACCGTTGCGGTTACCGAAACGGGCGTCGAGATCTTCACGCATTCGCCTGCAGGGTACGACAAGCCACCTTATTCGGCACGCCGATGAGCCGCAGCGACGACGATCCGGCCGATGCGCCGCATTGGCACGGCCATCGCGACCGCTTACGGCAGCGCTTCCGTGACGCTGGCGCCGATGCCCTCCCTGATTACGAACTCTTGGAGCTTCTTCTTTTTCGGGCCTTGCCACGCCGCGACGTCAAGCCCATCGCCAAGGACCTCATTCGCCGGTTTGGTTCCTTTGCCGAGGTGATTGCAGCACCGGAACGGCGACTTCTCGAGGTGCCGGGTGTTGGACCATCCGTCGTAACCGAATTCAAACTAACGTTGGCCGCTGCACAGCGCGTGGCACGCGGCGAGCTCACACAGCGGCCTGTCTTGTCGTCCTGGGCGAGCGTCCTCGATTACTGCCGCGCCGCCATGGCCTTCGCGGAAGTCGAGCAGCTGCGTGTGTTGTATTTGGACAAGAAAAACGCCTTGATTGCCGACGAGGTGCAGCAATCGGGAACCGTCGATCACACACCGATCTACCCCCGCGAGTTGGTGAAGCGCGCCATCGAGCTCTCGGCAACCGCCCTGATCCTGGTGCATAATCATCCGTCGGGGGATCCGACCCCTTCGCAGGCGGACATCACCACGACCCGGCAGATCGTGGACATTGCCCGGCCGCTCGGCATCGAAGTTCACGACCACATCATCGTCGGAAAGGCAGGTCATGCGAGCCTGCGTGGGTTGCGACTCCTGTGATGAGTTTTCTCGGGAAGGCCGCAGAACACGCCGGCCCTGCTCGGGCTCGTCGCAGATGCTCCGCACGAGATCGAGACGCTGCGCATCCCACCACGCGAACGAGACTGCATCGCCTGGGCGGTGCGGGGAAAGACCGCGTGGGAAGTCGGCAGATCATGTCGGTCTTGGAGATACCGTCGTCCGGCGCCTGTACAACGCCAGGCTGAAACTTCCATCGCCAGTCGACAACACGCAATCGCCGAAGCGATGCCTGAAACTGATTTTCTGGATCGGTTGCGCACCCTGTCAACGCGTGCAGAAATAGGCACGCACAGACATGCGGCATCGGCTCCGCCGCCCTGGGATGTGAATGACGAAAGCGGCCGCCTTCGACGAAATGACTTCTGCGCCAAGCGGCGTGCGTCCTGGCTACGAGAGGGTCAAGCAATGGCTCGATAGCGTTTCCAACGATTATTTGGCCCAGCACCAGACCGAGGCCGAGCACTTTTTCCGACGCATCGGCATCACCTTCGCCGTCTACGGTGACAAGGAAGGCACCGAGCGCCTCATTCCATTCGATATCGTCCCGCGCATCCTTACCTCACGGGAATGGGCGCTGCTTGCACGAGGGCTCGAGCAGCGCGTGAAAGCCCTCAACGCCTTCGTCAAAGACATCTACCACGGACAAGACTGCTTGCGCGCCAAAGTCTTGCCGGACGAACTCGTGCTGCGGAACCCGTATTTCCGGCCCGAGATGATGCGCATCGCCACGCCGCACGACATCTACGTGATGATCGCCGGGATCGATGTCGTCCGCGTCGACGACGACACCTTCTACGTGCTCGAGGATAACGCGCGGACTCCCTCCGGCGTGTCCTACATGCTCGAGAACCGCGAGGTGATGCTGCGCCTATTCCCCGAATTGTTCTCGCAAAACCGGATTGCCCCGGTCGAGAACTACACGGACTACCTCCTCGCGGCGCTGAAGTCGGTTGCGCCCCGATCCGCCCCAGGCGAGCCGACCGTTGTTCTTCTCACTCCCGGCGCCTTCAATTCTGCCTATTACGAGCATTCCTTCCTCGCCGACAAGCTCGGCATCGAACTCGTCGAAGGCCGCGACCTCTTCGTGCGCGGCAACGTCGTCTACATGCGTACGACGCAAGGCCCTCAGCGGGTCGACGTCATCTATCGACGCATCGATGACGAGTTCCTCGACCCCCTCACCTTCCGGCCCGACTCGATCCTCGGTGTGCCGGGCCTCATGGCTGCCTACAAGGCCGGAAACGTTACGCTCGCCAATGCCGTCGGCACCGGCGTCGCGGACGACAAGGCCGTCTACAGCTACATGCCTGAAATCGTGAAGTTCTATCTCGGTGAAGAACCGCTCTTGAAGAACGTGCCGACGTGGAGATGCAGGGAACTGGAAGCGTGTCGTTACGTCCTCGCCCACCTCGACGAGCTCGTGGTTAAAGAGGTTCACGGCTCCGGTGGTTATGGCATGTTGGTCGGCCCCAAGGCGGATAAGGCAACGCGCGCGCTCTTTGCGGAAAAGATCAAGGCGCATCCCGAAAACTACATCGCTCAGCCGACTCTTGCCCTGTCGACCGTGCCAACATTCGTCGGCGAAGGTG
The DNA here is from genome assembly GCA_041694995.1 of Pseudomonadota bacterium. Classification (GTDB taxonomy): domain Bacteria; phylum Pseudomonadota; class Alphaproteobacteria; order Rhizobiales; family UBA4765; genus Raskinella. Next base: position 45,328 of record JBGFRS010000004.1, on the reverse strand, counting down.
TCGCGCCGCGGCACGTTGATTTGAGACCATACGTCCTGTCAGGTGCGAATGGCGTCCATATCGTGCCCGGGGGTCTAACGCGTGTCGCTCTGAAGGAAGGTTCGTTGGTGGTCAATTCATCCCAGGGCGGCGGAACCAAGGACACTTGGGTGGTGGAAATCTGACGCATGCTCTCGCGTACCGCCGACAATCTTTTTTGGCTGTCGCGCTACGTCGAGCGCGCGGAGAATCTGGCACGCATTCTCGACGTGGCCAGTCGATTGGCGAACCTTCCTTCCGCCTATGCCGGCACCTCCAATGAATGGGAATCGGCGATTGCAACGGCCGCCTGCAACCAAACCTTCGCACGGGCCTACGACACGGTGACGCCGGAAAACGTCATCGACTTCCTCGCGTTCTCTGAAGCCAACCCCACGTCGATTCGTGCTTGCATCGAAATAGCGCGGCAGAACGCGCGAGCTGTGCGCACTGCATTAACGCTCGAAATGTGGGAGACGATCAATTCCGCGTGGCTTGAGTTGCAGCGCATCGATCGTCGCGCGATGAAAGGGCAGGAGCTCGCCCGCTTTCTCGCATGGGTAAAGGAGTTCTCGCTGCGCTTCGAAGGCACCGCATTCCGCACGATGCTGCGCAACGACTCCTATGCGTTCGCGCGACTCGGCTTCTACATGGAGCGCGCCGACAACACGGCGCGAATTCTCGACGTCAAGTACCACGTTCTCCTTCCGCAAGCGGAGTCCGTCGGTGGGGGGCTCGACTATTTTCAATGGGCAGCCATCCTGCGCTCCGTCTCGGCGCTCACCTCGTATCACTGGGTGTACAAGGAGAACGTCAAACCTTGGCTGGTCGCCGACTTCCTGATCCTGCGGGAGGAGATGCCGCGTTCGCTTGCAACGTGCTACCAGAACATCGTGCGCTTCCTCGACGATCTGTCCCAAGCCTATGGACGGCAAGGGCCGAGCCAAAGGAAGGCGCGCGCCACATATGCGAAGCTGCGTAACTCCAATATCGATGACGTGTTCCAGGGCGGTCTGCATGAGTTCATCTCCGAATTCATCACTGAAAACAACGCGCTTGGTACTGCAATCACGGAACAGTATCTGACTTGAGCCATGCGCATCCGTGTCGCGCACGAAACCATCTACACTTATGATCGGTCCGCAGCCTATGCCATTCAAACGCTGCGCCTGACGCCGCGCAGTCACCATGGGCAATTCGTCTGCAATTGGCGCATTGACGTCGATGCGGACTGTCGCATGGATCGGGATGAGGATTCTTTCGGCAACGTCACTCACACCTACACCGTCGATGGGCCGTTCGATCGTTTGCGCGTGCACGCCGAGGGCGAGGTTGAAACGGAAGACACGAACGGCCTCGTGCGCGACACCGTCGAACGCTTACCCGTCGCCTTCTATCTGCGCGGAACAGAGCTGACCGCTGCCGACGCCGCGATTCGCTCATTCGCACAGGAACTATCGGCGGGCGAGGGCGGCGATACTCTTGCCACCTTGCATGCGATGCAACGCGAACTGCATCGCATCATGCGCTTCGACGTGGAGGCAACCTCGTCCGCGACGACAGCCGCCGAAGCTTTTCACGCACGGCATGGCGTTTGCCAAGATTTCGCACATATCTTCGTCGCCGGCGCGCGATTTCTGTCCATTCCAGCTCGTTACGTCGGGGGATACCTGCTGCGTGGTGACGGACAAGTATCGCAAGAGGCCGGACACGCCTGGGCAGAAGCGATGGTGCCAACGCTCGGCTGGATTGGATTTGACCCTGCGAACGGAACTTGCGTGACCGATCACCATGTCCGGGTGGCCGCGGGCCTGGATTACCTTGGAGCGGCGCCCGTGCGTGGGGCCCGAACGGGCGGCATCGGAGAACACCTCGCCGTAAAGGTCGTGGTCGAGCGCTCGACCGGACGCACGCAACTGGCTCCAGGGGCAACGGGCCCGCGTCTGCCGGCCGCCAAGAGCTGATATCCAGGAGGCCAGTTGTTCGATCCAGCAAGTGTTGTTATCGCTGCAAGAACTGACATCAAAGTGGAACTGAACCGCCGATGACCTATTGCGTCGGGATTTTGGTGCGTGACGGTCTCGTGATGATCGCAGACACGCGGACGAATGCGGGGCTCGACAACATCGCGACCTATCGCAAGCTGCACTTGTTCGAAAAGCCCGGCGAGAAGATCCTAGCGCTCGCGACCGCCGGCAATCTTGCCGTCACGCAGTCCGTGTCGTCACTGCTGGCCGAAGGCCTCGCCAACCCCGAGAGCGGCGAGATTCAGACCCTTCTCGACCAACCCACGATGTTCCGCGCCGCGCAGTTCGTGGGCCGCGCCATCCGCGAAGTCTACGAAGTGGACGGCGATATGCTGAAGCAGACCGGGTCAGCGTTCGACGTGACGATGCTGCTCGGAGGGCAAATCGCTGGCGGCCCCACACGCCTGTTCATGCTCTATAAGGCGGGCAACTTCATCGAAGCCACGACCGACACGCCCTACCTTCAGGTCGGTGAACACAAATACGGCAAGCCGATCCTCGATCGTGCGGTAAAGCACGGCACCGAACTCTATGATGCGCTAAAACTTGGTTTGATTTCCATGGATTCGACCATGCGCTCGAATCTGGGCGTGGGGCTTCCGATCGACATCATGGTGTACCGCAGCGGCGTCTTTGCCCTTGAAGTGGCAAACCGCATCGAAGCCGGCGAACCCTACTTTCATGATCTGCGCGAACGTTGGTCAGCCGCCCTGCGAGCCGCGCATCTCGCCATTCCACGCCCGCCCTACGGGCCCGAAGGGGAACGCTGAGCACGACTGCCTTCGCAACACCACGGTTGTCACGCCACGCCCGCGCCCGCCAAGATGAAAGCATAGGTTCCGGGAGGATAAATCATGGCCAACGGTAAAGTTGCAGTCGTCACGGGCGCCGGCACAGGCGTGGGAAAGGCGGCCGTTACGGGTCTTGCCGCGCACGGGTGGAGCCTCGTCCTTGCCGGGCGACGCAAGGAGTTGCTTGACGAAGTCGCGCGCACGCAGGCCGCGAGCGTGAAGACGCTGTGCGTGCCAACAGACGTGACGGACCCGGCATCCATTTCTGCGCTCTTCACAGCCACCAAGCAGGCGTTTGGCCGCCTCGATCTTCTTTTCAACAATGCTGGCGTTGGTGCTCCTGCTATACCACTCGAGGACCTGACGGTCGCGCAATGGAAGGCCGTGGTCGATACGAATTTGACCGGCTCGTTCCTGTGCATTCAGGAAGCCTTTCGCATCATGAAGGATCAGAGCCCGCGCGGCGGCCGCATCATCAACAATGGCTCGATATCGGCCTACGCCCCGCGGCCGAACTCGATCCCGTACACGGCAACGAAACATGCCGTCACCGGGCTGACGCGAGCCGCTGCCCTCGATGGGCGGAAATATGACATCGCCGTCGGCCAGATCGACATTGGCAACGCCGCGACCGACTTGGCTATGCGCATGGCTTCTGGTGTACCACAAGCAAACGGTCAGATCGCAGTTGAACCGCTGATGGACCCGGTTCATGTCGGCAATGCCATTGCCCACATGGCGAGTTTACCACTCGATGCCAACATCCTGTTCATGACCATCAAGGCGACCAAGATGCCCTTCGAAGGCCGCGGCTGACGACCTCAACTCGTCTGCCGCGAGATCGCCGCGAGCACCGCTGCCCCAGCAAGGGCGGTTGCGCCGAGCCGATTGATGAAACGCAACGTGCTCGGCTGTGCTATGCGCGAATGCGCAGCTGTCGCGAGAAGCGCGTAGGCGCCGTCGTTGACGATGGAGAGGATCACGAAGGTCGCGATCAAAATGGCGGCCTGCGGTGCAAACTCCCGTCCCGGATCAACGAACTGGGGAACGAAGGCAACGAAGAACACGATGGTTTTGGGGTTGAGGGCCGTCACCACCAAGCCATGCCGGAAGATTGACGCGGGCGTGGCGGCGGCACGGGTGACCGATACGGCGGCCGTCGGATCGGTGCGCCACAGCTGCACGGCGAGGTAAAGAAGGTAGGCCGCGCCAAGCCACTTGAGCGCCGTAAACCAGGTCGCCGAGGTTACGAGGATCGCGCCGAGGCCCATGAGCGAGGCCGTCATCGCGAACAGATTGCCGAGCGCAACACCGGGGATGAGCGGCAAGGCGGCGGCTCGCCCATAGCCAAGCGCATAGGCGACGATCAGCGTGACGGTTGGCCCCGGAATGAGAAGCAGAACGGTCGACGCCGCAATGAAGGTAAGCCAAAGTTCAAAAGACATGGGAACACCGCTTGACGCAACGATGGAGGTTCAAGCCGGGTGGGCCACGGATTGTCGTTCGTTGCGTGGGGTGTGGGTCATCATGCAGCCAGCAAGCGCTGAGCGATGCCGTCGCACAAGTGCGACGAAGGTCGAACGGATGTTGAGCTAAGCACCATTGGAGATTAACCGTGATTCCCACTGCGCCGCCGGTCTTGTCGCTAGGATTCCACGGCGTTCCCGAGGGCTGCCTCGCTGCCGTCGTGACGGCGCTTGAGATGCGCGATCGGCCGCCGGCCGGTCACATCGCGACACGCGATGATGTTACGTTCAATTGGATCGAGCGACCAAAGCCAGATTGGTATCGTGCCCTGTTTCGCAAGGTCGGCGCCCCCTGGCTGTGGGCGTCGCGATTGACGCTGGGTGAAGACGAGTTGCTCCACACCATTCAGGACCCGAACGTCGAGATCCGCGCGCTCTTCCCCACCTCCTCCCGGGAACCTATCGGAATAGTAGAGCTCGATTTTCGCAACATGGGACAGTGCGAAGTGGCCTTTTTCGGGCTCGCGGTGGATTGGACGCGGCGGGGCATTGGTCGATGGATGATGGCGCAAACGCTGAATCGCGCCTGGGCGGATGCTAGGGTGCAGCGCGTTTGGATCCATACCTGCACGCTGGATGATCCTGCAGCGCTACCTTTTTACTTGTCATGCGGCTTTCGTGCCTATGCACGCCAGGTGGAAGTCCTGCCCGACCCTCGTTTGGTGGGTCATTTGCCAATATCGGCGGCGCCACACATTCCCTTCGCCAACTGAAAGCTCTCGCAAGAAATAGTTACGACGAAAACCAAGCATCCGGAATTGGTTTGACGGCGTACCATGTCTTGGCGAAGATGAGGGCACGATATGATATCCATGGAGCCCTGCTTGCGAGTCTGCGCATGGATGTTTGCCGGTTGTTGCTGAAAGCCATCGATGCAGGGGTCTCGCTGCGAGAAATTCTCGCCATGGACGTCGCCGACGACCTTTTGACGCAGCGCCTGTCCCGACTTGTTCGCCTCGGACTCGTGACGTTCTATGACGATGAAGCGCGGATCACACCCGAGGGCCGGCACGTGTTGCGCTATATCGCACCGGAGCAGCAATGGGCCTTCCTGCGCGCAACCGTCTCTGACGCGTCATTTGACTCCAGTCTCGCCGCCTTCGACATCATGGCCAGTCGAATCTTAGCGCATGTGCCAACTCCGATTGATGCGCGAGAAGCGGAACTGACATCCGCTGAGTGAACCCGATCAGCCCCGGCGACGGACGCATTCCACCATGAAGCCGCGGCGCTCAGGGCCAAGTAGATTGCGCGTTCGTGCCTCCTCGCGGCACTGCTCGCGGCGTATCCGGCGCGCTTCGCGCTGCTCCTGCCGCGCCCGTTGACGTTCCGCGCGGCGGCGCTCTCGATCCGCACGCCATGCCTCCGTGGCGGAGCGGCTTGACGGTTCACCCGTTGCCGGAACGGCTTGCAACGTTGTCGGCGGGCTGGCCGGCGTCTGTGCGAGGGATGGCGTCAGGACCAGGATGCCAAATATGGCGGCGATGCCAGCGTATCGAAGCATCGAGACCTCCCCGGAGCATGAACCCATCAATGCTACACGAACCACGATCCGCGCAAAGCCATCGAACGGGCGTTCATCGAGGCCGGATCGTGAACAGCGCGGTAAGGATCATCGCGGCACCAACAAGCTGCAGCGAGGTCAGCGTCTCCTGCAACACGATCATTGCGAAAATGGTGGTCAAGATCGGTTGGGCAAGAAAGACGAGGGAAATCGGCGCAACGGGCAGATGGCGCAGAGCAACGGCGTTCATGCCCTGCCCCGCAGCATGTGAAACCACGCCGAGCGCTGCAACCGCGAGCCATCCCTGGGCGCTACCAGGAAGAACGCGGTCCTCCGATGCTAGGGCGACGATGAAGAGGAGCACCGCCGTCAACAGGCTCGACCACAGCATCACCCTCGCCGCGCCAAGTTGGCGTGCGGCATCCTTCACAGCAAGAACATAACCGGCATAAGCGACGGCTGCCGCGAGCGCGAGGGTATCACCGAAAGACAGCGTGACCCCGCGCGCGCCGCTCATCACCCAAGCTCCTGCGAGAGCAAGCGCCAGCGCTGCCCACAGCGCGCCACTGACGCGTTCACGAAACAAGACAAAGCCCCCAAGAACGGCGAAAACGGAAGCCAGGTTGCCGACGAACACAGCATTGGTCACGGAGGTGTGTGCGAGCGCGGCGTGGAAGAACAAAAGATCGACCGCGAACAGGAGCCCAGCGATGGCGACGAAGCCGATGCCACGCGCCTTTGCAGGTTCGGTCGACCCCGGCGTGTCTTCAAGACGCGACCAAGCCCAGAGCACGGGCAGGGCGAACACCATGCGCCAAAATGCACTCGCTTGCGGACCCACATCGGCGAGCCGCACGAAGATCGGCGACCAAGAGATCGCCAGAATCGAGCCAGCCAGCGCAATCCAACCGAGGCGCGAATTCGAACGCATACGGTCGCTTCACCGATCGGGACACCCGGGTCAATGCGCTGCGGTGCGGGGCACCTCTGCAATTGCCGGCGCCCGCCGCGTCAACTAGACCAGCACGACCGATGCTTCCCGTACCCGATCGATCCGGTTCTCGATTCTCCGCCTCGTCGCCCCTCGTCTGGGGCCTGTCGGTTGCGACGACGGTTTCATGGGGCATCCTCTTTTATGCCTTCGCGCTCTTTGTCACACCGATGGAGGGCGATCTCGGCTGGACGCGCACAGAGATCAATGCCGCATTGTCGGTCGGCCTGCTTGCAGCCGGACTCGCGGCCGTTCCCATCGGTCAATGGATAGATCGGCGCGGCGGCCGCGGCCTCATGTCGGCGGCTGCGTTGCTCGGTGCAGCGATGCTGGTGGCTTGGTCCCTGGTCGACCAACTCTGGCTCTTCATGGTGATTTGGATCGGTATCGGACTTGCCCAGGCCGGCACGCTTTACGAGCCGGTGTTCGCCATCGTGACAGCCAACGTCAAAGATTACCGCCGCGCCATCACTTTCATCACCTTCCTCGGTGGCCTTGCCTCGACCATTTTCATTCCACTGACAAACTGGCTCATCGGCGCCTATGGCTGGCGCACTGCCCTCCTCGTCCTGGCGGTGATCCAGTTTGCCTTCGCCTTCTGTATCTATGCTGCTGTGCTGAAGAACACACGCGGGAGCTTGCAGGAAACACCCGAGCCGTCTTCTGCCGACGGTGATGGATTTGCATTGAGTGCCGTTCTGCGCAAGTCCGCGTTCATCGGTTTGTTCCTATGCTTCGTCGGATATGGCTTCATGTGGTCGGCCATCACCTTCCACGTGATCCCCCTTTTGACCGAGCGTGCGCTTGGGCTCGACGCGATCGTTGCAGCAATCGCGATGATTGGTCCTTCGCAAGTGGCAGGGCGTTTCCTGCTGTTCTTCTTTGGCACCAACGCGTCGGCGCGCGACATTGGGCGTGTCGTCGTTCTTCTGCCCATTCTTGCCGTCGCGATCTTGATCTTTGTGGCGCCTCTGGGATTTCTTGGTCTTGCTCTTTTCGCCATCGTCTATGGGCTCGGCAACGGGATGATCACCATCGTCCGGGGCGCTGGCGTCGCCGAAATCCTCGGCATTTCCGGCTATGGTGCGATCTCGGGCGCGATCACCTTCGGGAATACGATCGCCAAGGCCGCAGGCCCTCTCGTGACCGCCATCCTGTGGACGACACTCGGTTCCTACGACCAAATCCAGTGGCTGTGGCTTGCGTTGATGATCGCGAGTGCCGTCGCCTTCTGGTTTGCCGCAGCTCACGCTGAACGCACGTGAACGTCGATCGATCGAACGCGGGCCGCAATCGAGCGGTCCGCGCGAGGGGATCTTTACCAAAGCCCGTAAGGTAAAGATGCGCGATTCATTGCCTTCCCGCACGACTGTCCGCAGCATTCATTTCACACATGGCGGAGAGATGATCGATGTTCGTGTATCGGTGGGCGCTTCCAGGTCTCGTAGCGGTGTCGATCGCAACACCGGTTCTTGCTGGGGGCACGTGCGATACGTGCGTGCGGCGCGAGGTGACGCCGCCACTGATGGTCGACAGCCCTCACCACACTCTCGTTCGCCCCGGCTGGCGCACGCGCGAATACGTCCCCGCGCGGATCGCGACCGTCCGCGAGAACATCATTGTACGTCCGGCGCAGGTGGTCGCGCGGCACGTTCCGGCCCATATCGGTGTCGTGCACGACCGCGTTCAAGTGGTGCCGGCACGCCGCGTGGCGGCCCACAGCTACGATGCCTATGGCAACCAAGTCGTTTGCTGTCGCACGACCGGTCCGGAATACGCGACTGTCGCACGCCACGTGGTGGTACCCGCTCGCGTCGAGTACGCCACCATTCCGGCCGAGATTCGTACCGTGACGCGCCTTGTCGTCGCTCGCCCGGCGCATGTGGCGACCCACGAGGTGCCGCCAGAGATTCACACCTTTCCACGCCGAACCTTGATCCAAGGACCGATGGAACGTTGGGTGCCAACAGCGCAATGGCGCCCACACCAACCCAACTTCACCTGGTGAACTTTCAACTTCGACTGCGACGATCCGATAACCTCGGGACGCCTACGGGGCTCGTGCGTCGACCACGGGCCTTATTTCTTTCGCCGCGCCTCGGCCAGTGTTTCGGGGGTGTCGACGTCGAGCAGTGCTCCGTCGTCGGCCGGAACCTCGACCACGAAATCCGAATACATCCCGAGCAAGTGGCGAGCGCCGACATCACCCTGTATCGTTGCAAGATCAGGGAAGAAGCGCCGCGCCCAGAGAACGGGATTGCCGCGTTTGCCATCAACGATGGGTAGCGCGACAAGGCGGTCTGCTAGTGGGTCATATGCGTCGGCGAGAGCGCGAACGAGCGTTGGTGTCACCCGCGGCATGTCACCGAGAGCAACAACCGCGGCGTCGATCGAAGCAGGCATCGCCGCAATGCCGGCACGCAATGACGTCGACAGGCCTTCGGCGAAAGCTTGGTTGTGAACGAAAGATACAGGCAACCCGGCGAGCGCGTGTTCAACAGCGCCCGTCATATGCCCTGTAACCACGACGACGGGCGCGAGCCCCGCTTCCAGCAGTGCATCGACCGAATGGCGGACCACGGGTTTGCCGTCGATATCTTCAAGCAACTTGTTTGCATCGCCCATGCGCGTGGAGCGCCCAGCCGCAAGCACGATGCCGCCGATTTTTGGAGGATGCGCCGGCACGGGCTTTTCGCCACGCGGCTGCGGACGGGTTGTGATTTCCATAAGAAGGCCCCCGACACCCATGCGCATAATGTCCGCGCGCGTCACCGGAAGGCCGGCAACGAGCCGTGCGAGTATCCAGTCGAAGCCATTCTCTTTCGGCGAGCGGGCGCAGCCCGGCGCGCCGACGACCGGAACACCTTCGATATCACCGATCAGCAGGAGGTTTCCAGGATCGACGGGCATGCCGAAGTGGATGATGCGCCCGCCGGCGCGCTCAATCGCTTCAGGCACTACGTCACGGCGGTCGGCGATGGCAGACGCCCCAAATACAAGGATGAGTTCTGCACCATCGGCCCTCGCTTCAGCAACGGCGCGTGCAGTTGCTGCCGTGTCGTGAGCCACCCGCCGCTCCGGAAGGAGCATCGCACCCATGGCGTCAACGCGTGCCGCCGTGACGCGCGCGGTCTTATCGAGCACCTTTGGAAGCAGCCCCGGCGTCATCGTCTGCACGAAACCAATCCGACCGAGCTTGTACGGCGCAACGCTGACCAGCGGTCCACCCGCAGCCGCGATCGCCGCATGGAGTGCCGAACCCGCAACCGCGAACGGAATAATCTTCACCGTTGCGACCATGCGGCCCGCTTCAATCGCGGCGTAGTGCGACAAAGTTGCCAGCGTGATCGCTTCGTCGACGGCATTGAGTCGATCGACAGCCTGGGTATCAACGACGAGCACACCTGCCGTCGTTGCGTGCACATTGACGCGACCCGTGAATGCCGTATCGGCTTCGACGCCTGAACCGACGATCGCGGCTGCGATCCGGCGCGCCGCCTCGTCCTCAGTAACGTCGTCGGGATCGAGACGGGCAACAACCACCTCCGACAGACCAGCGGCTGCGAGCCGAGTGATATCCTCTGCCGATAGAATTTCTCCCTTGCGGATCGTACCCCCTCCGGCACTGATGGAATGCGCGGCAGTCGCGCCGACCGCTTCTGCCAGCCGAACAGGGCCGAACTTCACGGCCCGCCCTCACTGCCCTTGCGCAATGCACGGATAACTTGGGCGAGAACCGCAACGGCGATCTCCCCGGGTGAACGCCCACCGAGGTCAAGACCAATCGGTGCGGCAATGCGCGCGATCATGGTCTCGTCGACACCGGCGGCGCGCAGCCGTTCGATGCGTCGTGCGTGCGTCTTCCGCGAACCCAACGCCCCCACATAGAAGCATCCGGCGCGCAGCGCTGCTTCGAGCGCCGGGTCGTCGATCTTCGGATCATGCGTCAGTGCAGCAACAGCCGTGTAGCGATCGAGCCCGAGGCGCGGAAGCACGTCCTGCGGCCAATCGGGATAGAGGGGGACGCTCGGGAATCGTTCCGGCGTGGCGAAAGCGGTGCGCGGATCGATCACCGTCATGTCGTAGCCAGCGAGTTTGGCCATCGGCGCCAGTGCTTGCGAGATGTGCACGGCACCAATCGCGATCAGACGCGGCGGCGGCACGGTGACAGCGAGGAACTTCTGGCCAAGGGGCGTATCGACAACGCCGCTCTCGCCGGAGCGGAAGCGTTCACGCGCGGTCTCAGCAAGCATGTCCCCTGCAAGGTCGGCCTCGCGCACCACCCGTTCGGTGCCACGCGCGAGATCGACGACGAGCATCGCGGCACGGCGTGCAACGCGTTCTGCATTGAGGGCAATGAGATGATCGAGCCTCACTCGATCCGCTCCACGAACACCTTGATACGCCCACCGCAGGAGAGCCCGACACGCCAAGCCGTTTCGTCCGCGACGCCGAACTCGATAAGACGCGGCTTCCCATCGACAATCACGTCCAGAGCCTCGGAGACGACCGCGCCTTCCACGCAACCGCCGGAGACAGAACCAATAAAATTGCCCGCGCTGTCGATCGCGAGATGCGAACCGACCGGTCGCGGAGCCGATCCCCAGGTTTCGACGACGGTCGCGAGAGCAACGGAACGCCCTTCTCGCCGCCAGCTTTCGGCAGCGCCAAGGACGTCGAGGGTCGCGGCGATCGTCTCGGGGGGTGTCGTGATGCTAATCTCGGCCATCCTTCTGTCCTTCACGCCACGCGCTTCATCCAGCGTCGTGGGTCGGCTCCCATCGAACCGCCCGTCAACGCCGTTACCAGATCAGCGATGCTCTTTAGATTGTGAACCGAACGGAACTCGTCAACATGCGGCAGCATGGCGCGGATGCCCTTCGCCCTCGGTTCGAACGCGTCGTAGCGTAGCAGAGGATTGAGCCATACGAGCCGACGGCACGAGCGATGGAGGCGCGCCATCTCGGCGTCGAGCCCCGCGTCGTCGCGCTCGAGCCCGTCGGTAACCAAGAGTACGGTTGCGCCCTGCCCCAATACGCGCCGCGACCAGTGCTTGTTGAAGGCATGCAGCGAAGACGCGATGCGCGTGCCACCGGACCAATCGGGGACAGCCAAGGAACACGCGGCGAGCGCTTCGTCAGGGTCCTTGTGCTTGAGCTGGCGCGTGACGTTCGTCAACCGTGTGCCGAACAGGAATGTGTGGACACGGCGACGTTCATTCGTCAACGCATGCAGGAAGTGTAGGAAGAGCCGTGTGTATTGGCTCATCGAGCCAGAGATATCGCAGACTGCCACGATCGGTGGGGTGTGGATGCGGTGATCGCGTCGCTTCAGATCGATGACCGCGCCACCAGCCCGCAAGGAGGCGCGCAAAGTACGGCGTGGGTCGACCAGGCGTCCGCGTGAGTTGGCAGCGAGGCGACGAACCATGACCTCTTCGTTCGGGATGCGAAGGACGGAAAGCGCGCGTCGCGCGGCGGCAAGCTCATCAACCGTCATCTGCTCGAAGTCCTTGCGCTGCAATAGCTCGGCGTCCGAAACCGTGAACATCGCATCGATGTCGACGCGCGGCTTCGGCGGCGCGTGCGCATTCTCGATGCCCTTGAAAAGCGCATCTTGGACGCGCCGCGATGCTGCTTCGAGGCGCTCGCCCCCGCGCGCCGTCGCAATCGGCATCAGCATAGCCATGAGCTTCTCGATATAGGCGCGCTTGCGCCAGAACAGGCGGAATGCCTGATCGAAAACGAGCGTGTGCTCGTGCTTGCGCACGAACACCGCATGCAAAACCCAGTATAGGTCTTCTCGCGAACCGAACCCGGTCACCTCAACGGCGCGGATTGCGTCGAGCACGTCACCCGGGCCGACGCGCAGCCCTGCAGCGCGAAGCGCTCGCGCAAAGTACGCGATGTTCTCAGGCAGGCGACCGGTGTCAGCCAAGTCCACTGAGAAAATCTCCGATTCCCTCGATCAAGCCGTCCGCTGCTTCTGCGGCGTTCCCGAGAGCGAAGCTGGCCTCGGCGGCGCTCGCTACACCATCGCCAGCAGTAGCAACCATATCCGCCGTCATGTCACCAGCCGCGTAAACCTCGCCGCAGCCCGAACCGGACATGACGTCGTCACCGCCGCTTCGGCACCCGGTGGGGTATGCGACGGGTTCGCAAGCCCGCTGTGCAATATCCCCTGCAACACGCCCGGCGCCAGGCGTTATCTCCGCCACGGTACCGGCCGCCTCAATGGCGTCGAGAGGAGTGGTTCCTTGCTGGGCCTGCTGACGTCGCGCCTCCTCCGCAAGATGCTGCGCTTCGTCGTGCCTGGCCCGGGCAAAGAACCGGCCGTGGGACGCGTCATGGCACAACCTCCGTCATGAAGACCTTTTGCGCCACCTGCCAACGTCCATCGATCTTCAACAGATTGAGCTGGTCGGTGAAGAAGCGCGGCGGGATGGCGCATTTCACCTTGACGAACGCCATACTCGATCCGGCCAAGTCGATCGCCAGCACGTGGTCGTGGCGCGTCAGGCCTTGCGTCTTTGGCGACGGCCGGCTGCGTACGGCATCCAGCCATTGGTCGCGCGGCACGATCTTCAAGCTTCCGTCGGACCACTGCGTCAGTGCCGACGTCGGATGAAAGGCCTGCGCGAGCTTTTCCGCGTCCCCCTCGTAGAGGCCGTCGAGGTAGGTCTTCACCACCGCTTCGATCTGATCGAGGTCTGTCATACTCCCCTCCCTCACGTGCGCGAGCTCACACGCACCTCGTCGAGCAATTCCTTCGCCTTGGAGACGGACATCTTGGCGATGTCGTCCTGGTACTTGAGCAGCACGCCGAGGGTGTCGGAAACGAGCGCCGGATCGAGCGCCACCTTGTCGAGTTCGGTGAGTGCGGTCGCCCAATCGAGCGTCTCCGCGACACCTGGCACCTTGAACAGATCCTCCTTACGGATCGCTTGCACGAAGGCGACAAGCTGTCGCGAGAGCTTCTCGCCCGCTCCCGGCACTTTGGCGCGCACGATGGCCAGTTCGCGCTCCGCACTCGGGTAGTCGACCCAATGATAGAGACAGCGACGCTTCAAAGCATCGTGGATTTCGCGCGTGCGGTTGGATGTGACAATGACGATCGGCGGCTGCGCGGCCTTGATGGTGCCGAGTTCCGGAACGGTCACCTGAAAGTCCGCGAGAACCTCCAGGAGGAAGGCCTCGAAAGCTTCATCGGTGCGATCGAGTTCATCGATGAGGAGGACGCGCGGGCCACCTTCTGTCGGGTCGAATTCGAGCGCTTGCAGGAGCGGACGTTTGATCAGAAAGCGTTCGGAGAACACGTCGCCGGCGAGCTCGTGGCGATCGTGCTGGCCGGCCGCCTCCGCAAGCCGGATCTCGATCATCTGGCCGGCGTAATTCCACTCGTAGACTGCCGAGGCTATGTCGAGGCCTTCGTAGCATTGCAACCGCACGAGCCTTCGTCTGAGTTGCGCGGCGAGAACCTTGGCAATCTCGGTCTTGCCGACACCTGCCTCGCCTTCAAGCAGCAGAGGCCGCCCCATGCGGAGCGCCAGAAAGAGAACGGTCGCGAGCGAACGATCGGCAACGTAAGAACCGCGATTGAGAAGCGCGAGGGTATCGTCGATGGTGTTCGGGAGTGTGGTCATGACACGGAGAGATGTAGCCGATGCGTGGCGCCTGTGCATCTTGGCGCGACTCAAGAATCATCACCAGGACCGCGACATAAGCTCATCATGCAGTTCAGGTATCGGTTCGGTGTGACTTGCGCCGTGTGTGGAATGCAAATTATACTGAACAAATCAGGAACGCGCTACCAGGAGGCCTGGCAATGCCAAACACACAAGAGATCGCTGCCGCGTTCACAGCGCTGCTGAAGGACGGCAAGCACGAGGAAGCCGCAGCAACCTACAACGCAGCTGACATCCGCAGCGTCGAAGCCATGGGTGGAGACTTCAGCGACATCCGCGGCACAGCGGCGGTGAAGGCCAAGGGGGATTGGTGGTACGCGAACCACGACATCCACGCCTTCAGCGCGCACGGTCCTTACGTTAACGGCGACCAGTTCATGGTCCGCTTCTCGATCGACGTTACGGCCAAGGCGAGCGGCCAGCGCGTGCAGATGGATGAGGTCGGCCTCTACACGGTCAACGGTGGCAAGATCGTCGAGGAACGGTTCTTCTATTGAGCGTCAACTGTTCAGCGCTGCGTCTCCCAAGCGAACCAGATCGCGACCAGAGCGAGCACCACGGCGAGCACGCGTCGCAAGAGAGTGAGCGATGCTTCATCCCGGCCGTTGTGCAGGTGTGCGGCGGCGAGAACGAGAGTCGTGTGCACCGCCGTGGCGACGAGAACGTAAATCGCCACGAGTGTGAGCGTCTGCCCCAGGATAGGGCCGTCGCCAGGGCGGACGAAGGCCGGCAAGACCGCGACGTAGAACATTGCCGCTTTTGGATTGAGCAGATTGGTCATCAGGCCACGAAGGAAGAATCCATCCAAGGATGCGGTCTCGTCGGGCTTTTCGGCGGCGCGCCACGTTTCCCATGCGAGCCAAAGGAGGTACCCAATCCCAAGCCAGCGGAGCAGCTGATAGAGAGCCGGCGATGCATGGATGACCGCCGCCAGGCCGAACGCGGCGAGCGTGCCGACGACGGCGAGGCCGAGTGCAACACCGGCCACAGCCGCCAGACCGGCACGGCGGCCATGGGCGAGGGACATGGCGACAAGCGTCGTCATGTTAGGCCCCGGCGTGATCTCGACGATCACACTCGTCAGCAGGAATTCTCCGATGGCGGCCATCGCTAACTGTCGACAACCGCCCGGTGGGTCACGGCGGTTTATGCTGCGTCGACAGCCCGCCGCGTCATCACGCCGATCAGATGGCTGCGATATTCCGCTGAGCCGTGAATATCGGAGATGAGATTCGCCGAAGGAGTCGCGACGCCGTCGAGTGATTTCGCCGCAAAGCGCTTGGCAAGCGCTTCTTCCGCGGCCGTCCAGCGGAATACGCCGCCGTTCCCCGCGCCCGTTACAACCACCCGAATATCGCGCCCCCGCTTCGCAACGAACACGCCGACGAGCGCGTAGCGCGAAGCCGGGTTGGGGAACTTGGCGTAGGCCGCCCGTGCAGGCATGGGGAATGTCACCTTGGTGATCACTTCCCCATCATCAAGTGCGGTCGTGAAAAGTCCGGTGAAGAAGTCGGCCGCGTCAATCTTGCGCTTGTTGGTATGTATCGTTGCTCCCAGCGCGAGGCAGGCCGACGGATAGTCGGCCGAGGGATCATTGTTCGCGATCGATCCCCCGATCGTTCCGCGATTGCGCACAGCGGGGTCGCCGATACCTCCTGCGAGCGCGGCGAGCGCGGGTATCGCTTCTTTCACGACGGGCGAGTTCTGCACGTCGATGTGGCGTGTCATGGCGCCGATAACGACCTTTCGGCCTTTTCGCTCAATGCCTTTGAGGTCGTCGATCGCCCCCAGATCCACGATGTTCTTCGGCGCCGCCAAGCGCTGCTTCATAGTCGGAAGAAGCGTCTGGCCTCCGGCGAGTAGCTTCGCCTCGTCCGTCTCAAGAAGCTTCGCGACCCCGCGGATACTGGTCGGGCGGTGATAGGTGAAGGTATACATTTCGGGTGTCTCCCGTCGTTCCCGTGTCAGACGTGCAGCGCGGCCGTACTCGCGACATCAATGTCGCCGTCGCTGCACAGATCGTCGTGTCTACTCCGCGGCCTGGCGAGTGCCCGCGGATGCTCTCGCGGCCTTCCAGACCGCGAGGGGCGCTGCCGGCATCGGCACCGCTTCAGTTCCGAGTGCGTCCGTGATCGCGTTCATGACTGCAGCGGGCGCGGCGATCGCTCCCGCCTCTCCGCAACCCTTGATGCCAAGCGGATTGGAGGGGCAACGCGTCTCCGTGAATCCAAGCTGGAAAAACGGCAAGTTGTCCGCGCGCGGCATGGCGTAGTCCATGTAGGACGCGGTCACGAGTTGGCCGTCCGCATTGTAAACGGTCCCCTCCGTCAAAGCCTGACCAATGCCCTGCGCAATGCCACCGTGAACCTGACCCTCCACGATCATCGGATTGACGATCACGCCGAAGTCATCCACAGCAGTATAACCAACGACGCGCGTTACGCCCGTCTCAGGATCGATCTCAACCTCGCAGATGTGGCATCCGGCGGGGAACGTGAAGTTGGTCGGATCGTAAAATGCGCCTTCCTTCAGCCCCGGCTCCATTTCCGATGTTGGAATCTTGTGCGCCGTGTAGGCGCCAAGAGCAACAGAGGTGAAGTCAATCTTCTTGTCCGTGCCCTTGACGCGGAACTCGCCGTTCTTGAACTCGATGTCGGCTTCCGCCGCCTCCAAGAGATGGGAGGCGACCTTCCTCGCTTTGGCTTCGATCTTGTCGAGCGCCTTCACGATCGCGGACATGCCAACAGCACCGGACCGCGAGCCATAGGTTCCCATGCCGAACTGCACCTTGTCGGTATCGCCGTGCACGATCGAAACGTTGTCGATCGGAATGCCGAGTCGCTCCGACACGAGCTGCGCGAATGTCGTCTCGTGGCCTTGGCCGTGGCTGTGCGAGCCCGTCAGGATCTCGACCGTGCCGACAGGATTGACGCGGACCTCCGCCGATTCCCACAGGCCGACCCCGGCACCGAGCGAACCGACCGCCGCCGAGGGTGCGATGCCGCAAGCCTCAATGTAGGTCGAGTAGCCCATGCCACGCAGCATGCCGCGCCGCGCGGCTTCACGCTTGCGTTTGCCGAACCCTTTGACGTCGGCGACCTCCATCGCCTTCTCCAGCGAAGCGCGGTAGTCGCCAGCGTCGTACATCATGATCACCGGGGTCTGGTGCGGGAACTTCTTGACGAAGTTGCGCTTGCGGAAGTCGGCTGGGTCAATCCCCATCTCGCGCGCGGCGCACTCAACCAGCCGCTCGACCACATATGTCGCTTCCGGTCGCCCGGCCCCGCGATAGGCGTCGACCGGCGCCGTGTTCGTGTAGACCGTGTCGACGGAGGCATGAATTGCCGGGATGTCGTACTGGCCCGACAGCAATGTCGCATAGAGATAGGTCGGCACCGAAGAGGAGAACGTCGACATATAGGCGCCGAGATTGGCGATGGTCTTGACGCGCAGACCGAGGATTTTGCCGCGTTCATCCATGGCAAGCTCGGCATGTGTAACGTGATCGCGGCCATGGGCATCGGAAAGGAAAGCTTCCGTGCGGTCGGCAACCCACTTCACTGGTCGCTTCACCTTCTTCGCCGCCCAGACGCAGACGGTTTCTTCCGCGTAAACAAAGATCTTGGAGCCAAACCCTCCACCGACATCCGGTGCGATGACGCGCAGCTTGTGTTCCGGAGCAATACCAATGAAGGCGGATAGCACCAGGCGTGCGACGTGCGGGTTCTGCGATGTTGTCCACAGCGTGAAGGCGTCCTGCCCGGAATCATAATCGCCAACGGCCGCGCGCGGTTCCATGGCGTTCGGCACCAGACGGTTGTTGACGATGTCGAGCTTCGTGACGTGCTTTGCATGCGCGAAGGCCGCATCGGTTGCTTTCCTGTCGCCGAGCTCCCACTCGTAGATCGTGTTGCGGGGCGCAACGTCGTGCACCAGTACCTTTGAAGATTGCGCGCTGGCCGTGTCGACGACAGCAGGTAGCACTTGGTAATCGACCTTGATCTTCTCGGCCGCATCGCGGGCAATCGTCAGCGTCTCCGCGATCACGACCGCGACATGATCGCCTACATAACGCACCTTGCCTTGAGCTAACGCCGGATGCGGACCGGCCTTCATCGGGGAACCGTCCTTCGAATGGATCATCCATCCGCAGATGAGTCCGCCCACCTTGTCCGCCGCGAGATCGTCCCCCGTATAGATACCGAGGACACCTTTCACGTTCTTCGCCTCGCGCAGGTCGATACCTTTGATCGTTGCGTGCGCATGCGGCGAACGCAGGAAGTAAGCGTAGGCTTGGCCGAGCCGATTGATGTCGTCGGTGTACTGCCCCGCGCCAGTGATGAAGCGATGGTCCTCTTTGCGGCGCACGGCGGCGCCGATCCCCGTTGGGTTCATGGCGGTCCTCCGATCACTTCACTCTGCGGCCTGCTTCAGGCCAGCCATCGCTTGCGCGCCCGCACCGATGGCCTTCACGATGTTATGGTATCCTGTGCAGCGACAGATGTTGCCTTCGAGCTCGTGGCGGATCGTCGTTTCATCGGGGATGCCGTGGCGGTTGGCGATGTCGATCGCCTGCATGATCATGCCGGGCGTACAGAAGCCACACTGCAAGCCGTGATGCTCGCGGAAGGCCTCCTGCATCGGGTGCAGCTTCGCGCCGTTTGCCAAGCCTTCGATGGTCACGACGTTCGCGCCGTCGCACTGCAGCGCAAGCAAAGTACAGGACTTCGCGGCCAGACCATCCACATGAACCACACAAGCGCCGCACTGGCTGGTATCGCAGCCGACATGCGTACCCGTGAGGCGCAAATGCTCGCGCAGCAGCTGGACAAGCAGTGTGCGCGAATCGACCTCCGCGGACACAGCACGCCCGTTCACGGTCATTGACACCGTGGCCATACAGAACCTCCCTTGCGGCGGTGACGACCTCCGCCGAAATCCGTTTGTCGTGGGCGCCAGGCGCCAGCGTCATGCCGGAACTCACGCGCACGGCTAGTCTGTTCCCGTTGTTAGAAAGGGTCAAGACAGCATGAATTTGAGGGTTGCCTGAGACAGCGCACCAAGACAGCGCAGGATTTGAGCCGAATCCCACCGTATCCGTCCCACGCCTACTGCTGCTCTGGATACGGCGCCCGTATCATCGACCGGGCTGAGACGACCCAGCCGCCAGACTTGCCGGCCTCGGCTCCGAGCCGCGACAATACCGACGCATCGAGACCGCCGAGCTGTGCTCAGGAAGTGTGCGACGTTGTAGTATCAGGCCGCGCTTGATCTTTCCGCCTTCGATCTTGAAACCGCTCGACGCACGAATGCGGGACGGCTGTAGCGAGCGGCCTCGAGGCACGGCAGATTGCCGATCTGTGTGCCGCCGATGAGGTACACGGTCGCTGCCATACGTCCTTGGTCGCAGCCACCGAAGAATTCGATGCGGAAGTCGGGAATGCCACGATAGGCAATGCTGAGAAGTTGTCGAACCGCCTTGCGTCCAGCTAGCTACAGGCAAACGCCCGCTCGACCCTGGGTACCCGTCAATCGCCTCCTTAGAATCACGGCAATTCTGCCGCATACGCGTGGCATTCACACGTGTTGATCTGAGACGATCGCGCCGCGCCTCGCGAACTCCCAACCTCATGACGCCGTCGACGCGACAGCCTTTGCAAAGTTCTCGAAGAACGTATCGGCAAGGTTCTTGGCAACGCCATTCACGAGCCGCTGTCCAAGCTGAACAAGCTTGCCGCCGATCTGCGCTTCAACGGCGTAGGTGAGCTTGGTGCCCTCCCCGTCCTCGGAAAGCGTCACCTTCGCGCCGCCTTTTGCGAAGCCTGCGACCCCGCCGTCGCCTTGACCCAAGATCGTATAACCGTTCGGGGGGTCGAGATCACTCAGCTCGATGTTGCCTTTGAACTTGGCCTTCACCGGTCCGATCTTCTGTACCGCAACCGCCGCAAAGGCATTGTCGCCGGTGCGCTCGAAAGACTCGCAGCCTGGAATGCACGCTTTGAGGATTTCAGGGTCGTTCAGCGCCGCCCACACCACAGCGCGCTGTGCCGGCAGCACGACCTCGCCCGTCATCGTCATCGCCATGCAGTGCTCCTCCTTTCACGAGACTACCGCCTGCGTTGGACCTCGCAAGCGTCCGGGCGCGCGACATGCGATTGAGGTAAGTAATAGCCCCATTCTCCTCTCTCTCGTACGACAGCGTAAGAGACCAGCTGCGCAAGATCGGACGATCGGCGCGGACGCGTTGGGGAGCAAGCACGCGTGGAGTATTTCCTTCAGCAACTCATCAATGGTATCACGCTCGGATCGATCTACGGCCTCATTGCCATCGGTTATACGATGGTCTTCGGCATCATCGGGATGGTGAACTTCGCCCATGGCGATGTTTTCATGATTTCGGCTTTCTTCGCATTGATATTGTTTCTTCTCCTCACAACAGTGCTTGGTATCGGTTCGATTTTCGCAGCGCTGTTGATCGTTCTTGTGCTCGGCATGGCTCTCACGGCTCTCGTCAACTGGACGATCGAACGCGTCGCCTACCGCCCACTGCGCGGGTCGTTCCGGCTGGCACCGCTGATCTCGGCGATCGGCATGTCGATCCTGCTGATGAACTTCGTGCAGGTCGCCCAGGGGGCGCGCAACAAGCCGATTCAACCTCTCCTCAACGATGTCATCGTGCTCACGCGCAGCGCGACCGGGTTCGACGTTACCATTTCCCACAAGCAGATCATGATCGTGATCGTCACGACCATCCTGCTCGCGATCTTCTGGTACGTGGTTCAGAAGACGCCGCTCGGGCGAGCGCAGCGGGCGTGCGAGCAGGACCAGAAGATGGCCGCGCTGCTCGGCGTTGATGTCAATCGCACGATCTCGATCACCTTCATCATTGGCGCCGCGCTCGCGGCCGTCGCGGGCCTCATGTTTCTGATCTACTATGGCGTCGTGAACTTCCACGACGGTTTCGTTCCAGGCGTGAAGGCCTTCACGGCCGCCGTTCTCGGCGGCATCGGCTCGCTTCCGGGAGCTGTCCTCGGCGGCCTGCTGATCGGGCTGATCGAGACGCTGTGGTCCGCCTATTTCTCGATCGACTACAAGGACGTTGCGGCCTTCTCGATCCTTGCCGTCGTGTTGATCTTTCTCCCACAAGGGCTGCTCGGCAAACCTGAAGTCGAGAAGGTGTGACATGGCGATCGCAACCGACACGGGCGTAGCCGCTGCCGCCAAAGGCCCCGACATCGGCTCTGCCGTAAAGGATGCCGCCATGGCCGCGCTCGTGGCGGTCGGGCTGTTCGGCCTTCTGATCGGCTTCGAAACGCGTCAAACACTGACCAACGAAATCGTCCTTGTGCCACGACCGGTCGCGCTCAGCGTCATGGTTGCGATCGTCTTCTTTGGCCGGCTCGCCATGAGTCTGTTCTTCTGGCAGCGCGGCGCCGCACCCGTTGCCAGACCCAAGACCCGCGCAGGGTGGCTTGTTTCACTGGAAGCCAATGCCGGACCGGTGTTCCTCCTGCTTGCACTCGCCTTCCCGATCACCGCGATCCTGATTGCCGGCGGGTTGCAACCCTCGCGCTACTGGGTTGACCTTGGCATTCTGCTGCTCACCTATGTCATGCTCGGCTGGGGCTTGAACATCGTGGTCGGCCTCGCGGGCCTGCTTGATCTCGGCTACGTCGCGTTCTATGCGGTCGGTGCCTATTCCTACGCCCTCATCGCGACGACGCTCGTGAGCCTGCCGGGCTTCCAATGGCTCGGCCCCTGGATGTTTTTCGTGTGCCTGCCGCTTGCGGGCGTTCTTGCGGCGTTGTGGGGCGTACTCCTGGGCTTCCCCGTCTTGCGATTGCGCGGCGACTATCTCGCGATCGTCACGCTGGCTTTCGGTGAAATCATTCGCCTCGTCCTGATCAATTGGTCGAACGTGACGGGCGGGGGTGCCGGCATCTCTTCCATTCCGCGGCCGACGTTCTTCGGCATTCCCTTCACCGCCGGCGACGAGGGTTTTGCTACGCGCTTCGGCCTCGAATTCGACCCGATGCACCGCGTGCTCTTCCTCTACTACGTCATTCTTGTGCTGTGTGCGATCACCTACATCGTTACGCTGCGGCTGCGTCGCCTTCCGGTCGGGCGGGCGTGGGAGGCCCTGCGCGAGGATGAGACCGCGTGCCGTTCGCTCGGTATCAACACGGTCAACACCAAGCTGACTGCCTTTGCGATCGGCGCCATGTTCGGTGGCTTCGCGGGGTGTTTCTTCGCCGCGCGCCAAGGCTTCATCTCGCCCGAAAGCTTCACCTTCATGGAGTCGGCGATCATCCTTGCCATCGTCGTGCTGGGCGGCATGGGTTCGATGCTCGGGGTCATCATCGCGACGCTCGTGCTGATCGGCGGCCCGGAGATGTTGCGCAACATCGATTTCCTCAAGGAGATCTTCGGACAGGACTTCGACCCGACCAAATACCGCATGATTCTCCTGGGGCTCGGCATGGTGCTCATCATGATCTGGAAGCCGCGCGGCCTCATCTCCACGCGCGAGCCGACTGCCTTTCTCAAGGAGCGCAAACGCGTGTCCGGTGACCTCGTCAAGGAGGGACACGGCTGATGTCCGCGCGGAGTTGGGACGCCGACCCTATCCTCGTGGTCGAGCACTTGACGATGCGCTTCGGCGGTCTCGTTGCCGTCAACGACCTCACGTTCCGTGCCGGGCGCGGGGACATCACCGCCGTGATCGGGCCGAACGGCGCCGGAAAGACCACCGTCTTCAACTGCATCACCGGCTTCTACAAACCGACCGAAGGGCGGATGATCTTGCGCCACGGGCAGCCTGCCGAGGAAACCGTTGCGGTCCTGACGGACGGCGGGACGCCGGCAGCGCATGATGCGGCGGGCGCCGTGTTCCTTCTGGAGCGCATGCCGGACTTCCGCGTCGCACAGCAAGCGCGCGTCGCCCGCACCTTCCAGAACATCCGACTGTTCTCCGGCATGACCGTGTTGGAAAACCTCCTCGTGGCGCAACACAACAAACTCATGGCAGCGTCCGGCTGGTCACTGAAAGGCATTCTGGGGTTTCCGAGCTTCTTGGCGGCCGAGCGCAGCGCCATCGAGAAAGCGCGCTACTGGCTCGAGCGCATCAATCTCGTCGACCGCGCCGACGACCCCGCAGGTGACTTGCCCTATGGCGCGCAACGGCGCCTCGAGATCGCGCGCGCAATGTGTTCCGAGCCGGTTCTTCTCTGCCTTGACGAGCCAGCCGCCGGCCTCAACCCCCGCGAGAGCCTCGAACTCAACCAGTTGCTTCTCTCGATCAAGGCAGAGCATTCAACCTCCCTCCTGCTCATCGAGCACGACATGTCCGTCGTCATGGAGATTTCCGATCACGTGGTCGTGCTCGATTATGGACAAAAGATCTCTGACGGAACGTCCGCAGAGGTGAAGAATGATCCGAAGGTGATCGCAGCCTATCTCGGTGTCGAGGACGAAGAGGTAGCCAAGGTCGAGGCGGAGGTCGGCGTATGAGTGCCGTGCCCGCAGCCGTCGCGTCGCGCGAACCACTGCTCGCCGTGCGGGGCGTGAAGACCTACTATGGCTCCATCATCGCCCTCAAAGGCGTCGATCTCGACGTCCATGAAGGTGAGATCGTCACGCTCATCGGCGCGAACGGTGCCGGCAAGTCGACGTTGATGATGACGATCTGCGGCACGCCCCGCGCGCGTGAAGGCTCGATCAGCTTCGCCGGTCGTGACATCACGAAACTGCCCACGCACGAGATCATGCGCTTGTCGATCGCGCAGTCCCCGGAAGGGCGACGCATTTTTCCGCGCATGACCGTCTTCGAAAACCTGCAGATGGGCGCGGCGATCAACGACCTTGCGCACTTCTCCGAAGACGTCGAGCGTGTAACGGCCATGTTTCCTCGGCTGAAGGAACGTCTCCACCAGCGCGGCGGTACGCTCTCGGGCGGCGAACAGCAGATGCTGGCCATCGCCCGTGCCCTGATGTCGCGCCCACGTCTTCTTCTTCTCGATGAACCGTCGCTCGGCCTTGCACCCCTGATCGTGAAGCAGATCTTCGACATCATTCGAGAACTCAACCGATCGACCGGGCTCACGGTCTTCCTGGTCGAGCAGAACGCGTATCATGCGCTCAAGCTTGCCCATCGCGGCTATGTGATGGTGAACGGGCTCATCACGATGAAAGGTACCGGCAAGGAACTCCTCGACCGACCTGAAGTTCGCGCGGCCTATCTCGAAGGCGGGAGGCACTGAATGTCGGAGCGGGCGCTCCCAAATGCCGGCATCACGCCGATCATCGCCCCCTTCGTTGGCCTTGCCGTCGTTGCGGTGGTGGCAATTGCCGTTCCGGCCGCCGTCATCGAGGTCAGCTGGGCGGACTTCATCGTTATCACCTGCATGATCGGGGGGTGGGCGGCGTGGATGACCGGTCGCGCCATCGCTGCCACATGGCGGCCCTACTGGCATGTGGTCGCGTACATGCTGCCCCTTGCCCTCGTGGTGCGGTGGGTTCACTTCGCCTTGTTCAAGGGCACGCTGCTCTCGCTACAGTACTACCTCGTCGACCTTGTCGTGGTGCTGTCCCTGGCAACGATCGGATATCGCGTCGTGCGCGCGGCACAGATGAGCACGCAGTACCGCTGGCTCTATCGAAAGACGGGTGCCTTTACCTGGCGCCGAGTGGAGGGTGTGGACTGACATTTCGATTTCGGGTTTCCACCCCGAAGCGCGGCACCGCCGCCGTGACCATGGAACCCTCCGGAGGAATCCGGATGGTTTCGGCGGGTGAAGCGCCGATGATGCGGCATAGGTCCTACGGGGAAACCAGGACCCGCGATCGACGGTGCAATCAGTTCCTCAAGGGAGACGACAGATGACTTTGAAACTCAACAAGCGCCAATTGCTCATTGGCGGCGCGGCGACGGGTCTCGGCCTTGCTGCCGGCGTGGCGCCGAGCATTGGGCAGGCGACGTTGCGTGTCGGCGTTGCGGGACCCCTGACTGGCCCGAACGCTGCCTTCGGCGAGCAGCTGCGCCGTGGCGCGCAGATGGCGGTCGACGACATGAACGCAGCTGGTCCGATCAACGGCGCGCGGCTGGCCGTGCAGTTCGGCGATGACCGTTCCGACCCTCGCGAAGGTGTGTCGGTCGCGAACCGCTTCGTGTCCGACGGCGTGCGCTGGGTCGTCGGCCACTTCAACTCGGGCGTCTCGATCCCGGCCTCTGAGGTGTACGCCGAGAACAACATCATCCAATGCACGCCAGCCTCGACCAACCCGCGCTTCACCGAGCGCAATCTCTGGAATACGCATCGCACCTGCGGTCGCGACGACCAGCAGGGCCAGGTCGCGGGCGATTGGATCCTGCGCAACCGGCGTCAAGCACGCGTCGCCATCGTCCACGACCGCACGCCTTACGGCCAGGGTCTTGCGGATTTCACCAAGCAGACGATGAACCGCGGCGGCATGCAGGAGGTGATGTATGAAGGCATCACCACCGGTGAGCGTGACTTCTCGGCGCTCGTGAGCCGCATGCGTGCCGCGAACGTCGAAATCATCTTCTTCGGCGGCCTGCACACGGAAGCCGGCCTGATCATCCGCCAGATGCGCAACCAGGGCATGCAGACCGTGATGATCTCGGGCGACGGCATCACGACCAAGGAGTTCTGGACCGTTGCGGGGCCGGGCGCCGAAGGCACGCTGATGACTTACAACCCCGATCCGCGCAAGAACCCGGCGGCGGCCGCGACCGTGGCCAAGTTCCGCGCCGCCGGCTTCGATCCGGAAGCGTACACGCTCTATTCGTACGCGGCTCTCGAAGCCTACGCCAAGGTCGCGCGCGAGATCTCGTCGAACGACCCGCGCCGCATCGCCCAGCGCATGCGCAACGGCCAACCGGTGCAGACCGTGCTCGGCCCACTCGCCTGGGATGCCAAGGGCGATCTGACCAAGGCGGACTATATCCTCTACGTCTGGCGGAACGGCGACTACATCGAGCTCTGATCGAACCTGACACTTCCAGTTGGCCCCGCTCCGTTCGCCGGAGCGGGGTCTTCGTTATGCCTGAAGCTGCAATGCGCGAGCGGGGTGATGACATGCGCCGCAAGCGGCATCGTCGCAGCCCCAAGCACGAACACGGCGGCGGCCACAAGAGCCTCCATCAACCAGGTCACGACACCGCTTGCACCTTCTCGTCTTCGAGCGCCTGTGCGTCGCGCGCGGACGACGCTGCGGCGGCGCCAAGGTGATCGGCAATTCACTCGGTGGCAGACACCGCGCAGCGCGGCGTCACGGCGGCATGATGTACGTCCTCACGATGTCGCTTCAGTATAGGGTCGTTGCGGCCCGGCCAGGGAGTGCCGCGTCATACGCTTCGCCATCGAAGCACGACTCGATGCCCTGAAGAGTGGCGCCTGCTTCGAGCGCTTCGATGCTGGTCAACCAATGCGTCATCCCTGCCCCGCTCAGGCCCCCGATCCGCCACGCATGAGGCGCTCCTCAAACTGATACAAGTTCGGAAGGTTCTCGAGCATCCAGAAGGACACCGTCGTGATCGCCCCCGTCAAGAACAAGACGCCGGTGACAATCAAGAGCACGCCCATGGCCTTTTCGACCATCGGCAGATGTCGGCGGAAGCGCTTGGATGCAGCGAGGAACGGCCCGATCGCCAGCGCCGATATGAGGAAGGGCACACCGAGTCCGGCGGAATAGATGGCGAGCAGTCCGATGCCCCGCGTCACGGTCTGCTCAGAGGCCGCCACTGCCAGGATCGCGGCGAGAATGGGACCAATGCACGGCGTCCACCCGAAAGCAAAGGCGAGACCCATGACGAAGGCCCCCCATGAGCTGGCTCCGCCGGTGGTCTGAAACCGCGCCTCTCGATAGAGCAAAGCAATCCGAAAGAGCCCGAGAAAGTGCAGGCCCATGACGATGATCGCGACGCCCGCCACCCATCCGAGCACGGTCAGAAGCGGAATTGACGGCGTGACGAGACCGAAGAAGCCGACGCGGGTCTGGAAGATCAGCTGGCCGAGGAATGACGCTGTTGCGCCGAGCGTGATGAAGACCGTCGAGAAGCCGAGAACGAACAAAGCGGCCGTCAGCAGCACGCGCCACCGGGCGGGCCTTGCCGTCGACTCCGACGCTGCCATCTCATCCAGCGTCGTTCCGGCAAGATAGCACAGATACGGCGGCACCAGAGGCAGCACACACGGGCTCAGAAACGAGAGCACGCCAGCAACGAAGGCAAGAAGGGCACTGACTTCCATCGGCGGCTCGCGCCTCTCGTCTTGTTTCCCAACGGGTTAATCGCACAGGGTAGACCCCCTCGGTAGCGCCTGCGACACCGCAGCGCCATGCACAACGGCGCGAGCGGTTGCAGAATAACGCCGTCCGGACTTCAGCATGACCGCCATCGTGCGGATCTTCGGCACCGCGCCGGCACTCCGACGCGGAGAGCCGCGACCGCCCCACCACCGACGGAGCGCGACGAACGCACTCACCCGAACCGCTCGATGCCGAGCGGCCGTGGATCGACAAGCGGCGTGGCGCCGGTGACGAGTTCCGAGACGAGCCGGCCCGTCACCGCACCTAACCCTAGGCCCCAATGGCCGTGGCCGACCGCAAGCCACATGCCGGACTGCCGTGGTGCCGGTCCGATGATCGGCACGCCGTCCGGCGTGTTCGGACGCCGCCCCATCCACGGGGTCGGTTCGGCGCGCTGATCGAGGGGGAAGAGGCCGCGCGCGAAGGTTTCGGCGTGGTCGACCTGCGCCGGGTTCGGCGGCGCGTCGCGATCGGCGAACTCTGCGCCCGTGGTGAGACGGATGCCCTTCATCATGGGCGTGAGGCAGTAACCGTTCTCGACGTCGACGATCGGGCGCGACAGGGTCGCATTGCCCTTCGCCGTGTAGTGCATGTGGTAACCGCGCTTGATCGCGATCGGCACCTCGATGCCGAAGCCCTTGAGAAGGTCGGGCGCCCAAGGCCCAAGCGCGACCACGACCTGGTCGGCGAACACCGGGCCCTCCGCAGTTGCGAGGGCATACTCTTCGGCGCGCTTCACGAGCGCCAGAGCATCGGCGCGCAGAAGCCGTCCGCCGCGCGACTCCATCAATGCGGCGTAGGCCTTGGTCAGAGCGCCAGGATCAGAGGTTGAAAAGGAATCGCGGATCCAGACCGCCTTCGGGACGGAAATCGACAGATGCGGCTCGAGCGCCGCAACGCCGGCGCCGTCGAGTTCCTCAACGGCAACACCATAACGGCGCATGAGGTCGCGGTCGCCCGCATCGGCGCGGAAGCCCGCATCTGAGCGGTAGAGATGCATCCATCCCGTGTCGCGCAACAGTGCGGATGCGCCCGCATCTTCGGCGAGCCGGCGATGCTCGGCGACCGCGTGCGAGGCGAGCGGCGCCAGCCGCGCCGCGGTCGCCATCACGCGATCGGGCGCGGATTCGCGCCAGTACCGCCACAGCCACCCGGCGATGCGCGGCACGAAGAACGGATCAACGCGCACATGCGGCGTGAGGCCCAGCCCCTGGCGCACGAGCGTGACGAGATCTCGCGGCATGACAGAGGCGACGAAGGCGGAGCTGTCGATGACGCCGGCATTGCCGTAGGAGGTGCCCTCACCCGGCGCCTGCTTGTCGACCAGCGCCACCTTGACGCCTTTCAAGGCCAAATGGGCGGCCGTGGCCGTGCCGACCATGCCGGCGCCGAGAACCAGGACATCGAAACGGGTATCGCTCATGGCGGAGAACTCTGAGACAGTGCGGCGCGCGCGGGAGGGCGCAACCTAGGGATGGCAGCCCTCTGGCTCAAGCTCCTCGATGGCCTTGCATGGCTGGGCGGCCTCGGCTCGCGCGGCGTCGCGGCCATGTTCACGCTCGGCATCGCCATGCCCTTCCTGGGTCCGGTCTTTCGGCCCTACCTCGCACACGCCATCATCGGCATGCTCGTGATCGCATTCCTGCGCGTGCGCCCGGAAGCCCTCGCGGCGATCGCGAAGCGACCTCTGCCGGCCTTGCTGGTGACGGCGTGGATGATGGCGCTGACCCCGGTGCTCATCGCCCCCTTGGTGCTCTTCGCGGGATTTCAAGACCCCGGACTTGTCCTCGGCATCGCGTTGCAGGTGGCGGCGCCGCCGACCATGACATCGGCCGCCTATGCCGCCCTCCTCGGGCTCGACGCGCCGTTCGGGCTGGCGCTGCTGCTTGCCGCCATGGCGGTCACCCCACTCGCCTCCCCGCTGGCGACCAGCCATGTGGCGGGTGCGGCGGTACCGATCGACGTGGTCGCGCTCGCCTTGCGCCTGGCCTTCATCGTCGGTGGGGCCGTCGTCGTCGCCACGGTGCTGCGGCGCTTGATCGGGGCAGAGCGCCTCGAGCGACGCGCGCGATCGCTCGACGGCTGCACGATGCTCCTCCTCTTCGTGTTTGCGGCAGCGATCATGGACGTCGCATTGTGGCGCCTGTTCTCGGACCCACTCGGGCTTCTGAAAATCCTCATGATCGTGTTCGGCTTGGCGCTCGCGATGACGTGGGTGACGGTCGCGCTATGCCAGGGGCTCGGAGTCGATGCGTCCCTAACCGCCGGCCTCTCAGCCGGTCACCGCAACATGGGGGTGCTCGTCGCGGCCCTCGGCACCGACCTGCCGGACACGACGCTCGCCTACTTCGCAATGGCGCAGTTTCCGGTCTATCTCGCGCCGATCTTGGTCGGCTGGGCGGCGCGGCGTTGGAAAAGGTGAGCTGCTGCCCCCCTCCCCCGACTCGCATTCCGCATGCTACGCGGAGGCCATGCCGCGCCCGATCGTGATCGCCCCGTCCATCCTCGCCGCCGACTTCGCAGCCCTCGGCGCGGAGGTCGCCGCCGTCGACGCGGCGGGCGCCGACTGGATCCATCTCGACGTGATGGACGGGCATTTCGTACCGAACATCTCCTTCGGGGCGGACGTGGTGAGAGCGCTGCGCCCGCACTCGAAGAAGGTCTTCGACGTGCATCTGATGATCGCGCCCGTCGACCCTTACGTGCCGGCCTTCGCTGCGGCGGGCGCCGATCTGATCGCTGCCCATGTCGAGACCGGACCGCATCTCCATCGCACGCTCGGCCTCATCCGCTCGTTCGGCAAGAGGGCGGGTGTCGTGCTCAACCCGGGCACGCCCGCCGCGAGCATCGAGACCGTTCTCGATCTCGTCGACCTCGTGCTGATCATGTCGGTCAATCCGGGCTTCGGCGGGCAGAGCTTCATCGACGGCAGCCTGGATACGATCGCGAAAGTGAAGGCACTCGTCGGGAACCGGCCGATCGACATCGAGGTCGACGGCGGCATCACCGCCGAGATCGCACCGCGTGTGGTGAAGGCCGGCGCCAATGTGCTGGTTGCGGGCTCGGCCGTGTTCACAGGAGGGCCGGCCGGCTACGCGCGCAACATCGCCGCGATCCGCAGCGCTGCCGAGCACGTGGCGCGATGAGCATGCTGCGGCGAGTCGCGCTCGCCGCCCTCCTCGCCAGCGGAACTGCGGCTGCCGTCACCCTTCGTGCAATGGCCGACGACTTCCCGGTGGACGGGAATGCCCTTACGCGCGCGATGTTGTTTGCATTTGGGCTGTTCACCGCGGCGGTTCCGGCACAATGGTTCGTCGACTGCTTTGTCCGACATAACCTCATGGCACGGATGCTCCTAGTCGGCACGCTTACGGCCGCGCTCGCCCTGGCGATCCTCGGCACCATCTTCGGCCTGCACCACTATGTCTCGGTATTTGCCGACAATGACCCGGTGTGGACGCGTGTCGGATTTCTTCAATTTGCATTCACCGCCGCGCAAGGCGCGTTCTATTTCGGCGTCTTCGGACTCCGCCTGCTGTGGCCCTGGGGTCTCGCCGCCCTCATCGCGTTCGCCGTCATCGCCGGATTGAGGCCGGCGGGTGCGCCTGCTACGCCGAAACCCACGACAAGGAGATCGTCATGATCCCCCGCTATTCGCGCCCCGAGATGGCTGGTCTTTGGTCGGCCGAAACTCGTTTCGGCATCTGGTTCGAGATCGAAGCGCACGCAACCGACGCGCTCGCCGAACTCGGCGTCGTGCCGAAGAGCGCTGCCGAGGCCATCTGGGCGCGGGGCAAGAACGCGCGCTTTGATGTCGCGAGCATCGATGCGATCGAGCGCGAGGTCAAACACGACGTGATCGCGTTCTTGACCCACGTTGCGGAGATCGTTGGTGAGGAGGCGCGATTCCTACATCAGGGCATGACGTCATCGGATGTGCTCGACACCTGTCTCGCCGTGCAGCTCGCGCGGGCCGCCGACATCCTGGTCGCTGATGTCGACGCCTTGCTCGCTGCGCTCGAACGGCGCGCCTTCGAGCACAAGATGACGCCGACCATCGGCCGTAGCCACGGCATCCACGCCGAACCGACGACGTTCGGCATCAAGCTCGCGACGTTTCACGCCGAATTCCAGCGCGCGCGCGCGCGACTGATTGCGGCGCGCGCCGAAATCGCGACCTGCGCCATCTCCGGCGCCGTCGGAACGTTCGCGCAGATCGACCCGCGCGTTGAAGCGCATGTTGCGGCGAAGATGGGGCTGACGCCGGAGCCCGTTTCGACGCAGGTCATCCCGCGCGATCGGCACGCCATGTTCTTCGCAACGCTCGGTGTCGTCGCCTCTTCGGTCGAGCGCCTCGCGACCGAGATCCGGCATCTCCAGCGCACCGAAGTGCTCGAAGCAGAAGAGTTCTTCGCGGAAGGGCAGAAAGGCTCCTCCGCGATGCCGCACAAGCGTAATCCGGTCTTGACCGAGAACCTGACAGGGCTTGCGCGCATGGTGCGCGCCTACGTCACGCCGGCCATGGAGAACGTCGTCCTGTGGCACGAGCGCGACATCTCCCACTCCTCCGTCGAGCGCATGATCGCCCCTGACGCGACGGTGACGCTCGACTTCGCATTGCATCGACTGACGCAGGTGATCGACAAGCTCGTCGTGTACCCGGACGCAATGCGCCGGAATCTCGATCGCCTGGGCGGCCTCGTCCACTCGCAGCGCGTTCTCCTCGCGCTCACGCAGGCGGGCTGCCCGCGCGAGGATGCCTATCGCCTCGTTCAGCGCAACGCCATGCCGGTCTGGCGCAGCGAAGGCGACTTCCTCACCCTGTTGTTGAAGGACGCGGAAGTGCGGCGCTATCTCTCAGAAGATGAACTACAATCGTGCTTCGACCTCGGTTTTCACCTGAAACACGTCGACACGATCTTCGACCGCGTGTTCGGGCGGGCATGAGAGGCCGGCCATCCCCGTGTTCGGCACCATGTTCACCAAGCTCCTTCTCAAGCACCTCCCGATCGCCCCTCGCGACATTCGCGGCATCGGACTCGTCGGCGACGCCGTCGCGTTGTGGTCGCACGCCCGGCGACGGCGGAAGGATTGGGCAGAGCACGAAGCGCGCTGCCACGCGATCGTAGGTCGCGCAATGAAGAAGCTCTCAGCGTATCGGACGGCGCTTGTTCTCGGTTCGGGCATGTGTCTCGACGTGCCCGTGCGCGAGATGGCAGGCCGGTTCGAACGCGTCGTCCTGGTCGACGCCTTTCACATGCCGAGCGTGAAGCGCGCCTTGGCCGATGTTGCGAACATCACGTTCGAGACCATGGATCTAACCGGGTGCGCGGCCTGGGTGCTCGGCCGCGCGGACGGCCGCAGCGACCCACTGGCACGGCATATTGCCGACCCGCGAATCGATCTCGTCGTCTCCGCCAACGTTCTGTCGCAGCTGCCGCTCGCCCCAGAGAACTGGCTGGAAGGCCACAAGAAACGGGCCGCGGCCTTACCCCCTGATCTGCTGGCGCGCATCGTGGCGTGGCACCTCGACGACCTTCGGCGCTTCCGAGGCCGCGTCGTGCTCCTCACCGATGTCGAAATGACCGAGCGCGACCAATCGGGGCGCGTCACCGAGACGGTCGACCTGCTATGTGGTCAAACGCTGCCGAAACCCGACGAGACGTGGGTCTGGCCCGTCGCGCCTTTCGGCGAATACGAACGGGACCGGGAGTACATCCACCGCGTGGTTGCCTATGCAGACTTCAATGATATTGGGAAGCGGGCTGACCGCTTCATGGCTCGAACGCACGAGGTCCCCCGCTGATGCGCTCGACGGATGTCGATATCCTTGTCGTCCCCGGTTGGGGCAATTCGGGGCCCGAGCACTGGCAGACGCGCTGGCAGGACAAGCTGTCGACCGCCCGGCGCGTCGGGCAGCCCGATTGGGAGAACCCCGACCGCAGCGCTTGGGTCGGGAATGTTATTGCAGCGGCCAATGCGGCGACACGGCCCGTGGTCCTACTCGCCCATTCCATTGGGGTAGCCACGGTTGTACATGCCGCCGGGCGGTTGTCCCCGCACCGGGTCATCGGTGCCTTTCTGGTTGCACCGCCGTCCGAGGCCTTTGCGGCTGGCGAACCGGCGCTTGCCTCATTCGCACCTTACCCTACGGAATGCCTGCCTTTTGCAAGCGTGCTGGTCGCAAGCCGAAACGATCTTGCGTGCACCTTCGACGCGGCAACGACCCTGGCGGTCGCGTGGGGATCGCGGCTCGTCGACGCCGGCGAGGTTGCTCACATCAACGAGGCCTCAGGCCATGGGCCGTGGCCTGAAGGGATCATGCGCTTCGCCGGCTTTCTGAAGGAGCTATCGGCTCCAGCGAAGCTGAGCTGAACGACGCTCTCAGCCGCTCGTCTTGATCTCGGCAACAGCCTTCGCCATCAGCTCCTCCATCGTGCGGCGGATCTGGTGGTCGGACTGGTTGACCCCGGCGTCGTCGAAGTCCTTCCTCACCTTGCGAAAGACGTCTTCGTCGCCTTGCTCTTCGAAGTCCGCAAACACGACGGATTTTGCGTAATCCTCGGCCTGCGCGCCCGATTTGCCGAGCTTCTCCGCTGCCCAGAGGCCCAGCATTTTGTTGCGGCGGGCCATGGCCTTGAAGCGCAACTCCTCATCATGCGCAAACTTCTTTTCGAAAGCGTCCTCGCGGTCGTTGAACGTTGTCATGACCCTCTTCTCCGGCGCGGCCGAACTGTCATCTCGAAGCTTGCATATGCGCGGGTCGTCGTTAAATCAATGCGACCTGCCGTCGAGTCTCGAAATAGGCTGAACGCACGGCCCGGTTGCGTTGTTCGCGCCTGCAATATCGTCTAGGGTCCGACCAGATCATCGTCGTTTCGGCCCCCGAATCGTGGTGACTCGATCCTCGTCGAGCGCCGCTGCACCCACCGCAGGAGCCCAGCGCCCCGAATGGACTTCCTCAAACCTCGGTATATTCCCATGAATCGCCGCCGGCGCATCTACGAAGGCAAGGCCAAGATCCTCTATGAGGGGTCCGAGCCGGGCACGCTCATCCAGCACTTCAAGGACGACGCGACCGCGTTCAATGCGAAAAAGCATCAGATCATCGACGGCAAAGGCGTCCTCAACAACCGCATCTCGGAATATATTTTCTCGCAACTGAACCAGATCGGCGTGCCGACGCATTTCGTCCGACGGCTGAACATGCGTGAGCAGCTTATCCGCGAAGTGGAGATCATTCCCCTCGAAGTCGTCGTGCGGAACGTGGCGGCGGGATCGCTCGTCGCCAAGCTCGGGCTCGACGAAGGCGCACAACTGCCGCGCTCGATCATCGAGTTCTATTACAAGAATGATCAGCTCGGCGACCCGATGGTTTCGGAGGAGCATATCACGGCCTTTGGCTGGGCGACGCCGCAGGAGATCGACGACATCATGGCCCTGGCCATTCGCGTGAATGATTTCCTCGTCGGCCTCTTTTTGGGTGCCGGCATCCGCCTCGTCGATTTCAAGCTCGAGTTCGGACGCCTCTGGGAAGGCGACATGATGCGCATCGTCGTCGCCGACGAGATCTCACCGGACACCTGCCGCCTCTGGGATATGAAGACCGGAGCCAAGCTCGACAAGGATATCTTCCGCAAGGACCTCGGCGACCTCATCGCCGGGTACACGGAAGTGGCGCGCCGCCTCGGCATTATGAGCGAGAACGAGCGGCCGACCGGGCCCGTTCTGGTGCAATGAGGGTACGTAGCGCGGCAAGGACGGGTCTCCTCGCGGCGCTCGCACTCGCAGGTATCGCCGCTGCGGCCGCGCAAGGCATGCGCGCGCCCCTCGTGATCAGTTTGTCCGTGCCGCCATTCTCGGAAACCGGCTCGGCGCACCACCCGCCCGTTGATCGACCACTGCGCTCCGTCTAGACCCGACCGCAGGCAGACGACTCGGGGGTGACGATGAAGGCGCGCGTGACGGTCACCTTGAAGTCAGGCGTTCTCGACCCGCAAGGAAAGGCGATCGAGGGGGCGCTTGGCTCGCTCGGCTTTGCCGGCGTCGAAAGCGTCCGGCAAGGCAAGGTGTTCGACGTCGAGATCTCCGCGACCGACCCCGCTTCGGCGGAAGCGACGCTCGCGCAAATGTGCGAGCGGCTCCTGGCCAACACGGTCATCGAGAACTATCGCGTCGAGATTGTCGGATGACGACGGTGCTCTTCCATCGCCTCTTGGCCATGTCTCTCTGCCTCGCCGCGGCTGCCCCTGCCCTTGCCCAGGACCGCGCCTTCGCCGTCGGCAACCCCGATCGGCGGCTGTGGACCGTCCGCGAAGCGGGCTTCGGCTTCGGCGCATCGCCTGCGACCACCTATGTGTGCAGCCATTCGCTGTGCCCGCGCGCCACTGCCGTCACGATCGAACAGGTCGCGGGGCCTGCGCGCCGGCCCGATGCCGCCAGCCTCCGCCGCCTCGCGAACGAGGAGTTGCCGCGACAGATTGCGCCGTCCACCACGGATCGCACGCCGCCGCGCCTGGTCACCGCGACGGTCAAAGGACTGCCCGCCATACGCGGCCGCTTCACTGCTAGCGGACCCGGCGGACCAGCGCCGATCGCACTCGCGATCGTCTATCTCGATGGAACCGCCGTGCGTGTGCAGGCGACATCGTCGGATGCAGCCTATACCCGCCGCGCGCTCGATGCGTTTCTCGACGCGATGACCTTCCGCGGACGGTGAGACACATGAAGGCTGCCGTTATCGTTTTCCCCGGCTCGAACCGCGAGCGCGACCTCGCCCGCGCGCTGCGACTTGCAACCGGCGCGTCTCCGACAATGCTCTGGCACGCTGAGACCGCGCTGCCAGCGGGAACCGATCTCGTCTGCCTGCCGGGAGGCTTCTCCTATGGCGATTATCTGCGCTGCGGCGCCATCGCCGCGCGCTTGCCGATCATGGCCGCCGTGCGCGCGCACGGCGAGGGTGGCGGCCTCGTGCTCGGCATCTGCAACGGCTTTCAAATCCTGTGTGAAGCGGGGTTGCTGCCCGGCGTGCTCGTGCGCAACCGCGGCCTCGCCTTCCTGTGCCGGGACGTGCACCTGAAGGTCGAGCGCTCCGATACCCCCTTCACACGCGCCTACAACGCAGGCGACGTGATCCGCGTGCCCGTGGCGCATGGCGAGGGGAACTACACGGCGGACGCCGAGACGCTCGCACGCCTCGAAAGCGAGGGGCGCGTGCTGTTTCGCTACGTCGACCCCTCCGGAGCGCGCGACGAACGCGCGAACGTCAATGGAGCGGCCAACGCCATCGCCGGTGTCCTCAACGCGCGCGGCAACGTGCTGGGCATGATGCCGCACCCGGAGAACGCGATCGAACCGGGGCATGGCTCGACGGATGGGCTGGGACTGTTCCGAAGCTTGGCTGATGCGTTGGAGGCGGTGACGTGATTCCAAACGACACGCCCATAACGCCCGAACTCATCGCCGAGCACGGCCTGAAGCCCGACGAGTACCAGCGCCTCGTCGATTTGATCGGGCGTACGCCGACGCTGACGGAGCTCGGCATCGTCTCGGCGATGTGGAACGAGCACTGCTCGTACAAGTCCTCGCGCATCCATCTGCGCACGCTGCCGACCAAGGCGCCTTGGGTCATTCAGGGGCCCGGCGAGAACGCGGGCGTGATCGACATCGGCGACGGCGATGCGGTCGTCTTCAAGATGGAGAGCCACAACCACCCCTCCTACATCGAGCCGTATCAGGGCGCCGCGACGGGCGTGGGCGGCATTCTGCGTGACGTGTTCACCATGGGCGCGCGGCCGATCGCGATGTTGAACGCGCTGCGCTTCGGCGCCCCCGGCCATCCGAAGACCCGCCACCTCGTTTCGGGCGTCGTCCACGGCATCGGCGGCTACGGCAACGCCTTCGGAGTACCGACCGTCGGCGGCGAGGTGAACTTCCATCACGCCTATGACGGCAATTGCCTCGTCAACGCCATGGCTGTCGGGCTCGCGAGGTCGGACGCGATCTTCTACGCGAAGGCGACCGCGCCGGGATTGCCCATCGTCTATCTCGGCTCGAAGACCGGGCGAGACGGCATCCACGGCGCGACCATGGCCTCGGCCGAGTTCGGTGAGGGCACGGAGGAGAAGCGCCCAACCGTGCAAGTCGGCGATCCCTTCGCCGAGAAGCTGCTGCTCGAAGCCTGCCTCGAGATCATGGCCGCCGATTGCGTCATCGCCATCCAGGACATGGGCGCGGCGGGGCTCACCTGCTCGGCGGTCGAGATGGGCGCGAAGGGCGACCTGGGCGTCGAGATCGACCTCGACGCGGTTCCCTGCCGCGAAGCCGACATGACCCCCTACGAGATGATGCTGTCGGAGAGCCAGGAACGAATGCTCATGGTGCTCCGTCCCGAAAAGGAGACGGAAGCGGCGGCGATCTTCCGCAAGTACGGGCTCGATTTCGCCGTCGTCGGGCGCACGACCGACACGCTGCGTTTCGTCGTCAGGTTCCGGGGTGAGGTGTACGCCGATCTGCCGATCAAGGAGCTCGGCGACGAAGCTCCCGTCTATGACCGGCCCTGGCGGCGCAAGGAGCGCGCGCGCATCGTCATTCCGCGTCACGTGCCAGCCCCCGCTTCCCTGGGCGCAGCGCTGAAGACCTTGATCGCCTGCCCCGACCTCGCTTCGCGCCGCTGGGTGTGGGAGCAATACGACCACGTGATCCTGGGCAACACCGTGCAGAAGCCCGGCGGCGATGCCGCGGTCGTGCGCGTTCACGACGGGTCCAAGGCGCTGGCGCTTACCTGCGACGTCACTCCGCGCTACTGCGAGGCCGATCCGATCATGGGCGGACGGCAGGCGGTTGCCGAGGCCTGGCGCAACCTGACCGCGGTGGGCGCGACACCGCTCGCGATCACCGACAACCTCAACTTCGGCTCGCCGGAACGCCCGGAAATCATGGGGCAGCTGGTCGGTGCGATCAAAGGTATCGCAGAAGCCTGCCGCGCGCTCGACTTCCCGGTCGTGTCCGGCAACGTCTCGCTCTACAATGAGACCAATGGGCGCGCGATCTTGCCGACGCCCGCGATCGGCGGTGTCGGCGTGATACCCGACTGGACACGCATGGCGACGCTGGCCTTCACGGCAGAAGGCGAAGAGATCGTTCTGATCGGCGCCACGGTCGGCTGGCTCGGCCAATCGCTCTATCTGCGCGAGATCGAGGGGCGCGAGGATGGGGCGCCGCCCCCCATCGACCTGATCGCCGAGAAGCGAAACGGCGACTTCGTGCGCGCCTTGATCCGGAATGGCCGCGTGACTGCCTGCCACGACTGCTCCGACGGCGGGCTCCTCGTCGCCGTCGCGGAGATGGCGATGGCCTCCGGCATCGGCGCGCGGCTCGATGCGGAGCCGCGCGGCCAGCCGGCACATGCCGCTTGGTTCGGCGAGGACCAGGGGCGCTATGTGGTGACCGCGCCGCGTGAGGCGGCGGAGGCGATCCTCGACGAGGCGCGCGCAATGGCCGTGCCGGCTGCGCGCCTTGGGACAACGGGGGGCGCGGAATTGACCCTGTCGGGCGAGGAACCCATATTGGTAAGGGAATTGAAGGATTTACACGAGGGATGGCTCCCCGCTTTCATGGCGGGGGAACTCTAGGGACCGCTGCGATGCCCATGGCCGTGGACGAGATCGAACGCTTGATCAAGGCTTCTTTTCCCGACGCGCGCGTCGAAATCCGCGACCTTGCCGGGGACGGCGACCACTATGCGGCAACGGTCGTCACCGAAGCGTTCCGCGGCAAGTCGCGCGTGCAGCAGCACCAGATGGTCTATGCCGCGCTGAAAGGTAACATGGGCGGTGCGCTGCATGCCCTGGCGCTGACAACGAGCGCGCCTTAGATTGATGAACATCACCGGGGCCTTGAACCCCGCAGGAGGCCACGATGACCGACGTTCACGCCAAGATCGACGCTGAAGTGAAGGGCAACGACGTGGTGCTCTTCATGAAGGGCACGCCGCAGATGCCGATGTGCGGCTTTTCCGGCCAGGTTGCCTTCATCCTCGACAAGCTCGGCGTCACCTACAAGGGCATCAACGTGCTCGATGACATGGCGGTCCGCGAGGGCATCAAAGCCTACACGAACTGGCCGACCATCCCGCAGCTCTACGTCAAAGGTGAGTTCATCGGTGGCTGCGACATCGTGCGCGAGATGTATCAGTCGGGCGAGCTGCAGGCGCTTCTCGCCGAGAAAGGTGTCGCCAAGGCGGCTTGACCGCTGCACCCGCACGAGGGCGCCTTCATCGAATACATGGTTTGGTCGTCACGATCTCCGCAGGAGGAGAGCAGGGCATGGCGGATCCGCATTGGATCATCGATCCGGTCGATTTCCCGCGTACCGGCAACGCGCGCGAGCGGTTGCACTTCCTGCTACGCTACGCGATCCTGGCGCCCTCGAGCCACAACACGCAGCCCTGGCTGTTCGCCCTACACGACGATCACGTGGACGTATTGGCGGACCGGACACGCGCGCTCCCGGTCTCCGATCCGCATGACCGCGAACTCATCATGTCCTGTGGCGCGGCTGTCGAGATGCTGGTGATTGCCGCGCGCGCGCACGGCTTCACCTGCGACGTGGACCTCTCCCCTTCCAGCGATCCCGATAGACTCGCGCGCATACGGCTTGCAGCCGAGGTCGAGCCGACGGAAGCCGATCTCGCCCTGCGCGACGCGATCGTGTCGCGCGTCACCGACCGGCGCGCCTTTGCCGCCGAGCCGATCCCAGCCGACGTGCAGGAAGAGATGCGCGCCGCGGCACAGGCCTTCGGTATCGGGGTGAACTTCGTCTGCGACGACGCAACTCGCCACGCGCTCGCCGACATGATCGCCGAGGGCGATCGCATCCAACTCGCCGATCCGAGCTTCCGGCGCGAACTGGCGCAGTGGGTGCACCCACGGCGCATGGGCGACGGCATCTCCTTCGCGAAATCCGCCATGGTCGACGAGTTCTACCCCATCATGGCCTTCGTCCTGCGCACTTTCGACGTTGGCAAGGGGCGCGCTGCGAAGGACCGCGAACTCGCCGAGCACTCGCCATTGCTCAGCATCCTGTCCACCGTGGAGGATCGAGCAACCGACTGGGTGATGACCGGCCGTGCACTCGCCGCTCTCTCTCTAGCCGCCACGCGACACGGCCTCGTGATGTCCTATCTCAACCAACCGATCGAGGTGCCGTCGTTGCGGCCGAAGCTCGCGGACCTGATCACATCAGGACGGACGCCGCAGCTTCTGATGCGCTTCGGCGTCCCGCGCGAAAACGACCCACCCATGCCGCACGCGGCGCGCCGGCCACTCGATCAGGTGGTCGTCTGAACGCCAACGGCCGCCCCTGTGGAGCGGCTGTGGAGAACCTCGGGAAGAATCTCGTGCACAGCCCGTGGACAAGCTGTGCAGAACCTGTGGATCAGCGCGAGTAGTACTCGACAACCAGGTTCGGCTCCATCTGCGTGGCGTAAGGCACGTCGCCCAGCACCGGCACACGGGTGAAGGTCGCGACCATCTTGCTGTGATCCGCGGCGATGTAGTCCGGCACGTCGCGCTCGGACAGTTGCGTGGCTTCGAGCACCGAGGCGAGCTGCTTCGAGGAGTCCTTCACCTCGATAACGTCGCCGACCTTGACCAGGTAAGAGGCAATATTCACGCGCTTGCCGTTCACCCTGACGTGGCCGTGGTTCACGAACTGACGTGCGGCAAACACGGTCGGCACGAACTTGGCGCGGTAGACAACGGCATCGAGGCGGCGTTCCAGGAGCCCGATCAAGTTCGCCGAGGAGTCGCCCTTCATGCGGGTCGCTTCCTGATAGTACCGGCGGAACTGCCGCTCCGAAATATTGCCGTAGCAGCCTTTCAGCTTCTGCTTGGCCTTGAGCTGGGTGCCGAAGTCGGAGGTCTTGCCCTTGCGGCGCTGGCCGTGCTGACCCGGGCCGTATTCGCGGTCGTTGAACGGGGACTTCGGCCGGCCCCAGATGTTGGCACCGAGGC
This sequence comes from Pseudomonadota bacterium, assembly GCA_041694995.1. GTDB lineage: Bacteria > Pseudomonadota > Alphaproteobacteria > Rhizobiales > UBA4765 > Raskinella. The sequence goes on along the minus strand of JBGFRS010000004.1, from coordinate 3,443 downwards.
GGCGGTCGATCTTGTACTTGGCTTCGTGACGCTTGGACATGCGCAGGCTCCAATAATGACGGGGCCCGCGCTGTTGCGCCTGCCCGCGGTCTCGGGGTTCGAGATCGCGCCCTCCTTTGCCTCTTTCGAGGCCGACAGGCGGGCGGGCCGCCGCGGGTGCGTCCGCGCCGGCTGTCCGGCACGGGAGGCGGGGTGGTAGCGGCCGGCCCCGGAGGTGTCAATATCCACGGTCCACAATCAATGGCAGTTGCGGGACACGTGACAACCGCGAGCATGCACCGGGCCAGTCAAACGCCAGGGACCTCTATTGGCATCGCAAGGAGGCAGCCGATGCCGAGCCGCATCAGGGCGGCACGGTCACCCTCCCCATTCGGGACCGTGCCGGTGAAGACTGCCGCCGCGTCGCGGCCACGGTGTGTCGACGTGGCGGGACCGAGGAGCGCGACGACACGCCGGGCGATCGCGGACGCTGGATCGACCAGCGTTACCGGCCAGGGTGCGAGGCGGGCGATGTCCTCGGACAGCAATGGATAGTGCGTGCAGGCCAAGACGACGTGGTCGGTACGTCGGCCGTCCTCCGCCTCGACGAAGGCGGGGGAGATCTCCGCCGCGATCTCGGCGTCGTTGATCGGCTCGCTGCGCAACGCGGCCTCGGCCAAGCTCGCCAGGCGCGGCGCACCGACCAGGGTCACTTTGCAGCCGCCCGCGAATTGCGCCACGAGGTCGCGCGTGTAGTCGCGCTTCACGGTCGCCGGCGTCGCAAGAACACTGACGAGGCGCGAGCGGCTCGCCTCCGCCGCCGGCTTGATCGCCGGGACCGTTCCGACGAAGGGGAAGGGGTAGCGCGCGCGCAACGGCGGCAGCACGAGCGTGGAGGCCGTGTTGCAGGCGATCACCGCCAGATCGGGCCGGAACTCGGCGACCATGCGCTCGAACACGGCGAGCACGCGTGCAACCAGCGCGTCCTCCCGCCAGGCTCCATAGGGAAAGGCCGCGTCGTCAGCCACATAGACGTACTCCGCGTCTGGCCGAAGCTTCACAATCTCACGAAAGACGGTGAGGCCCCCAAAGCCTGAATCAAACACGAGAATGGTCGGTGCGCCGCTCACACTGTGATCCTAGGGCGAGTCGCTGCTGCCCCGACGACCGCGCACGAGCTGCGTGATAACGCCGTGCAAGGTACGCACGTCCTGCGCCGTGAGGTCGCGACGGTTCAGGATGTTGCGCAGGTTGCGAACCATGACGTCCTTCTTGTGCGCGGGCGTGAAGAACCCAGCGACATCGAGTTCGCGCTCGAAATGCTCCATGAGGCCGATTGCCTCTGCGCGCGTGGCGGGCGGCGAGCCAAGCTCGGTGACGTAGGGCAGAAGTTCGCCTTCATCACCATCGGAGAGAAGCCACTCGTAACCGACGAGGAGAACGGCCTGCGCGATGTTCAAGGATGGGAAGTCCGGATTGACGGGCAGCGTGAGCACCGCGTTCGCCAGCGCGATTTCGTCGTTGGTGAGGCCGAACCTTTCACGCCCGAAGAGAATGCCGACCGTCTGTCCGGCCGCAATCCTCCGACGTGCCGTCGCGCTGGCTTCGCGGGGACCGACCACGCGCTTCGCTTGTGTATGCTGCCGGGCGGTCGTCGCATAGACGAGATGGCAGTCGGCAACAGCCGCTTCGACACCGTCGAACAGCCGCGCACCGCTGATGATGGAATCGGCGCCCGCGGCCGTTGCAACCGCGCTTTCGGATGGCCAGCCGTCACGTGGGCTCACCAGTCGCAACTCGTGCAAGCCCATATTCGCCATGGCGCGCGCGACCATGCCGATGTTCTCGCCGAGTTGCGGTTCCACGAGAATGACGTTGGGAGCGCGGATTGAGAGCATGCATGCGGGGGTACCGCCGGGACCAGGCTCCGGCAAGTCGCAGCGAAAGCCCGCCGAAAGTCCCCTGCCCCGCCGAAACGGCCTGTGCTATGGACCCGCCGCCACCGGGCACTTTGGCAGCGCCGCTCGCGCGCCTGGTGATGGAGCCAAGCGAGATCGAGGGGATATTCACGTCATGAAGAAGATCAAGGTGACCGGCACCGTCGTTGAGCTCGACGGTGACGAGATGACGCGCATCATTTGGAAGTACATCAAAGACAAACTGATTCACCCTTATCTCGATGTGAACCTCGAGTACTATGATCTCGGCATTGAGCATCGCGACGCGACCAACGACAAGGTGACGATCGACGCGGCGAACGCCATCAAGAAGCATGGTGTCGGCGTCAAATGCGCCACCATCACACCCGACGAAGCGCGCGTGAAGGAATTCAACCTCAAGGAGATGTGGAAGTCGCCAAACGGCACGATCCGCAACATCCTCGGTGGCGTCATCTTCCGCGAGCCGATCATCTGCCAGAACGTGCCTCGGCTCGTGCCGGGCTGGACACGGCCGATCGTGGTCGGCCGCCACGCCTTCGGCGACCAGTATCGCGCCACCGACTTCAAGTTCCCCGGGAAAGGGACGCTGACGATCAAGTTCGTCGGAGACGACGGGACTGTCATCGAGAAGGAGGTGTTCAAGGCGCCGGGTGGTGGTGTCGCCATGGCGATGTACAATCTCGACGAGTCGATCCGCGATTTCGCGCGCGCCTCCTTCAACTACGGCCTTGCGCGCAACTTCCCAGTCTATCTCTCGACCAAGAACACGATCCTCAAGGCCTATGACGGGCGCTTCAAGGACATCTTCCAGGAGGTGTTCGAGACGGAGTTCAAGGCGGAGTTCGACAAGCATAAACTCGTCTACGAGCATCGCTTGATCGACGACATGGTTGCCTCCGCCCTGAAATGGTCGGGCGGTTATGTGTGGGCCTGCAAGAACTACGATGGTGATGTGCAGTCCGACACCGTGGCCCAAGGCTTCGGTTCTCTCGGCCTCATGACGTCCGTGCTCCTGACGCCGGACGGCAAGATCGTCGAGGCGGAGGCCGCGCACGGCACCGTGACCCGCCACTACCGCGAATACCAGAAGGGCAAGGAGACATCGACCAACTCGATCGCCTCGATCTTCGCCTGGACGCGCGGCCTCGCGCACCGCGCCAAGCTCGACAACAATCCCGAGCTCGAACGCTTCGCCGATACGCTCGAGCGCGTCTGCATCGAGACGGTCGAGGCGGGGGACATGACGAAGGACCTCGCCCTTCTCGTCGGTGCCGATCAGAAGTGGCTGTCGACGACCGGCTTCCTCGACAAGGTGTCGGCCAATCTCACGAAAGCGATGGCAGCCTGACGGGCGATGAGCGCGCGGTGAACGCCCGCTTCAGCGAGGCTTCGAGGAGGCGATCCTAGAGCCTGCTGTTTTCATACGGAAGCATATCCTGAGTTGGCGAGGTAGTTGGCGCATTCAGCTGGAGCGAAGAGGTCGAGGAGTTCGCCGACCTTTCGCCACGTGGCTTCGACGGTTCG